>NZ_NTGZ01000428.1 GCF_002551245.1 Streptomyces sp. rh34
AGATATGTATAAGAGACAGGTACACGGACCGGCCGGGGGCCGGGCCCGGCGGCGCGCTCGGCCCGGTCGGGGACTGGCTCGCGCTCATCGGCCTGCTGGCCGTGCTGCACACGGCGGCGGGAAGCCCGGTGGACCCGGCCACGGCCGTCGTGGCCGTGGCGCCGGGGCTGCCGATCGCCACGGCGGTGGCGGGGCTGCGCCGGTGGCCGCTCTCCCGACGCCGGGGACACCGGGCCAGCAGGGTGCTGCTGGTCGGCGAGCCATCGGGCGTGGGCCGGGCGGCCGAGCTGCTCAACTCCCGTACGGATCACGACTATTTTCTGGTCGCCGCCATCCCGGTGGGCGCCGCCCGGCTGGAGCTGGACGGTGTGCGGGTGCCGGGGCGCCTCGCGTCCCGCCCGGCCGACGACGACGTGACGACGGTGCTCGGCGCCGTCTACGCCCACGCGGCCGACCTCGTACTGGTGGCTCCCGGGCCCCAGCTGACCGGCGACCGGCTGCGCCGGCTCGGCTGGGGACTGCACGACGGGGGCGTCGCCCTGTCCGTGGTCTCGGAGCTGTCCGGGGTGGCGGCCGAGCGGGTGCGTCCCGTCACCGCGGCCGGGCTCACCCTGCTGCACATCGCGCCGCCTCTGCGCGGGGGCCCGCAGGCCGTGCTGAAGAACGCGCTGGACCGTACGGGGGCCCTGTTCGGGCTGCTGGTGCTGACACCGTTACTCCTGGCGGTGGCACTGAGCGTCCGGCTGACCTCGCGGGGCCCGGTCTTCCACCGGCAGGTCCGGCACGGGCGGCACAACCGGCCCTTCACCATGTGGAAGTTCCGCACGATGGTGGCGGACGCGGAGAAGCTGAAGGCACAGCTGGCCGCCAGCAACGAGGTCGACGGACCGCTCTTCAAGATGCGCGGCGACCCCCGGGTGACACCGGTCGGACGGATGCTGCGGCGGACGTCGATCGACGAACTCCCGCAGCTCCTCAACGTGTTGCTGGGCCAGATGTCGCTGGTGGGTCCGCGGCCGCCCCTGCCGGAGGAGGCCTCGCGGTACGACGAGCGCGAACACCGCCGGCTCGCCGTGAAGCCGGGGCTGACGGGCCTGTGGCAGGTGAGCGGCCGCTCCGATCTGACCTGGCAGGAGACCGTCTCGCTCGACCTCTGGTACGTCGACAACTGGTCGGTGGCCACCGACATGGGACTCCTCGCCCGCACCGTGCGCGCCGTCACCGACGGCCGCGGGGCGTACTGAGGGCGGCGGGCGTGCGGATGCGAGGAGCACAGCCGGTGCGCCGCCGCGAGACACCTCCCGACGGCGGCGAACGGTCACTGTCCGGGCGGGAGCTGCCCGAGCCACCAGGCGTAGGTGCGGGCGATGCCGTCGCGCAGCGGGATTTGCGGTGTGAAGCCGAGGGAGGAGAGGCGGGTGACGTCGAGCAGCTTGCGGGGCGCCCCGTCGGGCTTCGAGGCGTCCCAGCCGATGCGCCCCTGGTAGCCCGTCACCTCCTTCACCGTGTCCGCGAGTTCACTGATGGTGAGGTCGTCGCCGCAGCCGATGTTGACGGGTTCGTCGCCGTCGTAGGCCTCCAGCAGGCGCACACAGGCGGCGGCGAGGTCGTCGACATGGAGGAACTCGCGGCGCGGAGTGCCGGAGCCCCACAGGGTCACCTCGTCGGCCCCGTCCCGCCGCGCCTCGTGGAAGCGGCGGATCAGCGCGGGCAGGACGTGCGAGGTCTCCAGGTCGAAGTTGTCGCCCGGCCCGTAGAGATTGGTGGGCATGGCGCTGATGTAGGAGGCGCCGTACTGGCGGCGGTAGGACTGGGTCTGGACGATTCCGGCGATCTTGGCGAGGGCGTAGGCCTCGTTGGTGGGCTCCAGCTCGCCGGTGAGCAGCGAGCCCTCGCGGATCGGCTGGGGTGCGAGCCTGGGGTAGATGCACGACGAGCCGAGGAAGAGCAGCCGCTCGGTCCCGGCCGCGTGCGCGCCGGCGATCACGCTGAGCTGTATGCGCAGGTTGTCCTCCAGGAACTGCACCGGGTAGGTGCTGTTGGCCATGATCCCGCCGACCTTGGCGGCGGCCAGCACCACGGCGTCCGGGCGGATCTCCTTCAGATACGCCCCGGTCCGCGCGGCGTCGCGCAGGTCGAGGAGGTCGCGGCCGCGGGTGAGCACCTCGTGACCGTCGGCGGCGAGGCGGCGGGCCACCGCCGAGCCGACCAGGCCGCGGTGTCCCGCGACGAATACGCGGGAGCCGGACCGCAGTAGGGGGCGGACGGATTCCTGGGAAGGGACGGGGAGTTCGGTCGTCATGGCTCGGATTGTGCCAGCAGAAAGGGACTGCGGTGACACTTCGCCGCAGAACGCTCCAATTCCGATATGTCAGTGAACGTCGCCGTCGAAGCGATCAGCAGAGAAGGGGGAATCGTGGTGAAGACCGCGCTCATCACCGGAGTGACCGGCCAGGACGGTTCATATCTGGCCGAGTTGTTGCTCGACAAGGGGTACACGGTGCACGGGCTCATACGCCGTTCCTCCAGCTTCAACACCGAGCGGATCGACCACATCTACCAGGGCCCCGAGGAACCGGAGCGCTCCTTCGTCCTGCATCACGCGGACCTGACCGACGGTGTGGCCCTGGTGAACCTGCTGCGCGACATCCGGCCCGACGAGGTCTACAACCTGGGCGCGCAGTCGCATGTGCGGGTGTCCTTCGACGCCCCGCTGTACACCGGTGACGTCACGGGCCTCGGCACCGTCCGGCTCCTGGAGGCGGTCCGGGCCAGCGGCATCCAGACCCGGATCTACCAGGCCTCGTCCTCCGAGATGTTCGGCGCCAGCCCGCCCCCGCAGAACGAGAACACCTCGTTCCACCCGCGGAGCCCGTACAGCGTGGCGAAGGTCTACGCCTACTGGGCCACGGTCAACTACCGCGAGGCGTACGGCATGTTCGCGGTGAACGGGATCCTCTTCAACCACGAGTCGCCGCGCCGGGGCGAGACCTTCGTGACCCGGAAGATCACCCGGGGTGTCGCCCGGATCAAGGCCGGGCTCCAGGAACGTCTGCACCTGGGCAACCTGGACGCGGTCCGGGACTGGGGATACGCGCCGGAGTACGTGGACGCCATGTGGCGGATGCTCCAGTGCGACACTCCCGACGACTACGTGGTCGCCACCGGTGAGGGCGTGAGCGTCCGGCAGTTCCTGGAGTTCGCCTTCGAGCACGCGGAGCTGGACTGGCGCGAGCACGTGCGTTACGACCCGAAGTACGAACGCCCGAGCGAGGTCGACGCGTTGATCGGAGACGCGTCGAAGGCCGAGGCGCTCCTCGGCTGGAAGCCCTCGGTGAAGTCGCGCGAACTGGCCCGCATCATGGTCGACGCCGACATCCGCCGCCTGGACGACCAGCTGACCGGGGCCGCCGTCCGGGTGGACAGATGACCGGGCCGGGCGGCGCGTTCCCGCGGGTCCGCCCGGCGGCCCCGTCCGGCCCGGGGCCGACT
>NZ_NTGZ01000043.1 GCF_002551245.1 Streptomyces sp. rh34
GACGACACCGCCGCCCGGCTGCGGGCGCTCGGCGTCGGCGAGGGCTCGGTGGTCGTGCTGTGCCTCGACAAGTCTCCCGAGCTGATCGCCGCCCTGCTCGGCGTGCTCAGGGCCGGCGCCGCCTACCTCCCGCTCCGCCCCGACCAGCCCGCCGACCGGCTCGCCCACCTCGTGACGACCACCGGCGCGGCCCTCGTCCTCGTCGCGGACGACGCCACGTCGGAACAGACCGGAGCCCTGACCGTCCCGACCCTCACCCTCGCCGCGCTCGGACGCACCGAACCGCACCCGGAGGGACCGGCGGCCGAGACCGGCCCGGACTCGCCCGCGTACGTCATCACCACCTCCGGATCCACCGGCCGGCCCAAGGCCGTCCGCGTCAGCCACCGCAACCTCGCCTCCGCCCACGCCGCGTGGCGCCAGGAGTACCGTCTGGACACCGACGTCCGGACGCACCTCCAGATGGCCGAACCGTCCTTCGACGTGTTCACCGGCGACCTGGTGCGCGCCCTGTGCTCGGGCGGCACCCTCGTCCTGGCCGACCGCGACCTCCTCTTCGACACCACCCGGCTCTACCGGACGATACGTCAGGAGCGCGTAGACTGCGCGGAGTTCGTACCCGCTGTCGTCCGCGGGCTGATGGACCACTGCGCACGGGAGGGGCTGTGGCTGGACTTCCTGCGGCTGCTGGTGGTCGGCTCGGACGCCTGGAGCGTGGGGGAGTACCGCCGGCTGGCCGAACTGTGCGGACCCGGCACCCGCCTGGTCAACTCCTACGGACTCACCGAGGCCACCATCGACAGCGCGTTCTTCGAGGGACCCGTCGACGACCTGGAACCCGGCGCGATGGTCCCGATCGGCCGGCCCCTGCCCAACAGCACCCTGCATGTCCTCGACGCCCATGGCGAACCCGTACCGCCCGGCGTGCCCGGCGAACTCTGGATCGGCGGCGACGGTGTCGCCCTCGGCTACGCCGGGGACCCCGAACAGACCGAGGAGCGCTTCGTCACCCGGGCGCTCGGCCGGGCCGCCGGCGCCCGGCCCGAACGGCTCTACCGCACCGGCGACATCGCCCGCTGGGACGCGCACGGCCGGGTCCACCTCCTGGGCCGGACCGACGGGCAGGTCAAACTGCGCGGCCACCGCATCGAGATCGGCGAGATCGAGGCACAGCTCGCCCAGTGGCCCCCGCTCGCCCGGGCCGTCGTCACCGTACGCACCGACACCGGGGGAGACGCGGCGCTCTGCGCCTACTGCGTACCGGCGCCCGGTGCGGCCCTGGACGTCCGGGCCCTGCGCCGCCACCTGGCGCGCTCGCTGCCCTCGTACATGATCCCGTCCCACTTCACCGAGCTGCCCGCCCTGCCGCTGACGGCCAACGGCAAGGTCGACACGGCCGCGCTGCCCGCCCCCCGGGCCGAGGAGGGGAACCGGCCGCACGAGGAGCCCGTGACGCTGTACGAGGTCAGCGTCGCCCGCCACTGGAGGACCCTGCTCGGACGCGAACAGATCGGCCTGGAGGACGACTTCTTCGAACTCGGCGGCAGTTCGATCAAGCTCATCGAACTCCTCCACCACCTGCGCACCGAGTTCGGCGTCGGCGTCCCCGTCAGCAGGCTCTACCAGGGCACCACCCTGCACGGCATGGCCGCCACGGTGGAGGACGTCCTGCTCGGCACCGCCGCCGACGAACTGCCCAGCCTCACCTTCAACGCCGGCCAGGCCCCCGCCCTCTTCTGCTTCCCGCCCGCCGGCGGCCACGGACTCGTCTACCGGGGCCTGGCCGCACAGCTCCCCGACCACTCCGTCACCGGCTTCAACTACCTTCCCGGCGACGACAAGGTCGCCCGGTACGCCGATCTGATCGAGGCCGCCCGGTCCGATGGCCCCTACCTGCTCCTCGGCTACTCCCTCGGCGGCAACCTCGCCTTCGAGACGGCCAAGGAGCTGGAGCGGCGCGGTCGCCGCGTCGCCCACGTCGTCATCATCGACTCCCGCCGCATCCTCGACGCCTACGAACCGGACGCCTCGGGCATCGCCGCCTTCGAGACCGAACTCGCCGACCACGTACGCAAGCACACCGGATCCGATGCCGTCGCCCGCGAGACCCTCGCCCACGCCGCCGAATACCTCGCCTTCTGCGGCCGGACCCCCAACACCGGCACGGTCGCCGCGACGGTCAGCGTGATCACCGACGAGGAGAAGGCCGCCCTCTACGCCGCCGGGGAGCACGGCACCTGGCACGGCAGCTCCACGGGCGCCACCGCCGTACTGCGCGGCTCCGGTGTCCACGCCGACATGCTCGACGCCAAACACCTGCCCCGCAACGCCGAGCTGGTGCGGTCCGTCCTGACGGGAGGCGCGGCCCATGGCGGATGACGACGGCACCGACTGGACCAGCAGGGAACGCGACCCGGGCACACCGCCCCGCGTCATCGTCATCGGCGCGGGCGTGGCCGGCCTCTCCACCGGCATCTACGCGCAGATGAGCGGAGCCAGGACCCGCATCTTCGAGAAGCACGTACTGCCCGGCGGCTGCTGCACCGCCTGGTCCCGCGACGGGTACCTCTTCGACTACTGCATCGAATGGCTCATCGGCACCGCCCCGGGCAACGACGCCCACCGGGTGTGGAGCGAACTCGGCGCGCTCGACGGCAAGACGGTCACCAACTTCGAGCTGTTCAACAAGGTCGAGGACGCGTCGGGCCGGTCGGTGACCTTCTACAACGACCCCGACCGCCTGGAGGCCCACCTCCTGGAGGTCTCACCCGCCGACGCCCCGCTCATCCGGGCCTTCGCCCGGGACCTGCGGCGCTTCATCGACATCGAGCTGTACCCGTTCCTGACCGCGCCCGCGCTGCGGACCGTACGGGAGCGGGCTCAGACCCTGCGCACGGTGCTCCCCGCGTTCCGGCTGTTCTGGCGGACCGCCGCCACCCCGATGCACGTGTTCGCCGACCGGTTCCAGGACCCGCTGCTGCGCAAGGCGTTCCGCAACATCTTCTTCCAGGACCCCGAGGGCTTCCCGCTGCTGCCGTACCTCTTCAACATGGCGGCCGCCCACCACGGCAACGCGGGCTTCCCGCAAGGCGGTTCGCTCGGCCTCGCCCGGTCCGTCGAGGAGCGCTACCGGAGCCTGGGCGGAACGGTCACCTACCGGGCCCGCACCGAGCGGATCCTGGTCGAGAACGACCGCGCGATCGGCATCGAACTCCGCAACGGAAGGCAGTACTTCGCCGAACACGTGGTCTCCGCGTGCGACGGCCACACCACCGTGTACGGACTCCTGGGCGGTCGGTACACCGGCCCCCGCATCGACAAGCTCTACACCGACCTCCTCCACCGCCCCGGCACCCTCTTCCCCGCCGTCGTCTCCGCGTTCGTCGGCCTGCGCGGCGACCTGGAACCCGAGGAGGCGCACAGCACGACGCACCTCCTCGGCCCGGACGACGCGGCCCACCTCCCCGGGGCGCTCCAGGACAGCCTCGTCGTGCAGGCCCGGTCCCGCTACTCCGGCGGCTTCGCACCGCCGGGCCACTCCGTCCTGCACTGCACCTACTTCAGCGACTACGCCCACTGGAAGGACCTGCGCACCAGGGACCGCAAGGAGTACCGCCGACGCAAGCGCGAAGTCGCCGAATTCGTCCGCGACTTCCTGGAACGCCGAACGCCCGGCATCGCGGAGCGCATCGACATCATCGAGGTCGCCACACCCGCCACGACCCACCGCTACACCGGGAACCTCGGCGGTTCCATCCTCGCCTGGAAGGCGTTCTCCGAGGCCGACGACGTCGCCACGCGCCTGGTCGGCAAGGACCGGATGCGGCTGCCCGGACTGAGCGGCTTCTCCATGGCCGGGCAGTGGGCCGGCATGGGCGGCCTGATCCGCGCCGCCTCCACCGGCCGCTTCGCCGTCCAGTACCTCTGCCGCGAACTGGGCCTGGAATTCCGGGCCTGGGAGAGCGAGGGCACCGAACCCTGGCACCCCGGGAAGCTGGGACACCTGCCCCAGCTCGACCGGTGGTCCGCACGGGAGAGCGAGGACTCATGAGCGGGAACAGGAACGGGCCCCGGCCCGGCGGCGCCCGCCGGCCCCGGGAGACGATGATCATCATCGGGGCCGGTCTCGGCGGGCTCTCCACCGGCTGCTACGCCCAGATGAACGGCTACCGCACCCGCATCCTGGAGATGCACGAGCTGCCCGGCGGCTGCTGCACCGCCTGGGATCGCGGCGGCTTCACCCTGGACGCCTGCGTCAGCTGGCTCCTCGGCAGCGGCCCCGGCAACGAGATGCACCAGATCTGGCTGGAGCTCGGGGCCCTCCAGGGCAAGGAGATCCGCCACTTCGACGTCTTCAACATCGTGCGCGGCACGGACGGCCGCGCCGTCCACTTCTACTCCGACCCCGACCGGCTCGAAGCCCACCTCATCGACATCTCGCCGGCCGACGCGCGGCTCGTGCGGAAGTTCTGCGCGCAACTGCGCAGCTTCCGCAAGGCGCTCGCGGTCTACCCCTTCCTCAAGCCCGTCGGACTGATGGGACGCCGGGAGCGCTGGCGGATGCTCGCCTCGTTCCTGCCGTACCTCAACTCCGTCCGCACCACGATCACCGTCCTGATGAGCGACTTCTCCGCGAGGTTCAAGGACCCCCTTCTGCGGCAGGCCTTCAACTTCATCCTCTACGAGAAGCACCCGGCCTTCCCCGTCCTCCCCTTCCACTTCCAGCTCGCCTCGCACGCCAACCTCTCCGCCGGAGTCCCCGAGGGCGGCTCCCTCGGTCTCGCCGAGTCGATCGAGGCGCGCTACCGCCGGCTCGGCGGCGAGGTCTCGTACAACACGAAGGTCGAGACGGTGATCGTCGAGGACGACCGGGCGGTGGGCGTCCGGCTCAGCGACGGTCAGGAACTGCGCGCCGACATCGTCGTGTCGGCCTGCGACGGCTACACCACGACCATGCAGTTCCTGGGGGGCAAGTACCTGGGCGAGGACTACCGCAAGCTCTACACCGAGACCATCCGCGAACCCGGCATGGTCTTCCCCGGCTACTTCACCCTCTTCCTCGGCCTCTCCCGCCCCTTCCCCGAAGGGGAACCCTGCACCACCTACCTCCTCGACGAGGCCACGGCGGCCGAACTGACCGGCATCCGCCACTCCAGCATCAACGTCCAGTTCCGCAGCCGCCACTACCCCGAACTGTCCCCGGACGGCACCACCGTCGTCTACGCCACCTACTTCTGCGACATCGCCCCCTGGCGCGCCCTGGACGAGGGCCCCGAACAGATCACCCGCACCCGCGGCGGACAGGAGCTGCACACCCTGCCCGTACGGCACGGGCGCGGCTACTACGTGGCGAAACGGCGGGCCCGCGAGACACTCGTCGGCTTCCTGGAACAGCGCTACCCCGGCCTGCGGGACGCGATCGTCGTCCGTGACGTCTCCAGCCCCCTCACCCAGGTCCGCTACACCGGCAACTACGACGGCACCGTCCTCGGCTGGCAGCCCTTCGTCGAGAGCGGCGAGCGGCTCGAAGAGCTGATCAGGAAGCACGGCCCGGGACTTCCCGGACTGCGCGACTTCTACCAGTCCGGTGTCTGGGCCACCACCGGCGGGCTCATCCGGGCCGCCGCCGCCGGACGCCACGTCATGCAGTTCGTCTGCCGCGACGACGACCGGCCCTTCACCGCGTCGCTCGACCTCACCGCACCACCACCGACCCACCGGGTCATCCCCGTGCCCGTCCGCCCCGCCGCACCGACGGAGAGGAAACGATGAAGATCGCGAAGTGGGTGGTCCGCGAGCACGTCGAGGGCGTCCCCGACGTGGACCGCGTCTACGAGAAGGTCGTCGAGAACCTCGACGTGGCCCTCGCCCCCGACGAGATGCTCCTTCGCACGCTGTACGTCTCCGTCGACCCCTACCTCCAGGGCATCGCCCTCGACACCCCCATCGGCCGGCACATGGGCGCCGACTCGATCATGGAGGTGGTGGAGGCGGGACCGCGCGCCGCCCACCGTGTCGGCGACCTCGTACAGGGCTTCGGCGGCTGGCGCACCCATGTGATCAGCACCGGCGCGCCCGAACTCTGGCAGACCGGCACGTTCCCCATGGTCTTCCCCGCCTACCGCAGGCTCGACCCCCGGTGGTACGACGACGCCCTGCCGCTGCCGACCGCCCTCAGCGTGATGGGCGGCCCCGGCATGACCGCCTGGGGGACCCTGACCAAGTACATGACGATCAGCCCCGGCGAGACCCTCGTCATCAGCGGGGCCTCCGGCTCGGTGGGCGCGCTCGTCGGCCAGCTCGCCGCGCTCGCCGGCGCCCGGGTGATCGGCACCACCTCGTCCCCGGAGAAGGCGGAGTACCTCACCGGCCTCGGGTTCGACGCCGTGATCGTCTACCGCCACGGGGACGGCGCGGACACCGTACGCGACGCACTCGCCCGTGCCGCCCCCGACGGTGTCGACCGGTACTTCGACAACCTCGGCGGCGCGGTCACCGACGCCGTGTTCCCCCTGCTCAACATCGGGAGCCAGGTGGCGGTGTGCTGGCAGTGGGCGACCCAGGTCGGCAACGAGAGCACCGGCCCCCGGCTCCTGCCCTACCTGATGTTCCCGCGCGCCACGGTCCGCGGCATCTTCTCCCTGGAATGGTTCACCGAACAGAACTGGCAGGACCTCCACACCGACCTGGGTAGCCGCGTCCGGCGCGGCGAGGTCGTCTGCGACCACACCCTGCACCGCGGCTTCGACAGGATCCCCGCCGCCTACGGCAGCCTCTACGGAGACCGGACGGCCAACCGGGGCAAGGTGCTCGTCGAACTCTGACCGCGGCCCTCCCTCCCCACCATCCAACACCCCTGCCCAGGAGGCACGTTGACCACCATCGACCCCACGCAACCAGTCCCGGAGCCGATGCACCGCCTGTTCTTCGAGGACCCCGGGCCGCCCCGCCCCGCCGAGCTGCCGGACGGCGGCCCCGCCTGGCTGGTCAGCCGGTACGGCGACGTCCGCCACGTGCTCTCCGACCCGCGGTTCGGCCGGGCACAGCTGTACGCCCCCGACGCGCCCGCCCTCTCCGGCGTCCCCGACCTGGTGAACGACCCCGACCTGATGTTCAACCAGGACGGCCCCGACCATCTGCGCCTGCGCCGCACCCTGCGACGCGCGTTCACCCCGAGAGCCGTCGCCCGCTGGCGGCCGTGGATCGCGGCGATAGTGGAGGAGCTCCTCGACCGGCTGGAGACGCGACAACGACCGGCGGACGTCGTCGCCGAGTTCACCCTCCCGCTGCCGGTGGCGGTGATCAGCCGCCTCATGGGGCTCGACGAGTCCGCGTGGGACCGGATGCGGCACTGGAGCGAACACGCCTTCTCCGACGGCACCCACGAGGGCGAACAGGTGGCATCGGTCCTCAAGGACTTCAGCGCGTTCGGCGCGGACCTCCTCGCGGAGCGGCGCCGGGCACCGGGCGAGGACCTGATCAGCAGTCTGGTCGCGGCCGCCGACGATGAAGGAGGCGTTCCCGAGGCCCAGTTGGTCAGCCTGGTGTGCGGCCTGGTCGTCGGAGGCCACGACAGCACGATGACCATGCTCGGCAACGCGCTGCTCTACCTCCTGGGCGAACGCCGTGAGACCTGGCCCCGCCTCGGCGTCGACGAGGAGGCCGCCGGACGCCTCGTCGACCGCCTCGTCCACCTCGTCCCGCTGGGCGACGACCGGGGCAGCACCCGCCACGCCGCCGAGGACGTCGAGGTCGGCGGGGTGACGATCCCGGCCGGTGCGATCGTGCTCGCCGACTGCGGCATGGCCAACCGCGACCCGGAGGTCTTCCCGCCCGCCACCCTCCACGACCTGTTCGCCCCGCTGGAGGCCCCCACGCTCTCCTTCGGCGCCGGTCCCCACTACTGCCTCGGCGCCTGGCTGGCCCGCACGGAGCTCCAGCTCGCCCTGCACCGCCTGGCCGCCCGCTTCCCGGACCTGCGCCTGGCCGCCCCCATGGACACGGTCGCCTGGCGGACCGGGACGACCTCCCGCAGCCCGCAGCGGCTGGGTGTCAGGTGGTAGGGCCCGGTTCCGTCCCGTTCTCGGCCTGGTGGGACAGACCCGCGCGTGCGAGGCCCGGGGCTCGCCGGGCCCCGCACCGGGGGCTCACCAGTCGTGGACGGTCCCGTCGTGGAGACGGTTGACCGGCAGATACGCGGCCGCGTACGGGTGTGCCGCGGCCAGCTCCTCGTCGAGCTCCACGCCGATGCCGGGCTCCTCACCCGGATGCAGGTAGCCGTCGGTGAAGGTATAGGCGTGCCGGAACACCGCGTCGGTGAGCGGGGTGTGGCCCGAGAACTCCTGGATGCCGAAGTTGTGCACGGCGAGGTCCAGGTGGACGGCGGCGGCCATCCCGACCGGGGAGATGTCCTCGGGGCCGTGGATCGCGCTCCTGATCTGGTACTGCGCGGCGAAGTCGAAGAGCTTCCGCAGCGGGGTGACGCCGCCGAAATGGGTCACCGCCGAACGCACATAGTCGATCAACTGCTCCGTGATCAGGGTCTGGTAGTCGTACACCGTGTTGAACACCTCGCCGACGGCCAGCGGCGTGGTGGTGCCCCGGCGCACCAGACGCAGCGCCTCCTGGTTCTCGGCCGGGGTGCAGTCCTCCAGCCAGAACGGCCGGTAGGGCTCCAGGTCCTTGCCGAGCCGGGCGGCCTGCACGGGGGTGAGCCGGTGGTGGGCGTCGTGGAGCAGCGGCAGTTCGGCGCCGAACTCCGCGCGCACCGCCTCGAAGACGGCCGGCACATGGCGCAGATACGCGGCGGTGTCCCAGTCCTCCACCAGGGGGCGGGCCTGCTGGTGGAGAACCGCGGCGCCGGTCTCGTCGGTGTCCGACACCCCGTACACGGCCTTCAGGCCGGGGACGCCGGACTGGATGCGGACGGCGGGGTAGCCCTCGGCGAGCCGGGCCCGTACGGAGTCGAGCAGTTCGGGTATGTCCCGGCCGTTGGCATGGCCGTACGTCCCGATCCGCTCCCGGCTCGCACCGCCCAGCAGTTGGTACAGCGGCAGCCCGGCGGCCTTCGCCTTGATGTCCCACAGTGCCACGTCGACGGCGGCGATGGCGGCCATCGTCACCGGGCCGCGCCGCCAGTACGCACCCCGGTACAGCGACTGCCAGGTGTCCTCGACGCGGTGCGGGTCGAGCCCGATCAGCAGAGGGGCGACATGGTCGGTGAGATAGCTGACGACGGCCAGCTCCCGCCCGTTCAGTGTGGCGTCGCCGAGGCCGGTGAGCCCTTCGTCGGTCGTCAGCTTCAGGGTGACGAAGTTGCGGCCCGGGCTGGTGACGACGACCTTCGCGTCGACGATCTTCATGCGTGTGTGCTCTTTCCGCAGGTGAGGGGGTGGAGGGTCAGCCCTTGGTGGCGCCGGACGTCAGCCCGGCCACCAGATACTTCTGGCCGAGGACGGCGGCGAGGACGACCGGCACGGTGATGAGGGAGGCGGCGGCCATCAGACCGCCCCAGTCCGTGCTCGCGTAGGAGATGAAGTTGAACAGGGTGACCGGCACGGTCTGTGTCCGGTCGTCGGAGAAGACCAGCGCGAACATGAAGTTGTTCCAGCTGAAGACGAAGGCCAGCAGCGACGCGGTCGCCGTTCCCGGGGCCGCGAGCGGCAGCGAGATGCGCCAGAACGCGCCGAAGGCGCTCAGCCCGTCGGTGCGGGCGGCCTCCTCCAGCTCGACCGGCAGCCCCGCGAAGAAGCTGATCATGATCCACATGATCAGCGGCACCGAGACGAACATATGGCTGAGGACCAGCACCGTGTAGGAGCCGACCAGGCCCATCCGTGCGAACAGGTAGTACCAGGGCACGAGCAGCGAGATCGCCGGGACGATGCGCGCGACGAGGATGACCGAGCCGGTGCGGTGCATCGAGAACCGGCCCACCGCCCAGGCCGCCGGTACGGCGATCACGGCGGAGAGCACCGTCGAAACCACCCCCACCAGCAGGGAGTTGCCCATCGACCGCACGATCTGCCCGGCCTCGACGACCGCGCGGAAGTTGTCCAGCGTCGGGGTGAACCACAGCCCGACCGAGGGATCCGTGACCTGGACGTTGGTCTTGAAGGCCGCGGCGAACATCCACACGAGCGGCAGCGCGAAGACGAGCGTCACGACGGTGATCGCGGCCCCGCGCAGCCATGACCCGTACGGCCGTCCACGCCGGGGGCGTGCGGGGGAGAGGGTGGCACTCATGTGTTCTTCCTTCCGCCCCGGCGGCGCAGCAGCACCACGACACCGATGATGAACAGCGTGAACAGGACCAGGACGGCGGCGGCCAGGCCGTACTCCTGGTAGTCGAAGGTGAGCCCGTAGGCGTAGACGTTGAGGGTCTCCACCTCGAAGTCCGAACCGCCGCCCGCGCCCTTGGTGGCGTAGAGGATGTCGAACGTCTTCAGGGCGTCGACGGCGCGCAGCACCAGCGCGGTGGCGAGCGTCGGCCCGAGCATCGGCAGGACGACGTGCCGGAAGCGCTGCCAGGCGTTCGCGCCGTCGACCAGTGCGGCTTCCTCCGGCTCCTCGGGCAGCGTGGTCAGGCCGGCGAGCAGCAGCAGCGTCATCATCGGAGTCCACTGCCACACGTCGATGAGCATCAGCGTCGGCAGCGACTGCCCGACCGAGCCGAGGAACTCCTGCCGGGGCACGCCGGCCGCTTCGAGCAGGTGGTTGGCGATGCCGTTCGTGGGATCGAGGATCAGCAGCCACAGGATGCCGATCGCGACCGGCGTGGCCAGCAGCGGAATGATGAGCACGGTACGGACCCAGCGCATCCCCCGGAACGGCTTGCGCATCAGCATCGCCAGGGCGAGCCCGAGCACCGTCTCCAGCACCACCGCGCCCACGGTGAACACCAGGGTGCGACGGGCGGCGGGCCAGAAGCGGCGGGTGTCGCCCAACGCGTCGGTGAAGTTGCGCAGACCGACGTGGGCGCTGTCGGCGTTCACCGCCCCGAAGGCGTCGGTGAGGCTGAGATTCAGCGTGAAGACCAGCGGGAAGACGATCATCAGGCCGACGAAGAGCAACGCCGGGGTGAGCATCGCCCACCTGAGCCGCCGGTTGGCCTGCTCGAACGTCCGCTGCGCTCGCCCCGTCCCGGGCGATGCCGGGTCCGAAGCGCGGTGGGTGGCAGGGACGTCCGAGCCCCGGGTGGCTTCCGCGACGCCGGTGGTCTCGGTGGCGGACATCAGGACTCCTTGTGGCGGTTGTCGCGTACGAGGAACTCGGCGAACTCGGCGTCCGCGTCGCGCGCGACCGGCCGTACGGACTCGCCGAGGATGCCCGCGACCAGCGGCCGGCCGACGATGTCCCGGGCCCTGCCGACCTGGAGGACCCGGGGCCGGTCGTACCCGACGCCGCGTTCGGCGTTGAGCCGCATGGCCTCGGCGAGTTCGGGCGGGAAGGCGGCCAGGGTCTTCGGGTCGGACCACACCGAGGAGCGGGCGCCGGGTATGCCCTCGGACTGGAGCGCGGCGGACATCTCGGGCCCGGCCGCCCACCTGATGAACTCCCAGGCGTCGTCGCGCAGACGGGAGAAGGTGTTGATGCCGAGACTCCAGGAGGGGATGTTGTGCGGCCGGGCCCCGGCCGCCCCGGCGGGGAAGGGGGCGAAGCCGACGCTCTCGCGCACCCGGGAGACCTTCGGGTCGAGGAAGCTGCTGTAGATCGCGTCGGCGTCGATGAAGAACGCCGCCTTGCCCTGCGCGAAGATCGGCATCGCCTGTTCGAGGCTCATGTTGGTCGCCCCGGGCGGCCCGGAGCCGGCCAGCAGGCGACCGTAGTAGGTGTAGGCGGCGACGGCCTCCGCGCTGCCGATCCCGGACTTCCCGTCCACGACGAAGTCACCGCCGTGCGAATAGAGGAAGCTCGACCACTGGGACACCGCGCCGCTGCGCTGCCCCCGGCCGACATAGCCGTAGAAGCCCTTGTCCCGGCGGGTCAGCTCCCGCGCGGCCTCCATCAGCGCCTCCAGGGTGCGCGGCGGCCCGCCCAGGTCCTCCACCAGGTCCTTGCGGTAGTAGAGGGCCGGGCGTTCGGTCACCACCGGGACGCTCAGCACCTTCCCGGCCGTTGTCGACGCCTCGCGCGGCGCCTCCTGGAAGTCGTCCCAGGCGAACCGGTCATCGTCCGCGAGCCGGTCGCCGAGGTCGGCGAGCCAGCCGTTGTGGCCGAAGAGCAACTGCTCCTGGAGCGCGCGGACCATCATCACGTCCACGTCGGTGCCGGAGGCGTTGAGCTTGACGTTGTAGCTGCTGGCGAGCTGGTCGGCGGTGAGCAGCGTCATCGAGACCCGCCGCCCGATCCGCTCCTCGAACTACGCGGTGCGGCGCTTGACCGCCTGGGACCAGACGTGGTTGATCGCCATGATCCGCAACGGAGCGTCGGCCGAGGGCTTGCCGCCCCCGCCCGAACAGGCGCTCAGCGCTCCCGCCCCGGCGGCCGCCGCGGCCCCTGCGGCGAGCCTGCCGAAGGCACGCCGGCTCAGGAGCTGGCTGCTCGTGGACATCCTCGTCCTCGTTTCTCTGCGGTACGTGTTGCCTGCCGGCCCTCGGGGGACCGGACTGGTCCGACCTGGTCCAACTGGTAGGACCAGTTGGTATACGCGGGACCGTAACAGCAGGGGAGCCTCCCCGACCAGACCCTGAAGCAAAGATTCCGCCTGCCGGACGGGCTGGGCGGCCCGGACGGGCCGGCGGGTGCGGGCCTGGCCGGGGCGGGGCGGAGTACGGGTCGGGCGGTCGACCCGGTCGGGCCGCCCAGCCTCCGGATGATCCCGTCCGGATGACCGCTACCGGACTACCGTCCCGGAGGCGTCCGGCGGTCCTCGGCCCGGTTCAGCAGCGTCTCGATGTGGTTGCGTGCCATCGTGTCGACCTGGACGTCGAGATCGGCCCCGTACGTCCGCAGGCCCAGCATCAGGTGCTCCCGCATCCGCGCGCAGGCGAGGTCCACGTCCCGCGCCTCGACCGCCTCGAAGATCTCCGGGTGGTGCGGTACCCCGGGCTCGCCGATCGACGGATCGGAATTCGACCGGAGCATCATCTCGAACATCATCCCGCCGATCGAGGACAGCATGATCCTCAGAACCGGGTTCTTGCTGGCCACGGCGATGGCCTCGTGGAAGTCCATGTCCGCCTGGGCCTTGACCACGACGTCGGTGGCCGACTCCAGGGCGTCCCGGGCGGCCCGCATCGCCGCGATGTCCTCGTCCGTGGCCCGTTCGGTCGCCAGCCGGACCATCTCGACCTCCAGCGGGATCCGCGCCTCGATGAGCTGCCGGACCGTGGGCCGGCCCGCCCGGTACAGAGCGTCGTACCCCCGGGCCTGGCCCGACGACTGCTCGCGGACGAAGGAGCCGCGTCCCGGAGCGACTTCGATCAGATGCTGGGCCTCCAGCCGCCGCAGCACCTCGCGCACGACGTTCCGGCTGGCGCCGAACTGGGCGGCGAGTTCCCGTTCGGAGGGGAGCTTCGTGCCGACGGCGATCTGGCCGGAGCGGATGTCGTGCTCCAGTTCACGGGCGATGCGCTCCGTCAGGAGCCCGCGCCGGGCGGGGTCAGCGACCGGACCCGGCCGCGCGGAACCCGACGGGGAGGAGGGGGCGGGCGGCTGCATGATCGCAGCGTACAGGCCGGTCGCGGCCCGGCGGGCATCCCCGGCACCGGCCCCGGCGCGAGGGGGCGGCGGCGTGCGACGGAGGCCGGAACAGGTGCCTGTCTCTTATACACATCTAGATGTGTATAAGAGACAGGCGCGAGGGGGCGGCGGCGTGCGACGGAGGCCGGAACAGGTGCCGCGCGCCGCCGAGACCTCGCCGGCGCTTCGTATGCGTTCTGCGAGCTCCGTCCCCTTCTCCACGTGCTTGCACGGTTCTTGCCGTGTGGCATCGCCTCCGGCGGTGCCGCGATACTGCGACGAGCCGTTGACCCGAAAGGACCCACGTGACGCACCAACTCTCCGCAACCACCCGGCTCGGCCTTGGCGGCGTGGCGCTTCTGCTCGTCCTCGCCGGCCCCACCCTGCCCGCCGCGGCGGCCCCGGCGGACACCGCCCACACCCCCACGGCGGCGACCGTCGAGGAACAGCGCCTCGACCGGGCCGCCCCGCGCGAGATCCTGCGGCGGAGCGGATTCGACGCCTTCGCCCCGGCCTTCGAGCGTGCCCTGCGGGGCTCCGGCGGCTACGCGCAGGCGGAGCGAACGGTGACCCGCCACGCCTCGGCACTGTGGAAGCGCGCCGTGGACCGCGCCCAGGGCCGCGGACCCGCCACGGGCGACCTGAGCCGGGGCGACGACCGCCCGCTGTACTGGGCCCGACTCGCGCTCAGCCGCGAACTGCGCGCGTGGACACCCCGGTTCGTGCTCTCCGACGAGCAGCGCGGGGCGTTGCACACCGCCCTGGAGACCTCCTCGCGCGGCCAGGACGACATCCGCTTCCCGGGGCACCGCGTGAAGCGGGTCCTCGTCACCGGCTTCGACCCGTTCACGCTGGACAGGGACGCCCGGATCGGCAATCCCTCGGGCGCGAGCGCGCTCGCCCTGGACGGCACCCTGGTACGGACCGCCGACGGGCCGGCCCGGATCGAGACCGCCGTCTTCCCGGTGCGCTGGACGGACTTCGCGGAGGGAACCGTCGAGCGGGTGCTCGCCCGCCATCTGCCGCACCTGGACCTGTTCACCACCGTCAGCCAGGGCCGCCAGGGCCGTTTTGACGTGGAGCGCACCAACGGCGCCTGGCGCGGCGGCTTCCCCGACAACGAGAACGAGACGAGTACCGGGACCGTCCCCGTCGACGACCCCGGCTCACAGCCGCAGTGGACCACGACCACCCTCCCGTACCGTCAGCTCGTCGCAGCGGAAACGGGCCCCTTCCCCGTGTACGACAACACCGAGGTCACCGAGATACCGGCAGGCGGCACCCAACCGGTGACCAGGCCGGACGGACCTACGCCCGGCTCGGCGTCGAGGGCCGGAGGCGGCGGCGACTACCTCTCCAACGAGATCGCCTACCGGGCCACCCTGCTGCGCGACCGGCTGGGGTTGCCGGAGCTGCCGGGCGGTCATCTGCACACGCCGGTCCTGCGGTTCGGCGCGGAGAACACGAACCCGCAGACGGGCGCCGTCACCGACCCGGACTTCGAGCGCAACCGCTCGGACATCGTCAGCCAGGTGGGCGAACTGGTGAGGACGGCGGTGGGGGAGGCGGACTGAAGCACCGCGGCTGCGGCTCGGCTCCGCCGCGGGCCGGCAGCGGGTGCCGGCCCGCCCCGCTGCCCGGCACGGTCACCGCTGGCCTTGGCGCTACGGGTTACGGGAAGGTCGGGAACGTAGGCGGCGTCGCCGCGCCCGGGACGTAGTCGAAGTCGGGCGTGAGCGTGCCGAAGAGGCTGCCCGCGCGCGGAGCGGTGGCTCCGGTGGCCGCCGCGAAGAGGTCCGCGGCTTCCTGGGTGACGTAGAACGGCGCCTTCTTGATGCGGAAGCCCGTGGGGCTCGGGCGGGCGCCGGCCATGACCTCGACGTAGGTGGACTCGGCGATCACCACTTCCTCCAGGAGCTTCTTGCCGTCGATCGATACGCCCGCCGAGTAGGCGGGAGTCGGCATGACGCGGATGAACGTGGACTTCAGGGTGATGGTCTTGCCGGACTCCTGGTGCCGGATCCTGAGGCCACCGGGATAGAAGATGCGCCCCTTGGAATCGAGCCCGTCACCGGCCGTCGAACCGATGGGCATGCTGAAACCCCGGCCGTCGGCGTCCATCACGAACGGGCTGATGGCCTCCAGGGCGATGCCCTCGCGCTCCATCCAGGCGAGGGTCTCGTCACCGATCGCCACCTGGGCATCTCCCCACGGGGAGATGTAGGCGCCCGGCAGCGGCGCGGCGGCTGCCGTTGTGATGGCGCCGGCCGGCTGCTGGGCGGCCGCTCCGGATGACGTCAGGCCGAGCGGGACGGAGAGCGCGGCCACGGCGGCCACGGCGATGAGACGGCGGATCGCGTGCATACCCATGGAGGGTTCCAGTCTGTGGGGAGGGTGGGGAGGCGTCGGATGCTCTTCCCCGGAGTGGCCACGAACGCGGGAACAGGACAGAGTTCGGCGTCGGGATGATGCTGCGGTCGAAGATCGACTTCGTGGTGAGTATGCCTATCGATGCATGGTTTTGCGACCATGCGGGGTGGTCGTTAGCCCATTCGATGGGAAAGTGCCACGCCGCGAGTGGTGCGCGACGCGGAGCAGTCACTCCAAGATCACCGGCGCCGTTGGCTGTTGCGACTCCCCTCCCGCAACAGCCCTGGAGACTCGCGTGCCCGGAACTCCCAGAACGTCCGTGACCAGCTCATCGGCCCGTCCACGCTTCGCTCTCCTCGCCGCTACCACGGCGGCGCTCACCGCAGCAGCCCTGTGCGGGCAGTTCATGGGCATCGGCCAAGCGGGCGGGCACATCGACGCCCCTTCGACCGTGCTGGACTCCCCGGCGGACCTGACCGACGTGTACGCCTTCACCAGCCCGGACGACGCGGACATGGTCACGCTCATCGCGAACGTGCGCCCCTTCCAGGTCCCCGGCACCGCGGCCAACGCACTGGTGGACTTCCCGTTCGCGACCGGCGCCCGGTACGAGATCCACACGGACGCCGACGGCGACGGGGCGCCCGACACCACCTACCGCTGGACCTTCCGGGACGAGGACCGCAGGCCCTTCGGGGTGGGACCGAAGGTCGGGCCGCTGCCGGTCAACTCGCTCGACGACCGGTCGCTCGGCGTACGCCAGAGGTACACCCTGGAAAAGGTCGAGGCGGGCGGCGCGGGCCGGACGCTCCTGAAGGACGCGATCGCCTCACCCACCCACACCGGTCGGACCCTGATGCCCGACTACGGCAAGCTGCGGAAGCAGGCGACCCACCAACTGCCCGGCGGAGGGCGGACCGTGGCGACCCAGGCGGCGGAGGCGTTCAAGGCGGACACCCAGGTCTTCGGCCTGTACACGGTCGGGACCAGCGGACCGGTACCGGGATGGCTGCCCGACGCCCAGCCGCTCTCGGCACTGAACGTGAACAGCCTGATCCTGCAGGTCCCCAAGAAGGAGATCGCCCTGAAGGGCGACCCGGAGCGCAACCCGGTCGTCGGCGTGTGGGCGTCCGTCTCCCGGCAGGGCGCGAACCTGGACCGCAGCCTTTCGCAGCAGGCACCGACCTTCCGCCAGGTGTCCCGGCAGGGCACCCCGCACCTCGCGTTCGCCCTGTTCGGCTCCACCGTCGGCCTGGCCCGACCCGGCGGGCCCGAAGACCGCTTCCAGGCACGTCAGCCGAAGGACGACCACCTGGAAGGAGACTTCCTGGCCGCCACCCTCGACCCCGTACCGCCGCACCGGATCGAGAGGGCCCAGGGCCGCACAGCACCGGCCACCCCGCGCCGCGACATCCAGGCCCTGTTCATGAAGGGCATCGGCAAGGACAACGGAGCCAC
The DNA here is from genome assembly GCF_002551245.1 of Streptomyces sp. rh34. Classification (GTDB taxonomy): domain Bacteria; phylum Actinomycetota; class Actinomycetes; order Streptomycetales; family Streptomycetaceae; genus Streptomyces. The sequence goes on from NZ_NTGZ01000043.1 coordinate 17,512, forward strand.
GTTCGGCTTCGACCTCAACACCCACACGATGAACGCCGACGCCGACCCAGAGCGCATCGTGCTCGCCGAGCAACTGCGCCTGAACCTCGGCACCCCCGTCACCGCCGACCCGAAGATCCACGGTGTCCTCGACGGCGATCTCCAGGGCTTCCCGAACGGACGGCGGCTCAACGACAACATCGACGGGCCACTGATCCGCATGCTGGAGGGCGAGCCCGCCGGGCCGTCCGCCGCGCACCTGCTTCCGCGGCCGGTCCTCAGTCTGCAACCCGCCGACGCGCAGACCACCTTCCCGTACCTCAATCTGCCCCACGCGGGCCCGTGAGGCGTCTGCTCACCGCCGCGGGCGCGGCGGCGGCCGTGGCCGGGTGCGTGGCGGGACTCCTGTACCTCGGTCCCGACACCTCCCGGCCGTCGGCCACCACCGCGCCCGCGGGCGTGGCCGGAGAGGGCGCCGGCTCCGTGGACACCAACCGCACGAGGACGGAGACGTACCCAGACGACCCGGCAGCCTGGGCCGATCTGGCGCACGCCGAGATCGAGCGGGCCCGCACCACCTTCGACGCGGGTCCGCTCGATGTCGCCGACAAGGCGCTGCGCCGCTCCCTCGCCCTCGACGGCACGGACAACTACCGGGCCGTGACAGGCCGGGGACTGCTCGCCAACGCCCGGCACGATTTCGGCGAGGGGCGCGTGCACGGGCTGCGCGCCACCCGGATGGCACCCGACCGGCCCGACGGGTACGCCGTACTGGCGGACGCCGAGATCCAGCTCGGGAACTATCCGCAGGCGCGCCACGCCGTACAGCGGATGCTCGACATCGCCCCGGCCACGGCCGCCTACAGCAGAGCCGCCTACGACCTGGAGACCGGCGGGCGGCCCGAGGACGCCGCCATCGCACTCCAGCGAGCCGTGGACAGCGCGGTCACCCAGGACGAACGAGCCTTCGCCGAGGCCCGCCTGGGCGACCTGGCCTGGTCCCAGGGCCAGTCGGACCGGGCGGCACGGCACTACGGGCGCGCCCTGAGCGCCGTGCCGGCCCACCCCTACGGGCAGGCCGGAATCGCCCGGGTGGCCGCCGCACGCGGCGACACCGGTAAGGCACTTGAGCTGTACACGCGACTGGTCGAGCGGATGCCGCTGCCCCAGTTCCTGCTGGAAAGCCTGAACCTTCGGCGCGCGAGCGGGGATGCCCGCGGGGGGAGCGAGCGGGCGGCCCTCTCGGCGCAGGTGCGGATGGCCCGTGCGGACGGCGGGCCCGTCGACCCGCATCTCATCCTCTACGCGGCCGACCACGGCGACCCGAAGGCCGCGGTGGAGCTCGCGCGCAGGGAGTGGAAGAACGTCCGAAGCGTCATCGTCGCCGATGCGCTGGCCTGGGCCCTGCACCGCGCGGGACGCGGCACCGAAGCCCTCGCCCACGCACGGCGGGCGGCCGCCACCGGCTGGAAGAACGCTCTGTTCCGCTACCACCGGGGCGCGATCGAGCAGTCCCTCGGCCTGCCCGAAGGGTCCCGCCGTCTGAGCGAGGCCCACGCCCTGAACCCGCACCTCTCCCTGTACCGACCCGACGCAGATGGGTAGTCGATGAAGTTTCCCCGCCGCGCGACGGTCGTCGCGGCGTCCCTGCTCGTGCTGTCCGGCCCGACCGCGGTGCCGACGGCCCAAGCCCACCCGCTGGGCAATTTCAGCGTCAACCACTACGACGGACTGCGCTTGTCGCACGACCGGATCGAAGACACCGCGGTCGTCGACAGCGCGGAGATTCCCACCGCACAGGACGAGGAAGCGACGGACACCGACCGCGACGGCACGATCGCCCCGGCCGAGGCGGCGGACCGGGCAGCCCGGCGATGCGCCCGACTCGCCGACCGCACCCGCGTCTCGGTCGACGGCCGGCGCCTCGCCTGGCAGGTGAACCATTCCACCCTGACCTACGGGAAAGGTGACGCGGGAGTCCCCGTAGCCCGGCTGACCTGCACCCTGCGGGCCGAAGCCGATCTCTCCCGGCCCGCCGACATCACCTTCGCCTCGGGGGCGGACGTGGAACGGACCGGCTGGAAGGAGATCACCGCCGTCCCGGGCGGCCGCGTAGGGCTGGTCACGTCGTCGGTTCCCTCGGAAAGCCCGAGCGACGGGCTGCGCCACTACCCCGGGGAAGGGGAGGGACCGTCACTCGCCGTGGCCACCGCGGAGCTCCGTACGGAGCCGGGCACGGGCGCGGGCGCCGTCCCCGGCCCGGGTGCGCCGGGAGCGTCCCCGGCGGTTCAGCCACTGGACCGGGGCACCGTGCTCTTCCCCGCGCTGGAGCGCCGGCTCACCGACCTGACCGCGGGCCGGGACCTCACGTGGTCGGTGGGTCTTCTCGCCGTCCTGCTGACCCTGCTCCTGGGTGCGGGCCACGCCGCACTGCCCGGCCACGCGAAGCTGGCCGTCGCCGCGTGTCTGGCCCGGCGGGAAGGCGGCGTCCGTGCCGCCCTCGCGGTCGGAACGACCGTCACGGCCACCCACACCGCCGGGGTCCTCGCCATGGGCCTGATCCTCACCGCGGGAGCCGGCCTCGCCGGAGAACGACTGCTGGCATGGCTGGGAGCGATCAGCGGTGCGTTGATCGCGGCATTGGGAACGGTCCTGGCGGTGACGGCGGTACGGGCCTTGGGCACGGGGCGCCCACCGGCACCCTGGCACCACGCGCACAGCCACAGCCACGCGCACAGCCACGGGCACGGAAACAGCCACAGCCACGGGCTCGGGCCCGGACACAGCCACGGGCCCGGGCTCGGCGAGACGCGAGAGCACGCCCTCGCGCACGGTCACCGGCAGGACCACCTCCACCACGACCACGTACACCAGCATGCCCCCGGCCTCCCGCACGGCCACGGCGACCGCACGCACGGTGCGGGCCTACGCCCGCCGAAGACGCCGCGCCGCACCGGCCTTCCCGCACTCGTCGGCGTAGGACTCGCGGCCGGTCTCGTCCCCAGCCCCTCGGCCCTCGTCGTTCTGCTCGGTGCCATCGCGCTGAGCCAGACCCTCTTCGGCGTCCTCCTCGTCCTCGGCTACGGGCTCGGCATGGCCATCACCCTTACCGCCGCAGGCCTCCTGCTCTCCGGAGGGGGGAGCAGACTCGCCGCACTGAGCGAACGCCACCTGCCCTCCCTGCGCCGCTGTACCCGCTATGCGACGGTCCTCACCGCGCTCGCCGTCCTCACCGTAGGCATCAGCCTCACGCTGCGAAGCCTTCTCACCCTCTGAACCAGAGGTGTCGGCCGCCGGCCTGGTCCGGGAGCCACCAGCCTTCGCGGCACAGCCCCCGCGGTCATGATCAGAACGTGACGTCGTCCGCGGGGGTGATCCTGGCTCCCATGTTGCGTTCCATCATGCGCAGGGCCGCGTCGGCGAGGTCGCTGTGAATGTGTGCCACGGCATTCCCGGGGACGGTGACGCGCAGATGCCGGATGTGGGCGTCGAGCGCCGAATACAGCACGCACTGTTCGGTGACCTGTCCGCACAGTACGAGGTGATCGGCGCCCAATTGGGAGAGCAGATAGCTGAGCGGCGTCTCGTAGAAGATCGAATGCCGGGCCTTGACGACGAAGAGCGATTCATCGTCCGGAAGGATGGGTTCGACGAGCTCCGCGTTCTTTCCCGCGAGCGCTTTCTCGACGATCTCTCCGTGGTGGGATCGCCATTCTCCGAAATTGTCGTTCGCGTAGATGACAGGGACGTGTTCCGAGCGGGCGCGGGCGACGAGCCGGACGATGTGGGGGAGGGCCGTCCGGACGGAGGGAACGAGCAGGCCGGCGTCCGGATGATCGTACGCATTGATCATGTCGACCACGACGAGAGCACTGTTTCCCATGGATTCATCATCGCAAATGGACGGGTCGCGTTCGGCGCACGGCCTGTCCGCGTGTTTCACGCAGCCGGTGATGGGAACCCGGCACACTCGTTCGCGCAACCGGCGAAGGAAGGAGCGGGACTGTGCGCGCACTGACCTATCAGGGAAAGCGTGACGTCCGGGTGGAGACCGTCCCGGACCCACGGATCCAGGATCCGACCGACATCATCGTGAGGATCACGTCCACCGGGATCTGCGGCTCCGACCTCCATCTCTACGAAGTGCTCGGGCCCTACCTCGACCCCGGCGACATCCTGGGACACGAACCCATGGGCGTGGTCGAGGAGGTCGGGTCCGAGGTGACCGCTGTCGCGCCGGGCGACCGGGTCGTGGTGCCCTTCAACGTGTCCTGCGGTCACTGCCACATGTGCGGGCAGGGGCTTCACTCGCAGTGCGAGACCACCCAGGTGCGCGAGCGGGGTACCGGCGCGTCCCTGTTCGGGTACACCAAGCTCTACGGGCAGGTGCCCGGAGGCCAGGCCGAGTATCTGCGGGTCCCCTTCGGCAACGACCTGCCCATCAAGGTCCCGCACGGACCGTCGGACGACCGGTTCGTGTATCTCTCCGATGTCCTGCCCACCGCCTGGCAGGCCGTGGAGTACGCGGACATCCCTCCCGGCGGCAGCGTCACCGTCCTCGGCCTCGGCCCGATCGGCGCCATGGCCGCCCGGATCGCCCTCCACCGGGGAGCCGGCCTCGTCATCGGCGTGGACCTGGTCCCCGAACGCCTCGACCGGGTCAGCGCGTACGGAGCCACCTGCCTCGACCTGCGCCGCCACGGCAAGGACCTCGGCGACGCCGTCCGCGACCTCACGGACGGGCGCGGCACCGACGCGGTGATCGACGCGGTCGGCATGGAGGCCCACGGCGCGCCCGTGGTCAAGGCGGCACACACCGCGGTCGGCCTGCTGCCCGACGCGGTCGGACGGCGCCTCATGGAGACGGCGGGCATCGACCGCCTCACCGCGCTGCACACGGCGATCGACCTGGTGCGCCGGGGCGGCACGATCTCCGTCTCCGGGGTGTACGGCGGGTCCGCCGACCCGATGCCGCTGCTCACCCTGTTCGACAAGCAGATCCAGCTCCGCATGGGCCAGGCCAACGTCAAGCGCTGGGTCGACGATCTGCTGCCGCTGCTGGTCGACGACGACCCGCTGGGCGTGGACTCCTTCGCGACCCACCACCTGCCCCTCGAAGAGGGGCCCAAGGCGTACGCGACGTTCCAGAAGAAGGCCGACGGAATGATCAAAACCCTGCTCGTCCCCTGACACCGCCCACAGTGGACACGGGCCGGCGACGAAGAAAGGAAGCTCCGCGTGAAGAACGACAGTCCCCACCCGGGCAAGCGGGTCGTGGTCACGGGGGCCACAGGCAACGTGGGGACCAGTGTGGTCCGCGCGCTCGCCGCGGACCCGGACATCTCCTCGGTCCTCGGGCTGGCCCGCAGAAGGCCCGCGCTGGAGATCTCGAAGGTGGCATGGGACACCGTCGACCTGTCCCGGCCCAGCAGTGAGGAGCGGCTCACCGGCCTCCTGGACGGCGCCTACGCCGTCGTCCACCTGGCCTGGCGCTTCCAGCCCACCCACGACCCGCTGGTGACCTGGCAGAGCAATGTGCTGGGCTCCCAGCGCGTCTTCGACGCCGCAGCGCGCGCCGGAGTTCCCGCCCTGGTGCACGCCTCCTCCGTCGGCGCCTACTCCCCGGGGCCCAAGGACGAGCCCGGCGTGGACGAGCAGTGGCCCACGCACGGCTGGCCGGACGCGGCCTACTGCCGGGAGAAGGCCTACCTGGAACGGATCCTGGACACGTTCGAGCTGCGCCACCCGCAGATCAGGGTGGTACGGATGCGGCCCGGCTTCCTCTTCAAGGAGACGGCCGCTTCCGAACAGCGGCGGATCTTCGCCGGCCGCCACGCCCCCGGCCCCCTCCTGCGCCCCGACCTGCTGCCGTTCGTGCCCGACCTGGAAGGGCTGCGTTTCCAGGTGCTCCACACCGACGACGCCGCCGACGCCTACCGGCTGGCCGTGCTCCGCGACGTACGCGGCCCCTTCAATCTGGCGGCGGACCCGGTCATCGATGCCCGCGGGCTCGCGGACCTGCTCGACGCCCGGGTCGTGCGGATCCCGAGGGCGCTGGTGCGCACCGTGCTCGCCGGGGCGTGGCGGGCCCATGCCGTACCTGCCTCCCCGCACCTGTTCGACGCGGTGCTGCGGCTGCCCGTGCTGGACTCCGGCCGGGCCCGCGACACGCTGGGCTGGCAGCCCGCCCGCACGGCGGAAGACGCGCTGGGCGCGTTTCTGCGCGGCGTACGCACCGGCGCGGGCGAGAACACCGCGCCGCTGGCGGGACGGAAGATCGGCTGAGCCGGGGGCCGCAGCCCAGCGGGATCATGCGGCACGTCGGGCCGGTCCGACGCGCCGCACGATCCGGGCACAACCCCTGGACCGGACACGTTCGACGCACGTAGGAGACTCATCATGGCGAACCACGCACACCCGCAGGACCCCAACGAGCTCCACCCCCGCCCCGAATTCCCCCAGCAGGACCAGGGACACCCCGGCTGGACCGGCCCCATGGACCCGCCACCCGACCACGGCGAGGAGTCCTACCGGGGGTCGGGCCTGCTGGACGGCCTGAAGACGGTGATCACCGGTGGTGATTCGGGTATCGGACGCGCGGTCGCTCTCGCCTTCGCACGTGAGGGTGCGGATGTCCTGCTTACTCATCTCCCCGAGGAGGAGAAGGAGGCCGAGGAGACCGTCCGCCTGGTGGAGGACAGCGGCCGCAGGGCAGTGCCCGTCATCTGCGACATCCGGGACGAGAAGCAGTGCGGCTCGCTCGTGGAACGCGCCCTCTCCGAGTTCGGCCGCATCGACGTCCTGGTGAACAACGCGGCCTACCAGATGTCCCAGCCGGAGGGGATCTCCGCCATCTCCACCGAGCAGTTCGACCGCGTGATGCGCACCAACCTCTACGGGATGTTCTGGCTCTGCAAGAGCGCCCTGCCGCACATCCCGGCAGGCGGTTCGATCATCAACACCACCTCGGTGCAGGCGTACAAGCCGAGTCTCCATCTGCTGGACTACGCGATGACCAAGGGGGCGATCGTCACCTTCACCCAGGGCCTGGCCCAGATGCTGGCCTCCGACGGCATCCGCGTCAACGCCGTCGCACCCGGCCCCGTCTGGACACCCCTCATCCCGGCGACCCTGCCCGACACCGCCGAGTTCGGGAAGCAGAGCCCGCTCGGCCGCCCCGCCCAGCCCGCGGAAATGGCGCCGGCCTACGTCTTCCTGGCCTCCGCGAACGCCTCGTTCATCACCGGCGAGATCATGAACGCCACCGGCGGCACACCGCTTCCCTGACACCGGGCAGGAGCCGAACGGGGGGTGCGTGGACTGGTGTCGTCCTCGTGGCGGGACAGCGACGCCGGCGCGCGATCACCGCTCCGATGCGCGCGCCGAGCGGGTGGGTGCGGGGAGTCCCCGTCGTGAGGTCGGCCGGTACCGTGTCCCCGAGGTACCGGCCGCCCCCGAGCGGCGTTCAGGCCGCCTTCTTCAAGGACGTGAGGTGGGCGAAGACCACCACATTCGCCGAGTAGCCCGCCTTCTCGTCGAAACGCCCGCCGCAGGTCAGCAGCCGGAGTTCGGGCCGCCCCGTCTCCCCGTACACCTTGTCGTCGGGGAACTTGTCCTTCGTGTACGTCTTCACCGCATCCACCGTGAACACCGCGGTCTTGCGGTCCGCGCGCACTACGTTGACCTTGTCACCCCGGCGCAGTGCGTTGAGGTTGAGGAAGATGGCCGGGCCGGTCCTGGTGTCCCGGTGGCCCACGAGCAGGGCCGTGCCGTCCTCACCGGGCGACGGCCCCTTCTCGTACCAGCCCGTCAGCTTGGGCTTGCTCAACGGCGGGGCTTCGAGCCGGCCCTTCGCGTCGAGGCCGAGACCGGTGACCGCCGCCTCGATGAAGATGGCGGGAATGGCGACCTTCAGCGGGCGGGAGGGCGCCAGGGGGGCGTGCGAGGCGGGCACGTGCTTCTCGGGTTCGTGCGGTGCCCGTCGGAACGGCTCCCTCCCGCCGCCCGCGGCGTCGCTGCCGCGGGCGGCGGCGATCGTCTGGGTGTCCTCGGACGAATCCGAGGACACCCAGACGATGCCGGCCACCAGAGAGAACGTCACGCTCAGCGTCATGGTGAGACGGCAGGCGCGCGTCGGTCCTCGTCGTTGCCGTCGGCAGCGGGCGTTACGCCTGGCCACGGGCACGGCGACGTGCGGACCGGCGCATCATGATCAGGCCCGCGGCTCCTGCGGCCCCGGCGGCCAGAGCGGCGGCGGTTCCGGCGTTCGAGTCGCTCTCGGAGCTGATGGGCTCCATGTCCGGAACACCGCCGCCGCCCGCGGGGACCGCGCCGATGGGCTTCTGCGGCTTGTGGGGCTTGCCACCGCCGTGACCGCGGTCGGGGCACTCGACCTTGAAGCTCTTCTGCTTCGGGCCCGCCGGGACGACCCACACCAGCTGGTACGTGCCCTCCGGAAGCAGGTACGCCTCACTGCGCGCGCTGCCGTTGATGAGCGGAAGGGTGGCCAGCAGGGTGTTGCCCGGCGGCACGGTCGGGGGCTGCTCGGTGATCGTCCAGGGGACCGAGGGGAGCGACTCGAAGTTGCTCGCCGCCAGCACGAACTTGCAGACCTCGACGCCTTCGCGGTCACCGCGCGAGTGCCAGCTGACCGAGCGGATGTCGATGTCACCGCTGTCACCGGGGACGGCGTAGGCGGCGGGTGCTCCGGCCAGGGTGGCACCGGCGACGGCGACGGCGACGGCGACCTTGGCGCCCGTGCGGACGCTGCGGGAGCGGACGGAACTGGAGATGCGCATGGAGGCTCCTTCAAGCCGAGATGATTGTCGTACTGATCACCTGATCGCCTAAGGGATGCCATGAATCTTCGTAAAAGTCAGATAAGACACGAGAACATGCCAGAAGTGCCCTGATCGGCGGACAGCACACGAGTGGAACCCGGGAGCACGGACCGAGGAGGCCGACGACTGAGCCGCGCTGCTCGCACAGGCGGGCGCCCGCGGCGGCGAACACTGGTCCCCGGGGGACGCCGCGCATCGGCCGGCCCGCGCCCCGGCCGATGCCGTGTCTCCGAGGGAAGGGCTCCGTGATGTGCGCCGCGGTGATCACTCCAACCGCCGGTCGGCATCAGCGCCTGACGCTGCGACACCTCGGCCGCCCGGCCGGCAGAGCCGGATTCACCACGTCCCGGACGGGTCACACGGGGCGCGGGCAACGGTGCCGATCGACAGGGCCACCACGAAGGGGCCCATGATGAACGGAGCGGTTCCGCCGGCCCGCTCCTGGGCGGCGAGGGGCTGACCCGGAGCCTGGCAGACGTGAGTCACACCGTGTGCGTCTCCGCCGGCGCCCATGACAGCGCCGTGGCGCTCGTCGCCGCTCGTGAGCGGCTGCAGCACTCGCGCCCGAGAGGGAGAGCCCCGGTCTCCGCCTCGGTCCCTGCCTGAAGGACCGCCCTCGCCGGTGAGGTCTCAGGGGCGCGGGCGCAGCCGGGGGGTACTAGCCGGCGGATTGCCGGAGACACTGCCGACGAGTTGCCCGCAGAGGTCGCGAAGTTTGACATTGCGGTGCTGCGACGCGGTGCGCAGGGTGTGGAAAGCATCTTCGGCCGAGCAGCGACGCTGACTCATGACAATGCCGATCGCCTGGTCGATGACCGTGCGCGACTGGAGAGCCGCGTGCAGGTCGGAGGTGAAGGTCTGGGCGTCGGAGAGCCGTTGGGCCAGCGCGATGGCCCCCGTCGCCCGGGCGGCCAGGTCGCGCAGACCGTCGAGGTCGACGTCCTCGAAGCCCTTCACCTCGGGTGAGTAGAGGTTCAGCGCGCCCGCGGTGTGGGAGCGCGCCGCGATGGGCAGGGAGAGGGACGACATGGTCCCGGCGGCGACGGCGAAGGCCGGATAGCCGTTCCAGCGGATCTCGACCCGCATGTCGACGACACTGACCTCGTGCCCTTCGCGCAGGGCTTGCAGGCAGGGGCCGTCGTTCTGTCCGTACTGCGCCTCGTCCAGTTCCGCTGCGCTGGTTCCCGCGCTCGCCACGGTCAAAGGGCGGCTCTCGCGCTCCAGCGTGATGCCACAGCCATCGGCGCTGGGAGCGTTGACCAACGCCCCCTCGGCCAGTGCCTGAAGGAAGTCCTCCAGCGTGTCGGTGTCCAGGAGCAGCGAGATGAGGTCGGGCGTTCCGGGTGTCAGGGCGTCGGTCATGGTCGCTCCTTCCGGGCCGGAGCCCTTACTGCCGGCACGGCACGATACGGGAAGTGACGTCGTAGCACGCAGGGGGCGGGCCCGGCCGTGCGCAGGCCGGAGAACCGCAGAACAAGTGGTGCCGAATACCCGATCGGCGGCGGACGAGGGGCGGGGTCGGCAAGTGGCCTTCACAGCGGGCCGCTTCCCTGTCCCGGCGGACCGAGCACCGTCATCGCGGACCGTCAGCCCGGCTCACTCCGCCTCGCCGGGGACCTCGCGCCGACGAAGTGCTGGGCCACCTCGGCCTGTTGCTTCAACAGCGCCGCGCCCTCGCGCAGTAACACCCGCGATACGTCGCGGATCGTACCGTTCCGTCCAGGCCGGGGACCAGCCCCTCGTCCATCCGCGGCGGACGTCGATTTCCTGGGAATGACGCGCCGGAGGGCGGGTACGTGCGATCGCGCAGGGGGGCTTCGAACGGTGTTCAGGAAAGGGGAATCTCGCCATGTCGACGTCCACGGAAGCCGCTGCCCCGTCTACCGACGCAATATCGGGGCTCCCGCGGATCGACGACCCGCGCGGTATCGCGCCGAAGGACGCTCGGGCGCTCGGGACGTTGTTCTTCGAACAGCTGCGGGTTCTCGAAGAGGGCACGCCGGCGCACCAGTACGCGCGGAACACGCTGATCGAGATGAATCTTTCCCTGGTGCACTTCGCGGCGAAGCGGTTCCGTAACCGCGGCAGCGGCGAGATGGAGGACATCGTCCAGGTCGGGACGATCGGCCTGATCAAGGCCATCGACCGGTTCGAGCTGTCGCGGGAAGTGGAGTTCACCTCGTTCGCCGTCCCCTACATCGTCGGGGAGATCAAGCGGTTCTTCCGCGACTCCACCTGGGCCGTTCACGTCCCACGACGTCTGCAGGAACTGCGGGTCACCCTGGCCAGGGCGAAGGAAGAACTCGCGGGCCGGCTGGACCGTGAGGCCACGGTCGCCGAACTCGCCCAGCACCTGCGGATCAGTGAGGAAGAGGTCATCGAGGGCATCGTCGCCTCCAACGGTTATACCGCGGGCTCCCTCGACCTGCCCATCGGATCCGAGCGGAACAGCGCCGAGACCGTCACCTACGGAGACATCAAGGGCGAGGACGATCCCGCCCTGGAACTGGTCGAGAACCTGCACGCCTTGGCACCGCTGATGAAAAGCCTGGACGACCGCGAACGCGCGATCGTCCGCATGCGCTTCGGCCAGGAGATGACCCAGGCTCAGATAGGCGAGCGCCTCTCGCTCTCCCAGATGCATGTCTCTCGGCTCCTCAACCGCATTCTGACCAAGCTCCGCAAGGGCATGCTCGCGCAGCGCTGACACAGCGGTACGGGGAGGCTGACACAGCGGTACGGAGTGGCTGCTACAGCGGCCTCATGGCCGGCTCACCGGCACGGTGGGCTTCGGCGCGGGAACCTGCCGCCGGCCGCCCGTTCGGCATGGGCGCCGCGTGGGGCCGTCATGCCGCCCCCTGGAGGGCGTCGTCGCGCAGCCGCTCGCAGGACTGGCTGAGCAGGCGCGAGACGTGCATCTGGGAGATGCCGAGGCGCTCGGCGATGCTCACCTGCGTCATGTCGCGGAAGAAGCGGAGGTAGAGGATCGTGCGCTCCCGCTCCGGCAGCTTGCGCAGACCCGGCTTCACGGCTTCCCGGTCCACGGCGACTTCCAGGGCCCTGTCGGTGGACCCCAGCCGTTCGGAAAGAGGCCTGCCGCCTTCCGTGCCTGCCGGTTCGGCGTCCAGGGACAGGGCGCTGTAACTCTCCAGCGCCTCCATGCCCAGCAGTACGTCGTCCTCGCTCAGTCCGGCAGCAGAGGCGATCTGGCCGCAGGTCGGAGCGTGCCCACCCGCCGTCTGGCTCAGATCACGCCGTACCGTCCGTACCTGGTTGCGGAGATCCTGGACGCGACGCGGTACGTGGACGGCCCAGGTGTGATCCCGGAAGTGCCGCTTCAGCTCGCCCATGATGGTCGGAACCGCGTACGTCTCGAACGCACTGGCGCGGAGCGGGTCGTAGCGGTCCACCGCCTTGACGAGGCCCATGGCGGCCACTTGCCGAAGGTCGTCCATCGCCTCCCCCCGGTCGCGGAACCGTGAGGCTATCCGGTGAGCCATCGGCAGCCACGCGCAGACCAGATCGCTGCGCAGCTTGTCCCGCTCCGGGCCCGGAGGCAGCGCGCCCAGCCTCCGGAAAGGCTCGTGTGCGGCCGAGTCGTCCCCGTCAGTGCGTCGTACGTGGCCAGATACAGCCTGCATGCGAACTCACTCCTCGACGACGGTTACGTTGAGTCGCCGTAGGAGCGCGCGGAGTCGGACAGATGCCGCCCGGGACTCCCACGGGCGCGCCTCATGTCCGAAGCGCATTCTTCGCATACCCGAACGAATGCGGGCTAAACGTGTGTAATTCGGGACAGTAGCGGAAACTCGCTGCCGAGTCCGGCCGCGGTGCCGCCGAGGGGGCCGGCCGCTACATCTCGGGGTCGTGGCCCCGGTCATCAGGGAGTGGCGCCACCGGCACGAAGTCGTCGTCGCTCACGACCGTCCGCCGCCCTCCTTCCTGACCAGCGACTCCGGGCGGTGGACGGCCTTCTTGCCCGTCTTGTCGCTCCGTACTTCGTACTGCGGTTCCTCCTCGGAGGCGTCGACCGTCCGGCCGGCCCTCTCGGTCCGCTTCTCGATCCTCCCGGTCACGGAGCCCTCGACGTCCTGCCCGTGGCTCCGCCAGACGACGTCGTCGCCCTTGGAGAGCTTCTTCTTCGTCATGGTGCGCATCCTTCAGTGCTCGCTCGTCCGCCGATGTCCCACTGGTGGCCCGCCGGGCGCGTGTCCGCGCCGGACCGACGAGCGGTCAGCCCAGCGAGGACAGGAGGGCTTCGCACGCCCGCTCGCAACGCCGGCATGCCTCGGCGCAGACGCGGCAGTGTTCGTGCCGGTCCGCATGGGCCTCGCACGCGTCGGCGCAGGCCTCGCAGACGGTGGCGCAGGCTCGGAGGACCGCGCGGGTCACGTTCGCGTCGTACCCCGTGTGGCGCGAGAGCACGGCCGCGGTCGTTCCGCAGACGTCGGCGCAGTCCATATCGGTGCGGATGCACCGGGTGAGCTCGGCGACCGCCTCCTCCGACAGACAGGCGTCGGCGCAGGCCGTGCAGGCCTGGGCGCAGGCGACGCACTCCTCGATGCAGCGGGCGAGCTTCTGGCGGTCCACCCCGCCCAGGTCGGCGGGGTAGGTGGTGAGCATGTCCTCGACCACGGTGGTCATGAGCGCCTCCCGGCGTGCAGGTCGTCCTGGGCGGCGGGGCGCCGCCCGCTTTGTACGGGTAGACCGATCGCGGGTCGCGAAACGCGAATCGCCTGAACATCGGAGAACGCGCCCGAGCACGAGCGGGCCCGCCGGTCCGCGAAGGACGGGTTTGCTCTCCGGCATCGGTGGTACCCAGTAGCGGCACGACGTCCGGCGTTTCAGGACCTCCGACCGACTCAGGACACTCCGACCGACGTAGCGAGGACGACCATGGCAGCCCGGCACCATCTCATCGACCGCTCCCCGTCCGCCGTGTGGGCGGTGCTGGAGGACGAAGGTCTCTACGGCACCTGGGTGGTGGGGACCTCCGGATCCCGCCGGGAACAGGGCGACTGGCCGGAGCTGGGCTCCTCGATCACCTACAGCGTGCGCCTGGGGCCCAAGGAGTTCACCGGGCGCACGGTGGTGCGGCGCATCGAAAGGCCCGGGACGTTGGAGCTGGAGGCCGAGGCCGGCCCGCTGGGTTCGGCGCGTATCGCCCTGGACATCCGGCCGTGGGGCGACAAGACCCTCGTGACCGTCGACGAACATCCGCTGCGGGGCATCGGCGGCACGCTCCACAACGTCCTGCTGGACTCGCTGATCCAGATCCGCCACCGCACCATGCTGGCCCGCCTCGCCCGGCTGGCCGAGCGCATGACGCCGGGGGAGACGCGTGAGGGCGGACGCAGCGTCGCACCGGCCGACCGCCCATGAGTTCCCGCTGTACGTGGAACCCGCTGTGGGCGGGGTGCACACCGTCGAGACGGAGGGTGACGCTCCCATGGTCGACGCGGTAGTGGTCGGCAGCGGACCGAACGGCCTGGTCGCGGCCAATCTGCTCGCCGACGCCGGCTGGTCGGTGGAGGTGCTGGAGGCGCAGGACGAGCCGGGCGGCGCGGTCCGCAGCGACCGTGGTGTACACCCCGAGTACGTCAACGACCTGTTCAGCTCGTTCTACCCCCTGGCCGCGGCTTCCCCGGTCCTGGCCCGGCTGGATCTGCACCGGGAGGGGCTGCGCTGGAGCCACGCGCCTCAGGTGCTCGCGCACCCGCTGCTCGACGGCGCCTGCGCGGTGCTGGACCGGGACCGGTCGGCGACCGCCGCCGGCCTGGACCGTTTCGCGCCCGGCGACGGCGAGAGCTGGCTGAGCCTCTGCCGGATCTGGGACCGGTTGGGCGAGAACATCGTCGACGCTCTCTTCGCGCCCTTTCCACCCGTCCGGGCCGGGGCCGTGCTGGCGGCGCGGCTCCGGGCGGCGGGCGGGCTGCGGCTGGCCCGCAGCCTCGTCCTCCCGGTCCGCAGGCTGGGCGAGGAGGAGTTCGCCGGGGCAGGCGGGCGGCTGCTGCTGGCGGGCAACGCCCTGCATGCCGATCTGGCGCCGGAGGCGGCGGGCAGCGGCGGCTTCGGCTGGCTGATGTCCATGCTGGGGCAGTTCCATGGCTTCCCGGCCCCCGTCGGCGGCGCGGGGGCTCTCACCGCGGCGCTGGTGAGCCGGTTGCAGCGGCGTGGGGGGAGCGTGAGGTGCGGGCAGCGGGTCACCGAGATCTCCGTACGGCGGGGGCGCGCCGTGGGCGTGCGTACAGAGACCGGGGAGGCGGTCCCCGCCCGCAGGGCCGTGCTGGCCGACGTGTCCGCCCCGGGCCTTTACGGGGCGCTGGTCGCCGCAGAGCACCTGCCCGGCCGGCTCCTGGACGACATGCGACGGTTCCAGTGGGACTTCGCCACCTTCAAGGTGGACTGGGCGCTGAACGGCCCTGTTCCGTGGAGCAGCGCGGCTGCTGCCTCGGCGGGGACCGTCCACCTGGCCGAAGGGGTCGACGAGCTCACCAGGTGCGCGTCCCAGATCGCCCGCGGCCTGATCCCGGACCGCCCCTTTCTGCTGGTGGGGCAGATGACCACCACCGACGCGACCCGGTCGCCGCTGGACACCGAATCGGCGTGGGCCTACACCCACGTGCCCCACGCGGTGAAGGCGGACGCGGGCCCGGACGGGCTGACCGGCGGATGGGACGCCGGGGAGCGGGAGCGGATGGCCGACCGGGTGGAGCAGCAGGTGGAGCGCTACGCTCCCGGCTTCCGCAGCCGGATCCGGGCCCGGCGGATTCTCTCCCCGGCGGCGTTGCAGGACGCGGACGCCAATCTGCGTAACGGCGCCATCAACGGAGGAACGGCCTCGATGCACCAGCAGTTGGTGTTCCGGCCGGTGCCGGGAACGGGTCGCCCCGAAACACCCGTGAAGGGGCTGTACCTGGCGTCCGCGTCAGCGCATCCGGGTGGCGGGGTGCACGGCGCTCCGGGCGCCAACGCCGCCCGCGCCGCCCTCCGCTCCGCCTGGGGCACCGCGACCGTGCTGTCCGCTGCCCGGCGACTGCCGGCCCGCCGCGGCCGGACCGGTCGCGAGGCGGCCTATCGGTCGAAGTAGGACTCCAGCCCGCCGCGACGTCGGACGTCGAGCGTCGCGCAGTGGAAGGATCCGACCTGGTCACGGCGGGCGGCACCTACGCGTCCTTCTGGCAGCGCCGGACCCGGGCCCACGGCTGGCGGCTGGAGGCGGCACGGTCATGACTCCCCACCACGCACCAGCGATCCGCCGGACACAACCGGAGCGCCAGAGAGAGGGCACGACACGATGAGTACCGGCCTGAGGAAGACCTGGGACGCGTGGGCGGGTGCCGTCCCGCGACTGGCGCACGCAAGCACCCTGGAGCCCTGCGACGACCCCGCGGCCGCGGCCACCCGCCTCGCCCAAGCCGCCCTCGCCGACCAGTACATGGTCTACGAGGCGGCAGCGGGCGTCTGGCACTTCGCTGCGGGCTCCACCGAGAGCCTCACCGCGCACGCGGCCGGCATCACGGCGCGAGCGGGGGGGGCGCACCTGGACGTCTCCCACCGACGACAGGCCCCTGACGGTTTTCGCCGACGCGCTGAGCGCCCTCTCCGCGGCGCACGGCGCGCACGACAGCGAACGTCACTTCTACGGCTGGGCCGCCTTCGAACTCGCCCATCTCCTCCACGCGGACCCCGCGGCCACCGGTGAGGGGCCTCTGCTGCACGCACTGATCCCGTCCGTCGAGGTGACCCTCACCGGGGACCGGACCGTGATCCGCGCGATGGACGAGGCGTGGCTCCACAAGGTCGCTGACCTGCTGGCGGAGCCGACTACGCAACATCTCGCCCCGGACGGGCCGACTCCGGAGGTGTCCGAGCGGATCATCGCGGCCGGCACGGACGCCTATGGCTGTGCGGTGTCCCGAACGGTCGAGGACATCCGCGCCGGGCTCCTGGAGAAGGTTGTCGTCTCCCGGAAGGTTCCGCTGCCCGCCGCGCCATCCGTGGACTTCCCCGCGACCTATCTCACGGGCCGCCGGGCCAACACCCCGGCCCGCTCCTACCTGCTGGATCTCGGTGGCTACCGGGCTGCCGGGTTCAGCCCGGAGACCGTCCTGGAGGTCGGCGAGGACGGCCGCGTCAGCACCCAGCCCCTCGCAGGCACCCGCGCACACGGGGCGGACCCGACGGAGAACGAGCGCCTGCGCGCGGAACTGCTCACCGACCCCAAAGAGGTGCACGAGCACGCCGTGTCCGTACGCCTCGCCTGGGAGGAGATGACGGCGGTGTGCCGGCCCGGGTCCGTCACGGTCGAGGAGTTCATGGCCGTCCGGCCGCGCGGTTCGGTGCAGCACCTCGCCTCACGGGTGACAGGCCGACTGCGGCCCGATGCCGGACCATGGGGCGCCTTCGCCTCGATCTTCCCGGCGATCACCGCCACCGGAGTCTCCAAACGCTCCGCCCTCCAGGCGCTGGCCCGCCACGAGGAGGGGCCACGAGGTCTGTACGGCGGCGCGGTCTTCCGGGGGAGCACTGATGGCGCCCTCGACGCGGCACTCGTCCTGCGCACTCTCATCGGTGACGGCGACGAGACATGGCTGCGCGCGGGCGCGGGAGTCACCGCTCAATCCAGCCCCGAACGGGAGACAGAGGAGACCTGCGAGAAACTTCGCAGCGTCGCCCCGCACCTGAGGTTCGCCGTTCAGTAGATCTGGGAGCCGACCGTGCACACCGCAGCCGGTGAAATACATTCTCAGATATAGCACCGATAATCGTTATCGATAGCACGCCGGGTAATTAGCCTGTTTGCCGACGCGTGTTCTCTGTGGCAGCCTCGGTCGCGAGGGTAGAAAACAGGAGGACGCTGAAAGCTGCCGCCGAGAAAAAGGGCGGTGGTCTGAATTCATGGAGATGAGTGAAGTGGCGACATCCCTGCAACATCAGCCGCACGCCGGTCATGACCACGCGCACGCTGCGGGCTGCGGGCACGTGGCAGTCCCTCACGGCGATCATGTCGACTACGTGCACGACGGGCATCTGCACCGTGAGCACGACGGCCACGCGGACGAGTGCGAGGCCGGCGAGCACCGGGAGCACTCCGAACACACCCACGCGCACGGCGAGGGCTGCGGGCATGTCGCGGTTCCCCACGGTGACCACATGGACTACGTGCACGACGGCCACCGGCACGCGGCTCACGAGGGCCACTGGGACGACCACTGACCGTTTCGCGTGCACCATCCGAGAACGCAGAATGCACCCCTGTGCCCCGGGGGCATTCTGTGTTCTTCTGTATTCCCGCAGGGAAATTCTGTGCAGGGGTGAGTGGCCGCTACTCACCTGATCGACTGCGGAACGAGTGGCGTGGAGGTATTGCACCAACGGGCGGGTGCCGCATGATTAGTCCGGACTTTGTTGTGACGGCAACCGTCTGCGCCGGTATTCGCGTGCCCAGCCGGCTTTCTCAGCAGGCAGCGCGGCGTCAGTCCGGCCGGTGTCCCACGGAAGCGCTGGTGGTGCGCCTGGCCCATGGATCAGACCGATATGCCACGGGATCTTCGTGCTCGATGCCTTCGCTGTACAGTGATGGACGCCCTTGACCTGCACAAAGCAGGCAGGGAGCCGCCATCGAGGAGTCCGAAGTGCTGCGTACCATGTTCAAGTCCAAGATCCACCGGGCCACCGTCACCCAAGCCGACCTGCACTACGTCGGTTCCGTGACGATCGACGCCGCCCTGATGGAGGCCGCCGACCTGCTGCCCGGTGAGCTGGTCCATATCGTTGACATCGACAACGGCGCCCGGCTGGAGACGTACGTCATCGAGGGCGAGCGCGGCTCCGGTGTCATCGGGATCAACGGCGCGGCCGCACACCTCGTGCACCCCGGTGACCTGGTCATCCTGATCAGCTACGCGCAGGTCGACGACGCGGAGGCCCGTGCCCTCGTGCCGAGGGTCGTGCACGTGGACGCGGACAACCGGATCGTTGCGCTCGGCGCCGACGCCTCGGAGCCGGTTCCCGGGTCCCGTACGGAGCGGAGCCCGCAGGCCGTCGTCGCGGGCGGCTGAGGTCGCCGTCCGCGCCTCCGGACAAGCGATGTCCACGTTCACGAACGAGAAAGCGGGAGTCATGGCCGAGAAGGCAGCTGTGGAGATCAGGGACGACCGGGAGAACGGCAGTCTCGTGGCGTACGAGGACGGCGAGCCGGCCGGCACCATCGCGTACTTCGTCATGGACCCGGCCCCCGGCGCCCTGGTGGCCGTGCACACCGTCGTCCCGCCCGAACACGAGGGCAAGGGCATCGCGGGGGCGCTCGTCCGGGAGTTCTTCGCCATGGCCGCCCGCGAGGGAGTTCCCGTCGTCCCGCTGTGCCCGTACGCGGCGAAGTGGGCGCGGCGTCACCCCGACGAGGCGCCCGAAGCGCCGGCCGAGCTCGTCCAGGAGGCGGAGCGGCAGCTCAGGGGCCACCCCGAGCTGTTCTGACCTCACGCTGGGGCCACCGGCCCCGGCCCATCCTCACGCCGGGCCCGGGGCGTCTCACGCGCTCAGCCCCGTGGCCGACCCGCCCCGGGGCGCGAGGTCCCGGCGGATGTACCACTCGGTGCCCAGCACCTCGCGCTGGACTGCCGGAGGCAGAGCGGCGATCCGGCCGGGCGCCGCCGCCTCTTTCCACCTCGCTGCGGTGCGCGAGGATCGCGGACAGCTTCCTCGGAAGCCAGGGGCCGACGTCCACGGTCGTGGTGATCCACGCGTCCTCCGAGCAGTACAGCGCGTCGGCCGGGGTTTCCCGGCCGGGCCAGCCGCCCGCCGACCGGAACAGCCGCCGAGCGGGGGTGCGTGGCGAGGTGGAGGGCGCTCGGCTGCCAGGGATCACCGGAACCCGGACAGAAGCGGGGGAGGGCGGCGGCCCGGACCGCCAGGGCGAGGACTCCTCCGCAGAACAGGGACTCGTCGTCCGGATGGGCGTGAACGGCGAGAACGCTCGGCAGGGACACGGGGGCACCTTTCGCCTCGACGGTGCCGGTCGCGGAACCGTACGGGTCCGGGCACCTCGCCGGAGTCCTGCCCACGCGGTAGGGCCCGGCACACGTCGCCCCGCGCTCCTGTCGCCGCGGGCACGTGTGGACTCGGCAGGCGCGGGCAGCCGCTCCGGGAGACGGTGGAGGAAAGCTCCATCTGTCCCTGTCATGCCGTTGTGGAGGATCGCGATGACCCACCCGTACCCCGACCCCGTACCGCCCTCGCCGACGCCTCCGCCCGTACCGGGCCCGCCCACTCCGGTGCCGAGCCCGCCGCCCGTGCCGCCGGGCCCCGGGCCGGTGCCGCCCCTGTCTCTTATACACATCT
>NZ_NTGZ01000429.1 GCF_002551245.1 Streptomyces sp. rh34
CACCGCCCCCGGCCCCACCGCCCCCGGGCCCGCGGCCGGTCCCCCGGCGCACCCGCCCGAAGCTCCGGGAGTTCACAGGACCCGAGCCGTTCGCACCCCCACCGCGCGGGACCTGCTGCCCTCCGTGCCGCTCCTGCGCGCCGCCGCGCAACTCGCCGCCGGGATCGGGGCCGGTCAGACCTTCGAGTTCCTGCTCGGCCGGCATCTGGACGCCAACCCCCGCCAGTACACGCTGACCCCACCGCACCTCGCCGAACTGATGGCGGACCTCGCCGAACCCCCGAAGACCGCGGGTCGACCGGCCCCCGGCCGGCCGCTCCGCAGCGTCCTCGACCCGGCCGCCGGGACCGGCGCCCTGCTCCGCGCCGTCGCCGGACCCGCGGCGCTGTACGCCCAGGAGACCGACGCCGGGCTCGCCGCCCTCACCGCACTGCGTCTCGCCCTGAGCGCCGACGGAACGCACAGCCCTCCGCCCTCCCTGGCCGTGCGGACCGGGGACACCCTGCGGGCCGACGCCTTCGCGCGGCTCGCGACCGACACCGTGCTCTGTCACCCGCCCTTCAACGACCGCAACTGGGGTCACGACGAGCTGGCCTACGACCCGCGCTGGGAGTACGGCTTCCCCGCCCGCGTTGAGTCCGAACTGGCCTGGGTCCAGCACGCCCTGGCCCGGCTGCGCGACGGCGGCACCGCCGTCCTGCTGATGCCTCCGGCCGCCGCCTCCCGGCGCTCCGGCCGCCGCATCCGCGCCGACCTCCTGCGCAGGGGCGCCCTCCGCGCCGTCATCGCCCTCCCGGCCGGCGCCGCACCCCCGTACGGCATTCCGCTCCACCTCTGGGTCCTGCGCAGGCCGACGCCCGGAGTCCGCCCCGGACCGGACCTCCTCCTGGCCGACACCGCCGGACTCGCGGCGCCCGTCGGGGAAGCGGCCGGCAAGGCGGCGGGCGGCGGACGTGACCGGCTCGACTGGCCCGTCGTGCGCGCTGCCGTGCTCGACGCCTGGCGCGAGCGGGCCGGCCTCCCCGGCGTCAGCCGCGTCGTGCCCGTGGTCGAACTCCTCGACGACGACGTGGACCTGGCCCCGGCCCGGTATCTGCCCCGCCCCGCGCCCGGGTCGGACGCGTCCGGGCTCGGCGAGGTGCGGGAGCGGCTCGCCGAGACCCTCCGGCTGACCGCCCGCCTCACACCGCCCCCCGCCACCCTCACCGCCCCCGCGCACCGCCCCCGGACCACCGTCGGCGAACTCGCCCGCGGCGGGGCGCTCTCGCTGCACACCGGCAACGCGGCCCCGGGCGGCCCCGGCCCCGTCCTCACGGAGCACGACGTCCTCACCGGAGCGGTCCCGACCGGAGCCCCGCTCACGGAGGTCCCGGCCGCAACCCCGCTCACCGGCCCGGAGGCCACGGGCACGGCCCCCGACGACCCGGTCGTGCTCGAACCCGGTGACGTCGTGGTGCCCGTGCTCGGCGGCGGGACCGTCGTCCGGGTCGTCGGCGAGGGGGACGTGGGCGCCGCGCTCGGCCGCAACCTCCAGCTGCTGCGGCCCGATCCGGCCGCCCTCGATCCGTGGTTCCTCGCCGGGTTCCTGCGCGGCACCGCCAACAACCGGCAGGCCAGCAGCTACGCTTCCACCGCGGCCCGGCTGGACGCCCGGCGCCTTCAGCTGCCCCGGATGCCGCTCGCCGAACAGCGCAGGTACGGGGAACGGTTCCGCGAGCTGGCCGCGTTCGAGGACGCGCTGCGGGCGGCGGAGCGGCTCGGCGGGCTGCTGGTCCAGGGGATGTACGACGGGCTGACGGATGGCACGGTGACGCCCGAGTGAGGTGAACGACAACGGTCGGGCCCATCCGGGGACGGTTGATCGGCGGAGGTGTATACGCTCACCCCACACGTCCGACATACGCGTCCCAGGAGCAGCACATGCACGGCTACGGCCCAACGCCGCAGCAGCAGACGACATCCCGGCCGTCCCCGGCGTCGCTCGCCGCGGTGCGCGTGATCCTCGTGGCGGTGACCGTGCTGAGCTGCGGCCTGCTGGGCTGGGTGGCGATGCTGCGGCTCGCGATCGTCACCCGAAGGACGCGCGACTGGGTCCTGCTGGCGGCCGTGGTCGTCCTCAACACCGGGTTGTTCGTCTTCGTCATGGAGGCGCCGGACGACCCCGACGACATGTCGGACGCGCAGGCGCTGCTCATGATGCTCTGGCTCGTCGCCGTGCTGATCGGGGTGATCGCCTACTACCTGTACGCGGAGATACGCCACTACGGCTCCGCGCCCCCGCATGGCGCCCCCGCGACCGTGCCCCCCGCGCCCCTCCCGTACCAGCGGCATCCCGCGCAGCAGCTCCACCAGCAGCACCACCACCAGCAGCGCCCGCAGCCCAACCCGTACACCGTGCAGACCCCGCCGCCCACGCCCACGCCCGCCCCCCAGCGCCTCGACCAGGTCCGTGCCGAGCTGGACGAGCTGAGCGACTACCTCCGCAAGGAGGGCGAGGGCCGGTGAGCGGGCGGGTCATCGCCGACCGGTACGAACTGGCGACCATCCTCGGCCAGGGCGGCATGGGCCAGGTGTGGACGGCGTACGACCGGCGCCTGGACCGCCGCGTCGCCGTGAAGCTGCTGCGCCCCGACCGGGTCGCAGGGCCCACCGGCAGCGACGCGGCCGACGAACTGCACCGCCGGTTCGTCCGCGAGTGCCGGGTCACCGCACAGGTCGACCACCCCGGTCTGGTCACCGTCCACGACGCGGGCAGCGACGACGACGACCTCTACCTCGTCATGCAGTACGTCGAGGGCGCCGACCTCGCCGACCACCTGAACGAGCAGGACCCCTACCCCTGGCCGTGGGCCGTCGCGGTCGCCGCCCAGCTCTGCGCGGTCCTCTGCGCGGTGCACGCGGTGCCGATCGTCCACCGCGACCTCAAGCCCCGGAACGTGATGGTCCGTCCCGACGGCACCCTCACCGTCCTCGACCTCGGCGTCGCCTCCGTCCTCGACACGGACACCACCCGCCTCACGCACACCGGCTCCCCCATCGGCTCCCCGGCCTACATGGCCCCCGAGCAGGCGATGGGCGGCGCGGTCGGCCCGTACACCGACCTGTACGCCCTCGGGGTGCTCCTGCACGAACTCCTCAGCGGTGACGTGCCGTTCGCCGGGTCCACCGCGCTCGGCGTCCTGCACCGCCACCTCTACGAGGCCCCGGTCCCGGTCCGGCAGATCCGCCCCGAGGTCCCCGTCGCGCTGGAGGCCCTGGTGCTGCGGCTCCTCGCCAAGGACCCCGGGGCCCGGCCCGCCTCCGCGCAGGAGGTGTACGAGGACCTCGCCCCGCTGCTGCCGAAGCACGGGACTCCGGCCGGGCCGCTCGACCCGACGCGCCCGTTCCTGCGGCCGCACGCCCCCTGGCCGGACCGGGCGGCGACCCCGGCCTCCGTGCCCGCGCCCGCCACCTTCTGTCTCTTATACACATCT
>NZ_NTGZ01000430.1 GCF_002551245.1 Streptomyces sp. rh34
GCGCGGAGGACGGCCGGACGCCCTGCCCGGACTGGTCGCCGAGGCGTTCGACGCGCTCGCCGCCGACCTGCTCGGCGAGCCGCGCCTTGCTCCGGACCAGCGCAGCGGCGCTCCGGAGCAGCACACCAGCACCACCAGCACCACAGAAGAAGCAGAAGGAACCGAGGCAACCTCATGAGCACCGAGATGAGCACCGAGCACAGCTCCACCCCCGCGGCCGAGGCGAAGGCCGAAGCCCAGGCCGAGTTCGCGGGCCGCACCGCCCTCGTCACCGGCGGCGCCTCCGGCATCGGCCTCGCCCTGGCCCGGCGGCTCGCCGCGGGCGGCGCGGCTGTCGTCGTCGCCGACTACGACGAGGAGAGCGCGCGCAAGACCGCGGCCGAGCTGGAGAGCACCGGAGCCAGGGCCGCCGCCGTCGCGATGGACGTCACCGATCCCGCCTCCGTCGAAGCGGGCGTGCGGTTCGCGGTGGACACTTTCGGCGCCCTCCACCTGGCCGTCAACAACGCGGGCATCGCGGGCCCCAGCAGTTCCACCGGCGAGTACCCGGTCGAGGACTGGAACCGCGTCGTCGCCACCAACCTCAGCGGCGTCTTCCACTCGATGCGCTACGAACTGCCCGCCATCGTCGCGGCCGGCGGCGGCGCGATCGTCAACATGTCCTCCATCCTCGGCACCAACGGCTTCGCGGGCTCTCCCGCCTACGTCGCGGCCAAGCACGGCGTCGTCGGCCTCACCAAGACCGCCGCGCTCGAATACGCCGGGCAGAACGTCCGGATCAACGCGGTCGGCCCCGGCTTCATCGACACCCCGCTCCTGCGGGACACCGACCCGGAGGCCCGCGAGCACCTGATCTCCCTGCACCCGGCCGGACGGCTCGGCACCGCCGAGGAGGTCGCCGAACTCGCCGCCTTCCTGCTCTCGGACAAGGCTTCCTTCATCCACGGCAGCTACCACCTGGTGGACGGCGGCTACTCCGCCCCGTGACGGAGCCCGAGTGGCGCGCGGGGGGCACGGGGGCGACAAAGGGACACGGGGGGCGACCAAGGGAACAAGGAAGAAGCGAGGAGACCTCATGAAAGCCGTTCAGTACCGAGCCGTCGGTGCCGCCCCCGAGGTGGTCACCGTCCCGGACCCCGAGCCCGGCCCCGGTCAGGTCCTGCTGAAGGTCACCGCCGCCGGCGTCTGCCACTCCGACATCGCCGTGATGAGCTGGCCCGCCGACCAGATCCCCTTCCCGCTGCCCCTCACTCTGGGACACGAGGGCGTCGGCACGGTCGCCGCCCTCGGCGACGGCGTCGACGGCTTCGCCCTCGGCGACTCCGTCGCGGTGTACGGGCCCTGGGGCTGCGGCACGTGTGTGAACTGCGCCGAAGGCAAGGAGAACTACTGCCTGCGCGCCAAGGAGCTCGGCATCATGCCGCCCGGACTCGGCGCACCCGGCGCGATGGCCGAGTACATGATCGTCGACGATCCCCGCCATCTGATCCCGATCGGCGACCTCGACCCGGTGAAGACGGTGCCCCTCACGGACGCTGGACTGACCCCGTACCACGCGATCGTGCGCTCCCTGGCGAAGCTGGTGCCCGGCTCCACCGCCGTCGTCATCGGCACCGGCGGCCTCGGCCACGTCGCGATCCAGCTGCTGCGCGCCATGACGGCCGCCCGGGTGATCGCCCTGGACGTCACCGAGGACAAGCTCGCCCTGGCCAGGGCCGTCGGCGCGCACGAAGCCGTCCTCTCCGACGAGAAGGCGGCCGCCCGCGTCATGGAACTGACCGGCGGACTCGGCGCCCACGTGGTCCTCGACTTCGTCGGAGCGCCACCCACCGTGGCGACCGCCGGAGCCGCCGCCCGCGTCGACGGCGACGTCACCATCGTCGGCATCGGCGGCGGCGCGCTCCCGGTCGGCTTCGGGGCGCTTCCGTACGGCACCAACGTCAGCGCGCCCTACTGGGGCTCGCGCAAGGAACTCGCCGAGGTCCTCGACCTGGCCCACGCCGGAGCGGTCGACGTCCACGTGGAGACGTACTCCCTCGACGAGGCTCCGCTCGCCTACGAGCGTCTCCACGACGGCAGGATCAACGGCCGGGCCGTCATCCTCCCGGGCGGCTGAACCCCTCCCGCACCCACGGCCGAACCCTTCCCACACCCGGCGGCGACCTCCGGTTACTCCCCGGCCGCCGCCGGGGAGGAGGGCGAAAAACTCCCGGCGCCGGGAGGCCGGCCGCCGTTAGAATGGCCCGCATGGGTTCGTACCACTTCTACTTCTTCCGCTGATTCCCGGCCCGGACGGCCGCAGCGCGCCACACCGCGCGTCCCTCTGAGACGCCCCGGTGACGTCGACGTCACCCCGCGCGCCCGCCGCCGTCCCCTCCGCCGTCCGGCATCCACGCCCCGCCGCCGCGCCTCCGCGCGCGCCTTCGCGGGCCGTCACCCAGGGAAAAGGCACCCATGCACCCCCAGCGCGACCGCGCTCAACTTGCCATGAAGGACGTCTCCAAGGCGTACGGGGACCGTTCCGTACTCGACCAGGTGGCCCTCACCGTCCGGCCCGGTGAGAAGACCGCCGTCATCGGCGAGAACGGCTGCGGAAAGTCCACCCTGCTCCGGCTGCTGGCCGGAGTGGAACACCCGGACACCGGGGAGATCACCGTCCGCTTCCCCGGCGGCACCGGCTATCTCGCCCAGACCCTCGACCTCGGCCCGGCCGACACCGTGCAGGACGCCGTCGACGCGGCCCTCGCCGAACTGCGCGACCTCGAACACCGTATCCGCGAGGCGGAGGCCGGCCTCTCGGAGCGGAAGCCCGGCGACGCGGGGCCCACCGACGCGGAGCTCGCCGCGTACGGAGACCTCCTCACCGCCTACGAGGACCGCGACGGCTACCGGGCGGACGCCCGCACCGAAGCGGCTCTGCACGGCCTCGGCCTCGCCCACCTGACCCGCGACCGCGCGCTCGCCACGCTCTCCGGCGGCGAGCAGTCCCGCCTCGCCCTCGCCTGCGTCCTGGCAGCCGCCCCCGAACTGCTGCTGCTCGACGAGCCGACCAACCACCTCGACGCCCGCGCCGTCGGCTGGCTGGAGGACCATCTGCGCGCCCATCGGGGCACCGTCGTGGCGATCACCCACGACCGGGCGTTCCTGGAGCGCGTCACCTCGGTGATCCTGGAGGTCGACCGGGACCTGCGCACGGTCACCCGGTACGGGGACGGCTGGGACGGCTACCGCACCGCCAAGGCCGCCGCCCGCCGTCGCTGGGCCCAGGAGCACGAGGAGTACCTGACGGACCTGGCCCGCACCGAGGAACTCGTCGAAGCGGCCGGAGCGCGGCTCGCGGCCACCGCGGGAGACCCGAAACAGGGCTTCGGCAAGCACCGCCGCTCGCACGAGGCCAAACTGTCCGGCCAGGTCAGGGCCGCCCGGACCCGGCTGGACGCCCTGCGCAGGTCACCCGTGC
>NZ_NTGZ01000431.1 GCF_002551245.1 Streptomyces sp. rh34
CCTCCGCCTCGGTCCGTACGCCGTCGGCCGCGGCCTTCTCCTCGGCCTCGCGACGGGCATTCGTGCCGCGCTGGTCGACCAACTGTTCCTCGCGCCGGGCCAGTTCGATCTGGCTGGCCAGTTCGTTCTCGGCGATGGCGCGCTCCCGCTCGACGGCCACGGCCCGCCGTTCGTAGGTGGCCCGGTCCGCTTCCTGCTGGATCTGCTCGCGGGCCGGGGTGCGCAGGGCGCGCTCGACCTCGGCCTCGGGGCGGATCGCGACGACGCGCACGGCCACCACGTCGATGCCGGTGGCCGGGAGACGGGGCTCGGCGGTGAGGCCGGTGGCGACCCGTTCGCGTACGGAGGCGACGCCGTCGACCAGGGCCGCCGCGAGCGGGGTGCGGGCCAGCACGTCCAGCGTGTGCTGCTGCGCGGTCTCGGTCAGGAGGGTGGCGATCTGTTCCAGCGGCGCGCCGCGCCAGCTCCCGGTGTCCGGGTCCACGGAGAAGTCGAGCCGGTTCGCCGCCTCGGCCGGATCGCTGATCCGGTAGGTGACGGTGGCCTGCACGGTGACGTCCTGGAAGTCGGCCGTACGGGCGTGGAACGCCATGGCCAGCTCCCGGTCGTCGACCGGCACCTCGGAGAGTGCCGCCGACAGGGACCGGTACCAGAAGCTGAGCCCCTGGCCGTCGTGGGCCGGCCGGCCGCGGTGGTGGTGGCGGATGTGGGCGGTGGGCGCGGAGCGCAGGTGGCGCCAGCCGAAGCGCCGGGTGATGTCGGCGATGGTGAGGACCCCCTCTATTTCGTCACTGCGACGATAAGGGGTGTGGCGAATAGAGTCAAGGTGACGAAAAGGGGGGTGGGGTCCGGCGGGCCACCTGCCTGGCCGGGATCTCGCCGCCCCCGTGTACGGCGAGATCGGCGCCGTTGACGTACGAGGAGAGGTCGCAGGCCAGCCAGAGGCAGGCCCGCGCCACATCGTCCGGTTCCGCCAGTCGCCCCATCGGCACGATGTCCGCCACCGCGGCCCCGCCGTCGTGGCCGTACAGCGCGGTGGCGTTCTCGGTGCGGACGGGGCCCGCGGTGATGTGGTTGACCCGGACCCGTGGCGCCCATTCGAGGGCCAGGGCCCGGGTCAGTCCGAGCAGGCCCGCCTTGGCCGCGGAGTAGGCGGCGGTGCCGGGCTGCGGGTCGTGCGCGGAGACGCTGCCGATGTTGATCACGCACCCGCCGTCCGGCTGCTCCCGCATCACCAGATTCGCCGCCTGGGCCGTGTAGAAGGGTGCGAGGAGGTTGAGCGCCACCACTTTCTCGACGAAGCGTGGCGAGACGGTCGCCGCGTCGGCGTCCGGGGAGCCGCCGGCGTTGTTCACGAGCACGTCCAGCCGGCCGAACCGCTCGGCGGTCGCGGTGACGAGATCCGCCGCCGCCTCGGGATCCCGCAGGTCCGCGGCCCGGAACGAGGCCTCCCGCCCGCCCGTCGACGGCGGCGCGGCCGGTGTGCCGCGCCCGCAGACCATGACCTCCGCGCCGTTCGCGAGGAACGCTCTCGCCATCGCGGCCCCCAGGCCTCTGGTGCCTCCGGTGACGAGTACCGCTCGCCCGGTGAAGTCCATCGCATGGGACTGGTCCATGACCCGCCCTTCGCCGCTGGTTGTGGAGGCGGACTCGCCGGGTCTCGTCCCCGCGTCCGCCCGCTCCGAAATCTACCAAGCGCTTGTTAGGTAGGCCAGGGGGAGGCGTGAAGGGGTGCGGACACACGGGTGGCCGGTGGCCTCCGCAGAGGTCACCGGCCACCCGGGCGGTGCGCCGCCCCCGTCCCCACGGTGCGGCGCGGGTGGACCGCCCCATCCGCTGGGGCGGGCGGTCCACGTCTGTCAGGACTCCGGCGTTCCCGCCGTGAGTCCGAGGCTCGGGAGGATCGCCATCTCCACGAACCGGGTCAGATACGCCGCGTCGGCGTAGCGTCCCTCCAGCAGTGGCCGGGCGCGCATCACACCGAGCAGCTGAGCCGCCACGAACTCGGCCCCCGGAAGGTCCGCCGCGATCTCGCCGCGCTCCTGGCCCCGCCGGACCATCGTGTCGATCGCCGCGATCTCCGGCAGGATCAGGGCCTCGCGCAGCGCACACAGCAGCTCCGGGCTCTGGAGCGCCGCATGGCTGAGGGCGTGCATGAGCGGGGTGTCGCTCCCCGAGGCCTCGCCGATCGCCCGCGCGGCCTCCAGCAGGTCCCCGGCCAGCGTCCCGGTGTCGATGTTCGGGAGCCGCATCCGCCGGGTGCCGTGCAGCGCGGCCACGACCAGTTCCGGCTTGGAGCCCCACTGCCGGTACAGCGTCGACTTCCCGCACCGCGTGCGGGAGGCGACGCCCTCCATGGTCAGCGACTCGTATCCGCTCTCCCGCAACAGTTCCAGCACCGCCCCGTAGAGCTCCTGTGCCCGCTCGGGTGTGATCTTCGACCGGCGGGACGTGAGGGCTGACTCCTGCGAGGGACCGGGCGACGGCATGGGCTGTACCTCCTGCGGCGGTGCGGCGAGGTTCTCGATACGCCAGTGTACCGATACGCGCGTGTACCGATACGCCGACGTATCGGTACACTGGCGTATCGATACGGCGTGGATCTGACCGGGCCGTCCTGACACCGCTTCGCATCCAAGGGGGCACCGGGTGACCCACGCCCGCACCGAGCCCACGGACCAGGAGCCGGACATACGTGCCCGACCGCCCCTCGTCCGCGAGTTCCTTCTCGTGGCCGGACTCTTCCTGGCCTACAAGTTCGGCCGCCGGGCCGCCAACGGTCATGTCGAGGAAGCGTTCCGCAACGCGGGGAACGTATGGGACCTCGAACGCGATCTGCACCTGCCCGACGAGGGCACGGTCCAGGGGCTGCTGCTGCACAGCCAGCCCCTGATCCAGGCGGCGAACACCTACTACGCCGCCGTGCACTTCCCGGCCACGGCCCTCTTCCTGGCCTGGCTCTACTGGCGCCGCCCGCACCACTACGTCCGGTCGCGTCGCGTTCTCGCCGCGCTCACCGCCGCCGCCCTGGGGCTGCACCTGCTGTTCCCGCTGGCCCCGCCCCGGATGCTCCCGGCCGCCGGACTCGTCGACACCGGTCAGGTCTACGGGCCGACGGTGTACGGGCAGACTCCCGCGACCGACACGATGGCGAACCAGTTCGCCGCGATGCCCTCGCTGCACGTCGGCTGGGCCGTGATGGTCGCCGTCGGGCTGATCGGCGCCACCCGTTCCCGGTGGCGCCCGCTGTGGCTGCTGCACCCGGCGCTGACGCTGCTCGTCGTCGTGGGCACGGCCAACCACTACTGGCTCGACGCGATCGTCGTCGGGGCGATGCTCGCCGTCGCCCTCGCCGTCTTCCGGTTGCCGCCGGCCGCCCGGACCGTCCCCGCGCGGCCGCCCCGGCCGGGCCTGTGGGGGAGCGGCGCGGGGTCTCCCGTAC
>NZ_NTGZ01000432.1 GCF_002551245.1 Streptomyces sp. rh34
GCCCCGTCGTGACGCCCGTCGCCCCGCGCCCCGTCCGGGCGCGGGGCGACGGGCGTCACGGGGCCTCAGCCCCGGCCCGGGTCGGCCGGGATGTCCGGACGGGGCGTGGCACCCGCGCACCGGGCCCCGGCCGGCGGCAGCACCCCGTCCGTCAGATACCGGTGGACGAGCGCGTCCACCTCCGCGTTGCCGGCCAGCACGAAGATCTCGTGGTCACCCGAGTCCGTCACCGTGATCAGACGGTGGCCGAGCTGCTCCGCCATGGCCACGCCGCCGTCGTGGTGATCCATGATGTCCCCGTCCGCCTGGACCACCACACCCGTGGGAAAGCCGTTCCGCACGATCTTCGTCGGCGGCTCCGGCGGGGTGAACGACCGGAAGGTGCCCACCCAGGGCTGGGCCCGCAGCACGCCGTAGCCGTAGGGGTGGCGGACCCGGAAGTCGCGCATGGCCGTGAAGTACTCGGCGAGGGCGGTCGGCCAGTCGTGCTCCAGGGTCACGGCGTCCAGTACGCCGCTGCGCAACTCGCCCTCGTGGTCCGTGGGACGCCAGCCCCGCTGGTCCGCCAGCAGTCGCCGCGCCGGCGCCGCGCCGGCCTCGCCCCCGGGCACGTCCCCCAGCCGCGCGATCATCCGGCCCAGCCGCTCCCAGGCTCCGCGGTCCGCCGTGCGGTAGCCCATCGCCCCGTCCAGCAGGGTGCGCAGGGCGACGCCTTCCGGCAGCTCCTCCAGCCGCCGCACGGTCCGTTCCACCGATGCGAGTACGGCCTCGGCGCCGACACCGAGCCCGAAGACGCTGTCGCGGTCGCCGGCCCACCGCGCCCACTGCCGCACATTGCGCAGGATCGCGTCGCCCTGGGAGACGAACTGCTCGTACCAGGTCCAGCCGGGGTGGACGCAGGAGTCCAGGACGCTGCGGTCCAGCCGCTCGGGGAACATCGTGCCGTAGACGGCGCCGACGTACGACCCGTAGGCGTAGCCGACGAAGCTGAGCCGCTCCTCGTCGAGGACCGCGCGGATCAGGTCCATGTCGCGGGCCGTGTTGCGGGTGCTCACATGCGGGCGCAGGGCGCCGCCCGCCCGCGCGCAGCCCTCCTCCCGCAACCGCATGTCCTCGGCGATCTGCGCGAAGTGCGCGTCGGGCGGGCGGGAGTCGAACGGCGCCTTCGGCACGACCACTTCGGCGTACAGCCGGGTGGAGTCGCCGGTGCCGCGCGGGTCGAAGCCGATCAGGTCGTACGCCTCGTGCGTCGGAGTGCCGCGGAGGGCCGCCACCAGCGCCCGGCCCCGCCCCCAGTCGCCGCCGGGACCGCCGTTGACGGCCAGGAGGATGCCCCGTCGGCACCGCGGGTCGCGGGCCCGGCTGCGGCTCAGCGCGAGTGTGAGCCGCTCACCGCCGGGGTGCGCGTAGTCCTGCGGCACCTCGATCTCCGCGTGGTCGAGGTCCGGGTCGTCCGGCGACGGGCGCCAGACGGGGCGTTGGGCGCGGTACGCGTCCAGCGCGGGGGCGGCCGTCGAGGCGGATTGCTCGGAAAACACCGCTGTACCTCCGATCACTGGGGGCGGTCAGCATGGCGACGGCCCCTTGAGGCCCTCTGGAAGGCCCCCGGACCAGCGTGCCCGCCCGGCCGTCGCGCGCCCCGCCCCCCGAGGGGCCCTCCAGTACGCCGCTAGTGCCCGTGTCCACAGTGCGCACGGTGCCGCCCGGCCCCGGCCGCGTCCGGGGCCGCGCGGCCCCGGAGGCCACGGCGCGCACGTGGAGGCCACGACGCCGCCCAGCGACGAAGGGAACGCGATGGCCAAGATCACTTACAAGCAGCCGGACGGCACCGCGACCGTGGTGGACGTCCACCCCCCGGACACGGTCATGCGCGGCGCGAGGCTCAACGGCGTCGACGGCATCGAGGCCCAGTGCGGCGGAGCCGCCCAGTGCGGCACCTGCCATGTTTACGTCGACGCGAACAACAGCCTCCCGCTGCCCGGGATGGACGAGATCGAGGACGACGTCCTGTACACCACCGCGTCGCCCCGCACCGAGCACAGCCGACTGAGCTGCCAACTGCCCGTGTCCGAGGAGATGGACGGCCTCGTGGTGCACCTGCCGGAGAGCCAGGTCTGACACCCCGCCGCCCCGGCTCGGCCGCCGCCGACCAGAAGGGACCCCTCCATGAGCAACGCCGCACCCGAACTCCCCACCGAGGAGCACGAGACCTTCCCGTACGCGCGCCAGTGCCCGTTCTCGCAGCCCGCCGCGTACGAGGCGATGGCAGAGGAGGACGTCTCACAGGTGACACTGACCGGGTCAGGCCTGCGGATCTGGACCGTCACCGGGTACACGACGATCCGGACGCTGCTGACCGATCCGCGCGTCAGCGCCTCCCGCAAGCACGCCAACTTCCCCTTCTACTTCATCGCCCCGCCGGAGTTCCGCACCGAGACCTCGTTCATCGGCTACGACGGCGAGGAGCACACCCGCACCCGGCGCAAGGCCGCGCTCACCTTCACGCACCGCCAGGTGCAGCGGCTCCGGCCCCGCATCGAGGAGATCGTCGACGACTACCTGGACCGCATGCTGGCCATGGGCCCGCCCGTCGACATGCACCGGGTGTTCTCGCTCGCCGTGCCCATGACGGTGATCTGCGAACTGCTGGGCATCCCGCAGGACCAGCACGACTTCTTCATCCGGCACGGTACCGCGCTGCTGGGCGGCCACAGCTCCCCCGAGGAACGGCAGGCCGCGATCGTCGAGGTCAACGCCTATGTGAGCGAGCTGATCCAGCAGAAGAAGAAGGAGCCGGGCGACGACCTGCTCAGCCGTGCGATGGCCGACTACGAGGCATCGGGCGAGGAGTACACGGACCGCGACCTGTTCAACATGGTGCGGCTGCTGATGAACGGCGGGCACGAGACCACCGCCAGCCAGATCTCCCTGGGCACCGCGTGCCTGCTGGAGAACCCCGACCAGCTGGCGCAGCTGCTGGCCGACCCGTCGCTGATCAGGCCCGCCGTGGAGGAGCTGGTGCGGATCGCGACGATCGGCGACACCGCCGTACCCCGTGTCGCACTGGAGGACATCGAGATCGGCGGCCGGACCATCCGGGCCGGCGACGGCATCCTCTGCCTCGGCCTCGCCGGAAACCGGGACCCCGAGGTGTTCCCCGAGCCGGAGAAGCTGATCATCAGCCGCGGCAGCCGCAAGCACCTCGGGTTCGGCCACGGCGTGCACCACTGCATCGGCGCCGACCTGGCCCGGCTGGAGCTGGAGATCGTCTGGAGCAAGCTCTTCCAGCGGGTGCCCGGCCTGCGGCTGGCCCGGCCGCTCGCCGACCTCCCGCGCAAGGAGGGCGCCGTCATCTACGGCCTGTGGGAACTCCCCGTCACCTGGGACGCGTGAGGCCCCGGCCCGGCGCCGGACCGGGGC
>NZ_NTGZ01000433.1 GCF_002551245.1 Streptomyces sp. rh34
GTATAAGAGACAGGCCTCGACCCGGCCCTGAGCGCCGCGGACCGGCTGCGCACCGGCGCGGGACCGGCCGCCACCGGGGGGATCGCCACGCCGCGCCGGGGCCTGGACGAGCTGACGGTCTCCTGGCGCGAGGCCACGGCGTCGGCCCGCGCGGCACGGGCCGAGACCCGCCTCGGCCCGGTCGCCCGGTGGTCGGCGATCGGCCCGTACCGCCTGCTGACCGCCCTCCCGGGCGCCGGCGACGGCCCCGGGGACCCGGCGGTCGCCCCGCTGCTGACCCCGTCGCACCGGGAGCTGGCGCACACCGCCGAGGTGTTCCTGGACCGCGCGGGCCAGGCGGGCCGGACGGCCGCCGCGCTGGGCATCCACCGCCAGACGCTGTACTACCGGCTCTCCCGCATCCAGCAGATCACCGGCCTCGACCTGAACGACGGCGAGGACCGGCTGCTGCTGCACATGGCGGTGAAGCGGGCCCGACTGTAGGGGCGCCGGGCCCGTTCGCAGCGGCGCTCGGCCGACCCCGTCACTTGCCGAAGCGGCGTTCCCGGTTCGCGTACGAGCGCAGCGCGCGCAGGAAGTCCACGTGCCGGAAGGCCGGCCAGTAGCAGTCCACCCAGTGCATCTCGGCGTAGGCGGACTGCCAGAGGAGGAAGCCGGACAGCCGCTGCTCCCCGGAGGTGCGGATGATGAAGTCGGTGTGGTCGGCCACGGGCGAGTAGAGGTGCCGGGAGATGTCGTCGATCCCGAACCGGGCGACCAGTTCGGCCGGGTCGCCGCCGGCCGCGATGTGCTCCTCGAAGGCGCTCTTCACGGCGTCGACGATCTCGCGCCGGCCGCCGTAGCCGACCGCCACGTCCACCTTGAGGCCGCCGCGCCCGGCCGTGGCGGCGGTGGCCTCCTTGAACACCCGGGCGCTGGCGCCGGGCAGCATGTCGAGCGAGCCGATCGCCCGGACCTCCCAGTCCCGGCCCTCGGCGGTGATGTCCCGGACGGTCTCCTCGATGACCTCGATCAGGGGTCCGAGTTCTTCGGCGGGGCGGCCCAGGTTGTCGTCGGAGAGCATGAAGAGGGTCACGTGCTCGATCCCGGCGGCCGTGCACCAGCCCAGGAACGTGGTCACCTTGGCGCCACCCGCCCGGTAGCCCTCCCGGACGTCCGTGTGCCCGGCCTTCCGGGCCCAGCGCCGGTTGCCGTCGACCATGATCCCTACGTGCTGGGGGCGCGGCAGACCCACCAGCGTGGCGGCGAGCCGACGCTCGTACACCGCTTCGATCGGCCGTCGGAGGAACAGGGGGAGCAGCTTCATGGACCCACTCCATCACAGGACCGCCGGTGCCGGAGGACCTCGTCGGCGGCCCCGGACGCCTCCGGCCGGATCCGGCCGGTCATCACAACGGCCCGTCCCCGTCCTCCGGTTCGGTGACCGGACGGTCGCTGACCAGGGCGGCCAGCACCAGCGGCGCGTCCCCGTCGCTGTGCCCCACGGTCAGGGCGATCCACCGGCCGCCGGGGGCGACGGGGCCCCAGACCTCCAGGTCCCCGTACAGATCCTGGGCGAACAGCGCCTCGTGCAGCGGCTCCACGGGCGTCCCGGCCTCCCACCGCAGCAGCGCCGCGTGCAGGCGCACCGGCCGGTGCGGGCCCCAGCGGCCGTCCAACGTCCGTGCCAGCAGCGCCAGACGATCCTCGGCGCCCTCCACCGCGTCGTTCCACTCGGGGGCGTACACCCCGGTGAGGGAGTGGCCCTCCCAGAGCGGCACGATACGGAAGCCCGCCCCGACGGTGACCGTCCACTCGCCGGTGTCCGGGTCGCCCTCGGCGGCGGTGGGACCGGTGGCCGGTACGGGGGCGGCGAGGAGCCCGGTCACCTCGGCCGCCGCACGCTCCGCGTCGAACTCCTCGCCCGCCCGGCAGGTCACAGGACCGCCCGGTCCATCGGACGGGGCAGCGGAGCCAGCGCCCCCGCCTCGCGCAGCCGTTCGTAGACCCGGACCACCGTCGCGCTGTCGCCCGGGGCCGCGATGCTCAGCAACTCCCCGCCGCCGGGCAGGGGTTCACGGACCGTCTCCAGGTCGCCGGGGACGAGGGCGGCACGGGCCGGGGAAAGGTAGCCGGTCCGGCCGACGACCGGGTCGCCGACGGCGTACCCGGCGTCGTCCTCCAGTGCGTCCAGCACGTCGTCGTCGCTCACATCGCCGAAGTCCGGTTCCCACACCCGGGCGACGAGCGACAGGAGCGCCTCCTCGGGGACCACGGCCTCGTCCGGGGTGTGCAGGACGATCGCGAGCGACTGGAGCAGGAACTCCGGGGCTCCCCCGGCCAGTCCGCTGACCTCCGCCTCCCAGCCGCGCGCCCCGGTGCCGACGAGCCGCAGCCCCGTGCCGGTGAGGTCCGACCAGTCGGCCGCGCTCTGGGCGGTGCGGAGCGCGCCGAGCAGGGCGTCCCCGTCGGGGGTGAAGGCGGTGGCGGGTCCGTTCCCGTGGACCTGGCTCCAGGCGTCGGCCGCCTGCGGGACCAGCTCGGCGAGCCCGTCGAGGGTCCGCCGCCACCGGTCGGCCAGCGCCTCGGCCGGCTCCGGCCGGGGTCCCCAGAAGCCCCGCACTACACGTCGCATGCTCGTCTCTCCTCCGTCGGCCTGCCCACTGCGCACGGTCCCCCCGGCCGGACGGCGGCCGGGATCACCACGCGTGCAGGCTACAAGGCGCCCGCGAGCGCGGGGGGTCCGTCCGGGCGTGGCCTACTCGTCGAACGCCCCCGGTTTCCTGGTGCTGTCGTTGGGCTTCGTCGGGCTGTGGACCACCTTGACCGGCAGCCCTTCGTCACGGAAGGCCTTGCGGGCGGCCTTGGCGACCTTCGGGTCGGAGAAGTGCCACTCCACGCTCCGGCCGCCGGACGCCTCCACCTGGGCGCGGGCCTCGGTGACGAACTTGTCCTTGCCCGACGGGGTGAGGGACCCACTGTCGGACTTGGACAGATAGCTGCCGTAACCGTTCTTGGCCTCCAGGAACGTCTGCCGGGAGGAGTCCCAGCCGTCGTACTCCACCGCCGGCTTGCCCTCCCGGGGATGCGGTACGACGTACTCCTGGCCCCGATTGGTGCCGGTCACCTGCTCCTGGTAGCGCAGCCAGGACTCGTTCTTCCAGTTGGGCGCGGGGTTGCGGTCCCGGCTCGCCCAGTAACCGTCTCCCGCGTCGGCGTCCCCGAGCGTACGGTCCTTGAGGCCGTCGGCCCAGGACGGCGGGTTGTAGTTGCGCGGGTCGGAGGTGTCGTTGCGCTGCGCCTCCGGGTACTTCTTCTTGTCCACCTCCGCCTTGCGCGCCCGCTCGGGCTCCTCCAGCCTCTTCCGCTCCAGGTGGGCGGCCCGCTCGGCGGCCCGCGCCCGGGCGGCGGCGGCCTTGGCCGCCTCGTCGCACC
>NZ_NTGZ01000434.1 GCF_002551245.1 Streptomyces sp. rh34
TCAGAGATGTGTATAAGAGACAGCCCCGGCCCGGCCCAGCGCGGCGGCGGCCCGCTCGCGCAGCCGCCGGGCCGGATCGTCCAGCAGGCCCAGCTCCGCGCGGTAGCGGTAGGCACGCTCCAGGTGGCCGCCGACCGCGCCGTCGCCGCTCCGCAGCACGCTGGGCAGCTCCGCCGCCCAGGCATGGCGTTCCGCCTTGGCCCGCTTGGACAGCGAGGCGTACGCGACCTCGTGCACCAGTCCGCTGCTGAACCGGTACGCCGCCGCCTCCCGGCCCCCCGGCGGCCCCGACTCCACCAGACGGCGGCGGCCCAGCACCGCCAGCACCTCCTCGACGCGCCGCCGGTGCTCGGGGGCCGCACCGGTCGCCCCGGCCGGCTGCCCGGCCACGTGGCCCTCCCCGGCCCGTACGGACAGCTCCAGCCGGACCAGTTCCGGCGCGGTGAACTCCCGGCCGATCACCGCGGCCAGGTCCACCACCCCGCGCTCCGCCCTGGCCAGGGCCCCGATGCGCGCGCCCAGCAGGGCCTGGAGCGTGGGCGGCAGATCCTCCTCGGCGGCCGGTTCCCCCGGGCGGGAGGCGACCGCCGGGTCCGGCCGGTCGCCGACCAGGAGCTGTTCCAGGTAGAGCGGATTGCCCCCGGCCCGTGCCAGGAGCCGGTCGTCCACCGGGGCCGGCCCGCCGCCCGGACCGGCGAGACCGGCGGCGAGCCACGCCGCCTCGTCGGGCGGCAGTCCGGTGAGCTGGAGGCGCCCCGCACCCGCGGGAAGCCCGTCCCCACCCTCCGCGTCATCCGGCCCGTCCGGCCGCCCGGCGCAGAGCACCAGAACCCCCGCGCACCCCGGGCCGTCCGTCAGCCGGTGCACCGTGCGGACCAGCAGCGGGGCCGCCGCGTGCCAGTCGTCCAGCACCAGGACGACCGGGCGGGCCTGTGCGGCCCGCTCCAGGACCGCCGTCAGGGCCGCGCACATGTCCTCGAAGGGCGCGTTCGGCGTGCCGTCGCGCAGCAGGCCCCCGGACAGCAGGGCCATCGCGTCGTCGACCCCCAGCCCGCCCGCCGTGTCCTTCGCGTCGTCCGCGGGACGGGGCGCGCGCTCAGGACCGGGCTCAGGACCGGGCTCAGGCGTGGGCCCGGACGCCACCAGCGAACGCACCGCGTCGGCCAGCGGGGCGAGGGTGCCGTGGTCCCCGTAACTGCGGCACCGCCCAGCGCCGTACGCGAGCGCCCCGGACGCCGACCGCCGCGCCAGCCACTCCCGTACCAGCCGGGTCTTGCCGATGCCCGCCTCCCCGGTGACCCGCAGCGGTCCGGCCCCGCCACCGTGCGCGGCCCGTTCCAGGGCGGCGTCCAGCACCTGCCACTCGGCGTCGCGGCCGACGAAGGGGACGTCGAAGCGGCGCAGCAGCTCGGGGTCGTCCGCGCCCAGCGCCAGCAGCCGGTAGGCCTCCACGCTGTCCCGCTTGCCCTTCAGCCGCAGCGGCCCGGTGGGCTCGGCGCTCACCGTCGGGCCGGCGGCGAGCAGGGTCCCCGGGCCGATGAGGATCTCGCCGCGGCCCGCGTTCTGCTCCAGCCGGGCGGCGATGTTGACGGTCTCCCCGGAGACCAGGGCCTGCCGTGCGGTCGTGTCCGAACCCGCCACCACCTGACCGGTGTTGACGCCGATCCGGGTGGCCAGCTCGATGCCCAGCGTGGCCTGCAGCTCCTCGTTCAGCCGGGCCAGCGCCCGGCGCATCCCGAGCGCCGCCGCCAGCGCCCGGCGGGCGTCGTCGTCACGGACCACCGGTACGCCGAACACCGCCATCACCGCGTCCCCGATGAACTTCTCCGGGGTGCCGCCCCGCGCCACGATCTCCGCGCTCATCGCCTCGAAGTACCGCAGGGTCACCGCGCGCAGCGTCTCCGGGTCGAGCACTCCGGACAGTGCGGTGGACCCGACGAGATCGCAGAACAGCACGGTCACCGGCTTGCGTTCGTCACCGTGCGGCGCGGCGGGGGCCGGTCCGGTCCCGGCGGCGGCGGTCGTGCACGGCGTCCCGCAGGACGAGCAGAACCGGGCCGTCGGCGGCAGGTCCTGCTGGCACGAGGAGCAGTTCATGGCGGTCCTTCTCTCCCGGGGGCCGTGCGGTCAACGTTCGTGCGGTCAAGGGGCGTGCGGCCGGTGGTCGTGCGCCCAAGGCGCGTGCGGTCGGGCGAACGGGGCGGGCGGCGGTGCCGGGGACGTCGTGAGGCCGTGACGTGGTGACGTGGTGACCTCCGGGCGGGTACGGGCCCGGTGCCGGTCGCCGGAGCCGGGCCCGTACCGCTGATCGTTCTCCGGTCAGAACAGGGCTCCGCCGGCGATCTCGCCGTGTGCCTGGACCTCCGGCCCCACGGCGTCCAGCCGCCTCCTGATGTCCAGCAGCACGTCCAGTTCCTGCGGGGTCAGCCCGCTCAGGACCTCGCGCTGCTCCTCGGTGAGCAGGTCCACGGGGAAGCCCGCCTCGTACAACGCGTCGGGCAGCGTGGGTCGTTCGCCGTTCTGGGGTGGTCCGGTCATGGTGTGGCTCCCATCGGTGGGACGGGTCCGGCTCCCCGCAGCGACGGCGCCGGTGCGGAGCGCCCGAGCCGGACGAACAGCTGGGTGAGCGCGTCGAGGGAGTGCAGCGCGCTGACCGCCACGGCCGCTTCGGGCCCCCGGCCGAGCGGCAGCCGGTCCAGCAGCGCGTACAGCTCGTCCAGGTGCTCCGTGTCGAGCACCGAGTGCTCCCGTACGGTCCGCAGCGCGGCGGCGGGCAGCCCGGTCAGCCGGGCGATGCGGCCGGTGAGGCCGGGGGCCGGCGCGTAGCCCTCCAGCACGGCGATGTAGCCGAGGAGGGCGACCGGGTGGTGGTGCTCGATCCAGTAGTGCTGGGATCCGACGAGCGAGGCGACCAGGGGAGAGGGCAGTGGACCCAGCGCGTCCTCGGGGGCGCCGCCCGCCGCCCGGAGGTCCTCCAGCAGCCAGGCGTCGTGGCCCTCCTCCTCCCGGATGTGCTCCTCCAGGTACGCGGCGAGCGGCGCCGCCAGCGGATCGCCGGACGCGGCCCGGGCACGGGCGCGGCCGAGGGCCAGTTCCATCAGCGGGACGGAGGCGCGGATGACGGCGTGCATGGTGCACAGATACGTCCGGTAGCGAGGCAACAGCCCCTCGGAACGCCACATATGGTGCGTCGCCTCCCGGAACTCCGGTTCCAGCAGGCGGAGTTTGACCCGCAGACGTGCGGAGGCCCCCGCGCGCCCGAGCCGCGTACCGCCGGCCACCGCGCTCATCGGACGTCCGGCGCGTCGGTCTCCGGCGCCGGCGACCCGCCCGCGACGACCAGAGGCGCGTACGCCGCGCAGCCGTGGCGGCGCACGACACCCTGTGCACCCTCCCGGGAGC
>NZ_NTGZ01000435.1 GCF_002551245.1 Streptomyces sp. rh34
GCCCCGCACCGGCCCTGGACGGCGCGGACCGCGGCCGGCTGCTCGCCGGCGACCACCACGCGCCGCACGACGTGCTCGGCGCGCACCCCATCCCCGGCGGGGTGCTGGTACGGGCGCTGCGTCCGTTCGCGCGGTCCGTCACGGTGCTGGCGACCGGACTGCGGGCCGAGCTGCACGACGACGGCGACGGCTTCTTCTCCGGTGTGCTGCCGGTGCCGGAGGCCCCCGCGTACCGGCTCGAAGTGGCGTACGACGACACCACCATCGAGATGGAGGACCCGTACCGCTTCTGGCCCGCGATCGGCGAACTCGATCTGCACCTGATCGGCGAGGGCCGCCACGAGGAGCTGTGGCGGGCGCTCGGCGCGGAGCCGATGGAGCACCAGGGGGTGACCGGGACCCGGTTCACCCTCTGGGCGCCGAACGCGCGCGGCGTGCGGATCAAGGGTGACTTCAACTTCTGGGACGGCACCGGCTTCCCGATGCGTTCGCTCGGCTCGACCGGGGTGTGGGAGCTGTTCCTGCCCGGGGTCGGCGAGGGCGCGCTGTACAAGTACGACATCTGCCGCCCGGACGGTTCGCACACGGTGCGGGCCGACCCGATGGCCCGGCGCACCGAGGTACCGCCCGCCACCGCCTCGATCGTCACCGCGTCGCACCATGTGTGGCAGGACGCGGACTGGATGGAGCACCGGGGCGACCGGCCGGTCCACGAGGCCCCGTTCTCGGTGTACGAGGTCCATCTCGCGTCCTGGCGACCGGGGCTGACGTACCGGCAGCTCGCCGAGCAGCTCCCCGCCTACGTCAAGGACCTGGGCTTCACGCACGTCGAGCTGATGCCGGTCTCCGAGCATCCCTTCGGCGGCTCCTGGGGCTATCAGGTCACCGGGTTCTACGCGCCGACCTCGCGGATGGGCACCCCGGACGACTTCCGCTTCCTGGTGGACGCGCTGCACCGGGCGGGCATCGGCGTGATCATGGACTGGGTTCCGGCGCACTTCCCGCGGGACGACTGGGCGCTCGCCGAGTTCGACGGACGCCCGCTGTACGAGCACGCCGACCCGCGGCGCGCGGCGCACCCGGACTGGGGGACGCTGGAGTTCGACTACGGCCGCACGGAGGTCCGCAACTTCCTGGTCGCCAACGCCACGTACTGGTGCGAGGAGTTCCACATCGACGGGCTCCGGGTCGACGCGGTGGCCTCGATGCTCTACCTCGACTACTCCCGCGAGGACGGCCAGTGGTCGCCCAACGAGTTCGGCGGCCGGGAGAACCTGGACGCGGTCGCCTTCCTCCAGGAGATGAACGCGACGGTCTACCGCCGCAACCCCGGTGTCGTCACCATCGCCGAGGAGTCCACCGCCTGGGACGGCGTCACGCGGCCCACCGACGGCGGAGGCCTGGGATTCGGGCTGAAGTGGAACATGGGCTGGATGCACGACTCGCTCCAGTACATCGCGAAGGAGCCGATCCACCGCAAGTACCACCACGACGAGATGACGTTCTCGATGGTGTACGCGTACAGCGAGAACTACGTGCTGCCGATCTCGCACGACGAGGTGGTGCACGGCAAGCAGGCGCTGGTGGCGAAGATGCCCGGCGACTGGTGGCAGCAGCGCGCCAACCACCGCGCCTATCTGGGCTTCATGTGGGCCCACCCCGGCAAGCAACTCCTGTTCATGGGGCAGGAGTTCGCTCAGGGTGCGGAGTGGTCCGAGGGTCACGGCCCGGACTGGTGGCTGCTGGACCCCTCGTACGAGGCGTCCGGCGACCACCGCGGGGTGCGGACCCTGGTCGGCGACCTGAACGCGGTGTACGGGGCGGTGCCCGCGCTGTGGCAGCGCGACACGGTGCCGGAGGGGTTCAGCTGGGTGGACGGCGGCGCGGCCGAGGACAACGTGTTCGCGTTCCTGCGGTACGACGCGGACGGCTCCCCGCTGCTCGCGGTCTCCCACTTCTCCCCGGCGGTCCGGCACGACTACCGCCTCGGGGTGCCGGAGACCGGTGCGGAGGGCTGGGTGGAGGTCCTGAACACCGACGCGGCGCGTTACGGCGGCGGCGACGTGCGCAACGAGGAGCCGCTGAAGGCGGAGGCGGTGCCCGCGCACGGCCGCCCGTGCAGCGTCTCGCTGACGCTGCCGCCGCTGGCGACGGTGTGGTTCCGCCCGGCGTAGCCCGCCCGGCGTGCGGGACCGGGGCCCGTACCGCGTCGGTGGTGGACGCGGTACGGGCCCCTCCCCCATGTGCGGCGGGTCAGCGATCGGCGGCCATCACCTCGACGATGCTCGACCAGGAGTCGGGGCCGTGGCCCTTGGCGATGGCCCGGTCGGTGAGGCCCTTGAGGGCGGCCAGCTGCGAGACGTCCAGGCCGCGGCCCTTCGCGGTGTGCAGAATGTGGTCGACGCTGGCCCCCATCATGGCGAGGTTCGCACCCTCGGCCGCGTACGTACGCGTGTCGACGTCGGTCGCCGTGTACGCGGCGATGGGGGGCAGGATGCCCGCGATCGTGTTGAGGTACGGAGCGAGCGACGCGCCGTCGATGCCCTCCGCACGGGCCAGCGCGAACGCGTGGACGAGGCCGCCCATGGCTCCGTAGAAGAAGTCCAGCATCGC
Organism: Streptomyces sp. rh34; assembly: GCF_002551245.1. Lineage (GTDB taxonomy): Bacteria > Actinomycetota > Actinomycetes > Streptomycetales > Streptomycetaceae > Streptomyces. Next base: position 2,614 of record NZ_NTGZ01000435.1, read on the forward strand.
CATGTCGTAGGCGGCGGCGAGCCCGTGGTCCTCACCGAGGAAGGTGGCGGGCTGGCCGAGCGCCTTGAGGGTGGCCTCGTGCTCCTCGAACGCGGCCCGGTCGCCGGAGTGGAACACCAGCGCCTCGGCCGAGCCGACCACGTCGACCGGCACCATGATCGCCCCGTCGAGGTAGGCCAGCTCGTGCTTCCCGGCCCAGGCGGCGGCCTGCCGCGAACGGGCCGGGGTGTCCGAGGTGAGGTTGACCAGAACCCGCCCCTGAAGCGCTTCGGCCAGCGGTTCGAGGACCGCGTCGGAGGCGTCGTAGTCGACGAGGCATACCACGACGAGTCCGCTCGCCCGCACGGCCTCCTCGGCGGACGCGGCCCGCACCGCGCCCCGGCCCACGAGGTCCTCGCCCTTTCCGGGGGAACGGTTCCAGACGGTGGTGGGGTGACCGGCGGTCAGGAAGGCGCCGGCCAGGGCGCGGCCCATGTCGCCGAGGCCGAGAACGGTGACGGGGGTGGGTTCGGTGGTCGTGTTCGCATGCGTCATGAGGACCATGCTGGGCGGCTGAACGGGACCTGAACAGAACCCACTTGAATGTCACATACGCACTTCCGGGAAAGCGTCGAGGTCAGTGCGGTTCGGGCCGGTGCGGGGGCCGGTACGGTCCAGGCCGCCGGGGCCGACCGGGGCGAGGACGGCCTCCGGCTCCTGGAGAAGCCTCCGCCCCGGCCGGGCGCCGGACCGGCGTGGTCAGCCGGCCTGGGCCGCCGACCGCCGCCGGCGCACGGCCCAGACGATG
>NZ_NTGZ01000436.1 GCF_002551245.1 Streptomyces sp. rh34
GACGACGGGTCGGCCGGGGCGGAGGAGGCGTCGGCCGGGGCGGACGGGGTGGCGGTGCCCGGCTTCTTGCCCTTGTTGGCCGCGGCGACCCACTTCTTCAGGTTCTCCGGGGAGATCTGCTCGTCGCCCTTGCTCGGGAAGACGGACTCCCCGTTGAGCAGCACCGTCGGCGTGCCCTGGAAGCCGCCCTCGCGGAACGCCGTGTCGGACTTCTTCACCCAGCTGTCGTGCTCGCCGTCCTCCACACAGCCGCGGAAGCCCGGTGTGTCGAGCCCCTCGACCTCGCCGGCCAGCTCGATCAGCCGGCTGTTCTTGCCGAAGGCGTCGTCCGGCTCCGGAGGCTGGTTGGCGAAGAGCACGTCGTGGTACGGCGCGAACTTGCCGGCGTCCTGGGCGCAGGCGGCGGCGTTGGCGGCGCGCAGCGACCCGGTGCCGCCGAGGTTGCCGTCGATGATCGTGGCCAGGTGGTACTCCACCTTGACCTGGCCGTCGTCCGCCAGCTCCGTGATGGTGTCCCGGAAGGCGGTCTCGAACTGGGCGCAGACGGGGCAGCGGAAGTCCTCCCAGATCGTGAGGGTGGACGGGGCGTCGGCGGCGCCGACCGGCAGCGTCAGGGCGTCCTCGCCGATCGCGCCCGAGGGCGCGACCGCGGGGCCGGAGGCGGTGTCGTCGTCGCCGCCCTTGCCCGCGTTGGCCGCGATCAGGCCGACCACGGCGGCCAGGGCGAGCACCCCGACCACCGCCGAGGCGACGATCAGTGTCCGGCGGCGCTTCTCGCGCCCCTTCTCCCGCTCGCGCTGCTGGGCCAGGCGCTCACGCGCGCTTCTGTTTCCCTCAGGGATCTTGTCGCTCACACCCGGGGAACGAACCGGGGAGGCGCCTCCGCGCCTCCCCGGTCCACAATCCACCCATTCGGGTGATTCAAGGGCTCAGTGCTTTCGAACACCCTTGGCCAGTTCGCCCGCCAGGGAGCGGACGGCGGCGAGACCGGCGGCCTCGTCGGGGGCGTCCAGCATGGCCTTGACGAAGGCCGAGCCGACGATCACGCCGTCCGCGAACCCGGCGACCTCGGCGGCCTGCGCCGCGTTGGAGACGCCGAGGCCGACGCAGACCGGGAGGTCGGTGGTGGCGCGGGTACGGCCCACCAGGTCCTGGGCCTGGGCGCCGACGGAGGCGCGCGTGCCGGTGACGCCCATCAGGGACGCGGCGTAGACGAAGCCGCTCCCGGCCGCCGTGATGGTGGCGAGGCGGGCGTCCTGGCTGCTGGGGGCGACGACGAACACGGTCGCGAGGCCGTGCTTGTCGGCGTGCTCGCGCCACAGCGCGGACTCCTGGACCGGCAGGTCGGGCAGGATGCACCCGGCGCCACCCGCCTCGGCCAGCTCGGCGGTGAAGCGCTCGACGCCGTAGCGGTCGATGGGGTTCCAGTACGTCATGACCAGGATCGGGACGCCGGTGGCCTCGTGCGCCTCGCGGACCGTGCGCATCACGTCGGCGATCCGGACGCCGCCGCGCAGGGCGATGTCGTCGGCGGTCTGGATGACCGGCCCGTCCAGGACCGGGTCGCTGTGCGGGAGCCCGATCTCGACGATGTCCGCGCCGCCCGCGATGGCGGCCTTGACCGCTTCGATGCCGCCGTCGACGGTCGGGAAGCCCGCCGGGAGGTAGGCGATGAGCGCCGCCCGGCCGGCGGCCCTGGTGGCGGCCAGGGTGGTGTTCAACAGCTCGATGTTGCCGCTCACTTCGCGTCCCCCTCGATCTCGGCGCGGTCGCTGTCGGCGTCCGCTTCGACGGCGGCGTCCGTGTCGTAGAGCCCGAAGTAGCGGGCGGCGGTGTCCATGTCCTTGTCGCCGCGGCCGGACAGGTTGATCAGGATCAGCCCGTCCTTGCCGAGCTCCTTGCCGAGGTCCAGGGCTCCGGCGAGCGCGTGGGCGCTCTCGATGGCCGGGATGATCCCCTCCGTGCGGGACAGCAGGCGCAGGGCCCGCATGGCCGCGTCGTCGGTGACCGCGCGGTACTCGCCGCGCCCGACGTCCTTGAGGTACGCGTGCTCCGGGCCGATGCCGGGGTAGTCCAGTCCCGCCGAGATGGAGTACGGCTCGGTGATCTGGCCCTCGTCGTCCTGGAGGACGTAGGAGCGTGAGCCGTGCAGGATGCCGGGCTCCCCCGCGGTGAGGGTCGCCGCGTGCTCGCCGGTCTCCACCCCGTGCCCGGCGGGCTCGCAGCCCACCAGGCGGACATCGGCGTCGGGGATGAAGGCGTGGAAGAGGCCGATGGCGTTGGAGCCGCCGCCGACGCAGGCGACCGCCGCGTCCGGGAGGCGGCCCGCGCGCTCCAGGATCTGGCGGCGGGCCTCGACGCCGATGACGCGGTGGAAGTCGCGGACCATCGCCGGGAAGGGGTGCGGGCCCGCGACCGTACCGAAGAGGTAGTGCGTGCGGTCCACGTTGGCGACCCAGTCGCGGAACGCCTCGTTGATGGCGTCCTTCAACGTCCGCGAGCCGGACTTCACGGCGACGACCTCGGCGCCGAGCATCCGCATCCGGGCCACGTTCAGCGCCTGGCGCTCGGTGTCGATCTCACCCATGTAGATGGTGCATTCGAGGCCGAAGAGGGCGCAGGCGGTCGCGGTGGCGACGCCGTGCTGGCCGGCTCCGGTCTCGGCGATGACACGGGTCTTGCCCATGCGCTTGGTGAGGAGGGCCTGGCCCAGCACATTGTTGATCTTGTGCGAGCCGGTGTGGTTCAGGTCCTCGCGCTTGAGGAAGATCCGGGCGCCGCCCGCGTGCTCGGCGAAGCGCGCGACCTCGGTCAGCGCGCTGGGCCTGCCCGTGTAGTCGACCATGAGCGCGCCCAGCTCGGCGGCGAAGGCGGGATCAGCCTTGGCCTTGTCGTACTCGACGGCGACCTCGTCCACGGCGGCGACGAGCGCCTCCGGGATGAACTTGCCGCCGTACGCGCCGAAATAGCCCTCGGCGCTGGGAATCAGACCCTCGGGGTCCGGAATGAAGAATTCGGACGTCATGCGACGTGCTCCTTGGCATGGCAACGAGTGGGTTCACCGGATGCGCGGAGGGGCGGGCGCCACCGCGACCGGCTTGCGGTCGCGGCGGTGCGGTCGAACGTACGAGAAGAGACGACGGGTGGTGCGGTACGTCGGCCGGGGCTCGCCTACAGCGCGGACCCCGGGCGCCATCGCATCCCGTTCACCTGGCCCGGCTCGTCCCCGATGACGTAGCGCACGCGCCGGCCGTGCACGCGCCGGGCGGGGGCGCGGCAGCCGCGCGGGCGGCACCCGCGCGCCAGCGCCTGTCTCTTATACACATCTCTGAGCGGGCTGGCAAG
>NZ_NTGZ01000437.1 GCF_002551245.1 Streptomyces sp. rh34
GTCCAGCGAGCCGGCCCGCTCGCCCGCAGCGCCGGCCGCTCGCCCGCCTCCCACGCCTCGCCGAGCCGGACGCGGGCCCGCCCCAGGTCCTCAGGGTCCGGCGTCCACTCCTCGTCCAGCACGGCGAGTGCCGCGACCCCTCCGTACCGCCAGGCGCGGACGGCCACCTCCAGGTCCGCGGCCGGTCGACCGGATCCCGTGGCCAGCCGGGCCCCGATCCGCTGCTCCGGCCGGGTGTCCGCGGCCAGCCGCACCGCGTCCTGCCGCGGAGTCAGCTCGACCGGGAGCGGCTGTCCTTCGTGCCCCGGGGCCAACGCGTCCAGCAGCATCCGGTGGGCCCGCACCGCGCTGTCGGCCGCCAGCACCTGTAGTGCCGCCGGGTCGATCCCCGGCGCCGGCCCGGTCTCCGTGTCCAGCGAGGGCCCGAGCCCCGGCTCATCGGGGACCGGCGGGGGAGCGGGGAGCGGCGGCAGGATCCCGGCCGCCGCGAACGCCTCGCCGGCCGGTACTCCGCGAACCTCCGGTTCCGCGTCGTCGGCGCCCTCCCGCACCCCGCCATCCGCCCGGACCGCGCGGGCGGCGCTGCGCACCTGGAGTTCGTCCAGCAGCCGCCGCTCATCGCGCCCCCGCATCAGCAGCAGGACGAAAGGGTCCTCGTCCAGCAGCCGCGCCACCTGGTAGCAGAGAGCTCCCGAATGCGGGCAGTGGTCCCAGGTCCCACAGGTGCACTCCGGCTCCAGGTCTCCGATGCCGGGCAGCAGGTCGACCCCGGCGCCCGCCGCGTCCTCCACCAGATGCGGCGGCATCTCCCGGTCCAGCAGCGCCGCGATGTGCCCGGCCCGGTCCACGGCCATGTCCAGGAACCGGTCCCAGGCGCCCGCGCCGAGCTGCTGGAGCAGGACGTCGCTGCGGTAGGCCGTGCCGTCGCGGTCCCGCACCACGGCCGTGATCCGCCCCGGCCGTACGGAGACCGCCCCGACCCTGCCCTCCCGGGCCAGCCGCCGGCCCTGCTTGAGCTGCTGACCGTCCAGCGCGGTGTCCTCCAGGGCCTTGAGCCACGCGAGTCCCCACCAGGACGTGGCGAAACCCCGGCCCTGCGCGGGGGGAAGCGCGGCGAACACCCGCTCCGCTCCGCGTCGGCCGTCCCGCGACGTCCCGCCGTCGCCTCCGTCTGAGGCGTCGGCGTCGTCCGTCCCGTACTCCGCTCCGTACGCGTAGTCGTCCTCGTAGTCGTCGCTCATCGTGCGCCCCCTCGCAGCTCGACCAGGTCGGCCAGTTCCGCATCGGTCAGTTCGGTCAGCGCGGCCTCGCCCGAGCCGAGCACCGCGTCCGCGAGTCCCTGCTTGCGGGCGAGCATCGCGGCGATCCGGTCCTCGATCGTGCCCTCGGCGATCAGCCGGTGCACCTGCACCGGCTGCGTCTGTCCGATCCGGTACGCCCGGTCCGTGGCCTGCGCCTCGACCGCCGGATTCCACCAGCGGTCGAAGTGCACGACATGACCGGCCCGGGTGAGGTTGAGCCCGGTGCCCGCCGCCTTGAGCGACAGCAGGAACACCGGCGCCTCGCCCGCCTGGAAGCGAGCCACCATCTCCTCGCGCCGGGCCACCGGCGTACCGCCGTGCAGGAACTGCGTGTCCACCCCGCGCGCGGCCAGGTGTTCCTCCAGCAGCCGGGCCATCCGCACGTACTGCGTGAAGACCAGCACCGAACCCTGCTCGGCCAGGATCGTGTCCAGGAGTTCGTCCAGCAGCTCGACCTTCCCCGAGCGGTCCGTGATCCGCGGCTGCTCCTCCTTGAGGTACTGCGCCGGGTGGTTGCAGATCTGCTTGAGCGCCGTAAGCAGCTTCATCACGAGCCCCCGCCGCTCGAAGCCGTCGGCGGCGGAGATCTCCGCCAGGGTCTCGCGGACCACCGCTTCGTACAGGCCGGTCTGTTCCGGCGTCAGCGACACGGCCCGGTCGGTCTCGGTCTTCGGCGGCAGCTCCGGCGCGATCCCCGGGTCGGATTTCCGGCGGCGCAGCAGGAACGGCCGCACCAGCGCCGCGAGCCGCTCGGCGGCGCCCGGATCGTTGCCGCCCTCGACCGCTGCCGCGTACCGCGTACGGAAGGTGCTGAGCCGGCCGAGCAGACCGGGCGTCGTCCAGTCCAGGATGGCCCACAGCTCGGAGAGGTTGTTCTCCACGGGCGTGCCGGTGAGCGCGACGCGGGCACGGGCCCCGAGGGTACGCAACTGCTTGGCCGTCGCCGAGTGCGGGTTCTTCACGTGCTGCGCCTCGTCGATGACGACCATGCCCCAGGACACGGCGGCGAGCCGTGGCGCGTCGAGGCGCATCGTGCCGTACGTCGTCAGCACGAACTCGCCGTCCGCCAGGTCGTCCAGGGAACGCGACGTGCCGTGGAAGCGGCGGACGGGGGTGCCCGGTGCGAACCGCTCGATCTCCCGCTGCCAGTTGCCCATCAACGACGTCGGGCACACCACCAGCGTCGGGCCGGCCGCGTCCCGGTCGCTCTGCCGGTGCAGATGCAGGGCGATGAGCGTGATCGTCTTGCCGAGGCCCATGTCGTCGGCGAGGCAGGCGCCGAGGCCGAGCGAGGTCATCGTGTGCAGCCAGTTCAGACCGCGCAGCTGGTAGTCGCGCAAGGTGGCGGTGAGCGCTGCGGGCTGTCCGATCGACTGCTGTGCGGCCGACTCAGGGTCTGCCAGCCGGTCTCGCAACTGCTGCAGCCAGCCGGTCGCCGCCACTTCGACGCGACGGCCGTCCACCTCCGTCGAACCGGTCAGCACCGCGCCGAGAGCGTCGATCGGGGTGACCTTGCGGTCCTGGGTCTCCCGGGCCCGGCGCGCCTCCACGGGGTCGATGAGGACCCACTGGTCGCGCAGCCGCACGATGGGTCTGGTGGACTCGGCGAGCCGGTCCAACTCCTCGCGGGTCAGCTTCTGGCCGCCGAGTGCGAACCGCCAGTCGAACGAGAGCAGCGCGTCGGCGGAGAGGAACGAGGGCATGTCAGCAGTGGTGCGTCCGCGCGTCCCGGCCCGCTGCCCGTCGCCCTCCTGGTCCAGGAAGTCCTGCTCCAGGAAGTCCCGGTCCGTGGAGTCCGGGTCCGTGGAGTCCCGGTCGTCCGGGCCGATCACGGCGCGCGCGGTGAGCTTTCTGGCCAGTTCCCTGGGCCAGTGCACCTGAACACCGGCGGCGGCCAGGGCCCGCGAGGCGGCCCCCAGCAGCTCGGCGATCTCCTCGTCGGCCGGTTCCACCGAGTCCGGAACCGCGGCGGAGAGCAACGGCGCCAGCGGCGGCCAGGCGCGGGCGGCCCGCCGCAGGGTCAGCAGGGCGTCCATC
>NZ_NTGZ01000438.1 GCF_002551245.1 Streptomyces sp. rh34
AGCTTGGGGGCCGGTGCGCCGGGCTTCGGGGCAGCGGGACGTGCCGCAGCGGCCGGGGAGGGCGCTGCGGGCTTCACGGGCGCCGCCTTGCGGGGCGCACCGGGCTTGGCAGCGGACTTGCCGGCGTTGCCGCCGGGCCCCTGCAGTGCGTCGGTCAACTTACGTACAACCGGCGCCTCGATCGTCGAGGACGCCGAACGGACGAACTCACCGAGTTCTTGGAGCTTGGCCATGACGACCTTGCTCTCCACGCCGAACTCCTTGGCGAGTTCATATACCCGGACCTTAGCCACTTCGCTCCTTTTAGGTCCGGGTTACCGCCGGACCGTCGCTACTTCATGGGCGTACTCATCGCGTACTCATCGAGTGCTCATCGCAATCTCGACCTACTTCCAACTCGCGAGGTACCTGACCGCACGGGGACCCGTGCCGTTCACTTTTCTTGCGGTGCAGCCCGCTCGACGAACCGCGTCAGTGCCGCGGTGTCGAACGGCCCCTTGGCCTTGAAGGCCCGGGGGAACGCCCGGCGGCGGACCGCCAGGGCGAGACAGACAGAGACGGGGTGCACGTAAGCACCCCGGCCGGGCAGCGTACCGCGTGGATCAGGGGCGCAAGCGCCCTCGTCCACCACGATGCGCAACAGCTCGCTCTTGGCCGCTCGCTCCCGGCATCCCACACAGGTTCGCTCAGGGCAAGCGCGGGCTTGCGTCCGGCCAGACACGTTTAAGTCTACCTCCCCGTACCGACCTCGCCGCTTTGGGGCAAAAATCGAACGGATGTTGTCGTGATCTCAGCGGCGTACCGCCCAGATCTATTCCCTGGAGCCGCTCCGGGTCAACGCCTTTCCGAGCGCTCCCGGGCCCGCTCGGCCCGCTCGCGGTCGGCGCTCACGCGCTCCTCGTCCGTCTCGGTGTCCGGGCGGATGTCGATGCGCCAGCCGGTGAGGCGGGCGGCGAGGCGGGCGTTCTGGCCCTCCTTGCCGATCGCCAGCGACAGCTGGTAGTCGGGCACGGTGACGCGGGCGGAGCGGGCGCCGAGGTCGACGACCTCGACCTCGCTCACCCGGGCGGGCGACAGCGCGTTGGCGACCATCTCGGCCGGGTCGTCGGACCAGTCCACGATGTCGATCTTCTCGCCGTGCAGCTCGGCCATGACATTGCGCACACGGCTGCCCATCGGACCGATGCAGGCGCCCTTGGGGTTCAGGCCGGCGCGGGTGGAGCGCACGGCGATCTTGGTGCGATGGCCGGCCTCGCGGGCGATCGCCTCGATGACCACCGAGCCGTCCGCGATCTCCGGAACCTCCAGCGCGAAGAGCTTCTTCACCAGGTTCGGGTGGGTGCGCGAGAGCGTCACCGACGGGCCGCGGACGCCCTTGGCGACCCGTACGACATACGTACGAAGGCGCAGGCCGTGCACGTACTCCTCGCCCGGCACCTGCTCCTGGACCGGCAGCATGGCCTCCATCTTGCCGATGTCGACCAGGACGTTCTTGGGGTCCTTGCCCTGCTGGACGATGCCGGTGACGACATCGCCCTCGTGGCCCGCGTACTCCCCGAAGGTGCGGTCGTCCTCGGCGTCGCGCAGCCGCTGCAGGATGACCTGCTTGGCGGTGGTCGCGGCGATCCGGCCGAATCCGGACGGGGTGTCGTCGAACTCCTTGGGCTCCTGGCCCTCTTCGAGGTCGGCCGGGTCCTCCTTGGCCCACACCGTGACGTGGCCGTTCGCGTCGAGCTCCACGCGCGCCCGGCGGTGGCTGCCGTCGGTGCGGTGGTACGCGATGAGGAGGGCCGACTCGATCGCCCCGACAAGCACGTCGAAGGGGATCTCCTTGTCCTGCGCCAAGCCCTTCAGAAGCTTCACATCGATGTCCACGGCTACGCCTCCTCTTCCTTCTTGTCCTTGCGGTTGAATTCGATCTCCACGCGCGCCTTGGCGATCTCGTCGAAGGCGAGGCGGCGGGCGGTGGGCTTGCGGCCCTTGACGCCGGGTACTTCGAGGTCGAGCCCGTCCTCGTCGACGGCGAGGATGCGGGCGACCAGCTCACCGGAGCCGTCGCCGGCCAGGTGGAACCTGGCCAGCCGGCCGATGGCGCGTACGTAGTGGCGGTGCTCGGTCAGCGGGCGGTCCGCGCCGGGGGAGCTGACTTCCAGGACGTACTCGCCCTCGCCCATCGCGTCGGTCTCGTCCAGCTTCTCGGAGATCGCGCGGCTCAGCTCCGCGCAGGCGTCCAGCTCCACGCCCTCGTCGGAGTCCACGATGATCCGCAGCACTCCTCGGCGGCCGGCCCGGGACACCTCGATCTCCTCGAGGTCCAGCTGCTGCGCGCTGACGAGCGGTTCCAGCAACCCGCGCAGCCTCTCGCTCTGGGTGGTGCTCATCCGGGTGACTCCTCGGCCGCGTGTGCTGTTGTGGGGATCGTCGTGCGTCAGGACAAAGGGTATCCGGTCGCCAGGGGTGTTGCCGTCCGCCTGCCGCTCGGCCGCGGGTACGCTCGCCTGCGGTGATCACATCAGGACAGATCCTGTCAGGATCGGTCCAGGCTCGAAGGAGAAGCGTGCGGCGTACGGGGACGACGCGCAGGGGGGCGCTCACCGCTGCGGGAGCCCTCGCCCTGGGTGCGGTGCTGACCGGCTGCGGGGGCGGCGACGAGGCCGCGGACGGCGGGGAGCCCGCGCACTCCGGCGCGCGGGCCGCCGCCGCGAAGACCGAGAGGACCCTGCGCGAGAAGGCGGTGCGCGACGGCGCCCTCCTGCTCGCCCGGTACGACCTGGTGGCCGAGGCGCATCCGGCGACGGCGGCGGGCCTCGCGCCCCTGCGGGCGGCCGTGCGGGAGCACGGCAAGGCGTTGGCGCAGCCGCGCGCGAAGGCGAAGGAGGGCGCCGGGAAGCCCTCCGCCGCCGCACCCGGCCCGGTGTCCGCGGACCCAAAGGCCGCGGTGAAGGAGCTGGCCGCCGCCGAGCGCCGCCGGACCGACGCGTACGCCGAGGCGCTGCTGACCGCTGGACCGGAGCTGGCCCGGCTGCTGGCCTCGGTGGCGGCGGCCGCGGCGGCGCACGCGTATCTGTTGACCGAACTGGCCGAGGAGACAGCCGCATGAGCACTCGTTCCGTCCGGCCGTCCGAGGAGGACGCCGACTCCTCCGAGCTGACCGCCGCCCAGGCGGCCCTGGCCGCCGAGCACGCCGCCGTGTACGGCTACGGGGTGCTGGGCGGCCGCCTCGACGGGAAGCGGGGCGCCGAGGCCCGCGCGGCGTACGAC
>NZ_NTGZ01000044.1 GCF_002551245.1 Streptomyces sp. rh34
GCGTTGAGAAGGGGCGTATCCGGCCACCGGATACGCCCCTTCTCCTGTCCCGCCGAGCGACGGAGGGACCACACGCCGGACCCGGAGCGGAACCGGGAGGAACGCGGTTCCGGCCTCCGTTCCGCAGCCACCCTCCTTCGTCGTCGGTCAGTGGGCCGTGCGGTCCGGGCGCCGTCCGCGCTGCCTCGGAGTGTCGGGCAGGTCAGCAGCGCGGACGGTGCGGGTGCGGGTCGTGGGCCGTTACGAGGGGGAGCCGACGACCCGGGCCGCCTCTTGCGAGGGAGCTCATTCAACCGAGCCCGGGACCTGCGCGGCAGAGCGCACAGGGGGAGGGTTCGGGCATTCCGTTCACACCCCGTGTGAATCGTGCTCCACTAGGCTCATCGCGACACCCACCTGGGGGGACGATGGAGCCCAATGTCCTGCTCGAAGCCCTGATCGAGGAGGCCAATGTGTCCCGTGCGGGCCTCGCAGGTCACGTCAACCGGGCGGGTCTGACCCGTGGGCTGAGCCTGCGGTACGAACACACGGCGGTCGCCCGCTGGCTCAAGGGCCAGCGCCCGCGGGGGCAGGTGCCCGACCTGATCTGCGAGGTGCTGGCCGGCCGGCTGGGGCGGCCCGTCGGGCTCGACGACGTCGGTATGGGTGCCTCCGCCGGGTCGGGGGCGGACGCAGGCAGTGAGGGCGCCTCCCTCTCCGGGTTCGTCGAGCGGGCCACCGCGCTGTGGCGCTCCGACGAACAGCGGCGCCCGCACCTGGCCACGGTGCCCGCCGTCACCGGCACCCCGGCGGTGATGCCGGTCTGGGAGTGGGAGAACCCCCCGGAGGACACCGACGTCTCGCGACCGGGACCGGGCCGGGTCAGCGCGGCCGACATAGCGATGCTCAAGTCGGCCCGCGACCACTACGAGCAGATGTACCGCAAGACGGGCGGCGTCGCGACCAGGTCCCGGATCGTCCGCTTCCTCAACGCGGAGGCCGCGCCACTGCTGCGCGGCGGCTACAGCGACGCCCTGGGCCGGGGCCTGCACCGGGCGACGGCGGGTCTGGTGGCGGTGGCGGGCATCTGCGCCTACGACTCCGACGCCCACGGACTCGCCCAGCGCTACTTCCACCAGGCGTTGCGGCTCGCCAAGTCCAGCGGCGACCGGGGTCTCGGCGGCTATGTGATCGCCCTGCTGGTCACCCAGTCGCTGTTCCTCGGCGACCACCGCCGCTCCATCGCCTTCGCCGAGGCCGCGCTGCGGGCCGCCGGCGGTCACATCACCCCCGCCCTCGCCGCCGATCTGCACGCCATGCAGGCCAAGGCGTACGCACAGCTCGGCGACGCGGCGAGCGCCCGGGCCTGCATCGGGCGGGCCGAGGCCCAGGCGGGCCGGATCCACACCGGCCGGGAGCCGGACGAGACGGGGTACGTGCAGCCGGGCCTGGTCGACGTCCAGGTGGCGGAGGCGCTGCTCGGCCTCGGGGACCTGCCCGCCGCCCGGGAGCACGCGGCCTCAGCCGTGCGCGCCCCGGCGCACGACCGGGGGCGCGTGCACCGTCTCGCGATGTTGAGTCATATCGAGCTGCTTCAGGGTGAGCCCGACCGTGCGGCCGGTACAGCTGCCGAAATGGCGCTGAGGGCCCGGGGAATGGAGTCCCAGCGGCTGCGCGACCGGCTGCGGCAGGTCCGGCGCGAGCTGGCCGCGAGCGGCTGCTCCGACGCGGTGGGGACCACCGACCTCATCGACGAGGCGCTCCGCGTGCCTCTGTGAGCTGTGCCGACGCCCCGTCGTGCGTTCCCCCTGGCAGCCGAGCCTGCTGGCATGTTGACCCCAACATGTCGAAAGGCGGCAGAACCGTGCAGTGGACGAACTTAAGCGAACAGAATGTGTATCAGAACCCGTGGTTCCGGGTGAATCTGGCAGACGTCCAGCTCCCCGACGGCAGCCATCTCGACCACTTCGTCATCCGGCTGCGGCCCGTCGCGGCCGCCACCGTCGTCAACGAGGCGAACGAGGTGCTGCTGCTCTGGCGGCACCGGTTCATCACCGACAGCTGGGGGTGGGAACTGGCCGCGGGCGTCGTCGAGGACGGCGAGGACATCGCGGTGGCGGCCGCCCGTGAGATGGAGGAGGAGACCGGCTGGCGCCCCGGCGAGCTGCGCCCGCTGCTCACCGTGGAACCGTCGAACGGCCTCACCGACGCCCGCCACCACCTCTACTGGTCCGACGAGGCGCACTGGACCGGCCCTCCACAGGACGCCTTCGAGTCCTCGCGCCGCGAGTGGATACCGCTCAAGGTGGTCCCGGACATGATCGCCCGGGGCGAGGTGCCCGCCGCGAACATGGCGGCCGCCCTGCTGATGCTGCACCACCTGAGACTGGGCTGACCCGGCCGCGCAGGGGTCTCCCGTACGCGCGAGGAGCCGGCCCCGGGGTGACCGGGACCGGCTCCTGACAGCGGGACGAAAGGTGGCTCAGGCGTACGGGAAGGACCCCGAGCCGGGCCGTGCGGCCGAGGCGGCCCGCGAGAGGACGACGCCCGTCTCCTGTGTGGGCGTCCCGCCGCCTTGCGGTGCACCGCATCCGATGCCTCGCGCTGATCCACAGGGAACCGCGGGGCACGAGCCGACACCACGTTCCTGAGCCCGGTGCTCTGTTCGGCGCAGTCCTCGTCCGTGCCGCCGTGGTGCACGCCGCGCTTCTCCTGGATGTCCGGTCACGTGGAAAGTGCCAGAGGTCGACGTTCACCAAAGGGTGAGGCTGGGCGGGAGCTGCCGTCGGGCAACAGGCGTCTATGTTCTCCCAGCCGACCGTGAGCCACCACCTCAAGAAGCTTCGCGAGGCGGGTCTGCTCGCCTCGGAGCGCCGTGGAACATGGGTGTACTACAAGGTGGTCCCCAGTGAGCTCGCCCCTCTCGCGGAGATGCTGTCCCTCACGAAACACCAGAACATTCCCCGGCCCGACTGCTGCCACTACGCGGGAGGGCGGCGCATCGGCCGACCTGGAATGGGCAGACCCGGCCGGTGAGGGTCAAGGGAGGCTGAGCAGTTCCACGATGGCCGTGGCGGCATCGCGTGCGGGACGGCCGACGCCGATGAGGGTCGCGGAGGCGGGGCCGGTCCAGTCGCCGTAGCCGAGAAGGTGCAGGCGCGGCTCATCGAGCGCCTGGGTGCCCGTGGTAGGGATGTGCCCGAGCGGCCCCCGCAGACCGAGCGGCGCGAGGTGGGAAAGCGCGGGGCGGAAGCCGGTGCACCAGATGATCGTGTCGGCCTCGGCGTGGGTGCCGTCGGCCCACTCGACGCCGGTGGCGGTGAGTCGGCGGAACATCGGCTGCGCCTTGAGGAGTCCGGCGTCGCGCGCCTCGCGTACGGGCGGCACGACGACGATGTCGCCGAGCGAGGCGACGCCTCCCGTGTCGGTGAGGCCTTCGTCGAGGGCGCGGCGGCGGGCGGTGGCGTGATCGAAGAGGGCGCGGCCGTCGACCGCGTCGGCCAGGAACCGGGCCGGCCGCTGGGTGACCCAGGTGAGGTCGGTGGCGTGGACGAGGTCGGCGGCGATCTGTGCTGCGGAGTTGCCGCCGCCGAGGACCACGACCTTCTGTCCGGCGAGATCGGCCGGGCGGCGGTACCCGACGGTGTGCAGTTGGGCGCCCCCGAATTCGGTACGCCCGGGAACCGCGGGGAGGAAAGGGCGCCACCAGGTTCCGGTGGCGCTGATGACCGCACGCGCGCGCCAGATCCCGGTGTCGGTCCCGACGCGTAGGCGGTCGCCGTCGCGGTGGACGGTTTCCACCCGGACGGGGCGGACTACCGGGAGGTCGTAGCGGTGCTCGTAGTCGGTCAGGTAGTCGACCACGTGCCGTGCGTCCGGGTACGTCTCTCCCGGCTGCCCCGGCATGACGCGGCCGGGAAGGGAGGAGTACGGGGCGGGGGAGAACAGGTGGAGTGAGTCCCACATGTGCTGCCAGGCACCGCCGGGGGAGGCCTGGGCGTCCAGGACGACGAAGTCCAGCCCGCGGCGGCGCAGATGGTAGCCGGCGGCGAGCCCGGCCTGGCCACCGCCGATGACGACCACGTCGACGTGTTGGGTCACCACGGCCTGACCCCCTTCCTCGGGCGGCTGCCCCGCGGTACGTGCCGGGGCAGCCGAACCTTGCCGCACGACCGGCTACTTGACCTGTGCGGCGGTGAACTTCTTGCGCCAGGCAAGTGATACGTACACCAGGGCCACCAGCACCGGAACCTCGATCAGCGGACCGACGACACCCGACAGGGCCTGGCCGGAGGTGACGCCGAAGGTGGCGATGGCGACCGCGATGGCGAGCTCGAAGTTGTTGCCGGCGGCGGTGAAGGCGAGAGTCGCCGTGCGGTCGTAGTTCAGGCCGATGGCCTTGCCGAGGAGGAACGTGCCGAACCACATCACCGCGAAATACACGAGGAGCGGGAGCGCGATGCGGACGACGTCCAGCGGCTGCGAGGTGATGGTCTTCCCCTGGAGGGCGAAGAGGATCACGATCGTGAAGAGCAGGCCGTAGAGGGCCCAGGGGCCGATCTTCGGCAGGAACTTCTGCTCGTAGGACTCGCGGCCCATCTTCTTCTCGCCGATGCGGCGGGTCAGGAAGCCGGCGACCAGAGGAACCCCGAGGAAGATGACGACGTTCAGCGCGATCTTCCACATGGAGATGTCGAGCTGCTCTCCGTCGCCGAGGCCGAGCCACCCGGGCAGCAGGTCGAGGTAGAACCAGCCCAGGACGCCGAAGGCGATGACCTGGAAGACGGAGTTCAGTGCGACGAGGACGGCTGCGGCTTCGCGGTCGCCGCAGGCGAGGTCGTTCCAGATGATGACCATGGCGATGCAGCGGGCGAGGCCCACGATGATCAGGCCGGTGCGGTACTCGGGCAGGTCCGGCAGGAAGATCCACGCCAGCGCGAACATGAGCGCCGGGCCGAGGACCCAGTTGACGACCAGCGAGGAGGCCATCAGCTTGCGGTCGCCGGTGACGGCGTCGAGCTTGTCGTAGCGGACCTTGGCCAGGACCGGGTACATCATGATCAGCAGGCCCACGGCGATGGGCAGGGAGATGCCGCCGATCTCGACCTTGGCGAGCGCGTCGTTCAGCCCGGGGATCAGCCTGCCCAGGCCCAGCCCGAGGCCTATCGCCAGGAGGATCCAGGCGGCGAGGAAACGGTCGAGTGTCGACAGCTTCGCGACCACAGAGGAATCCTGGGTGGTCGCGGGCGCTTGGGTGGGGGTCACGGACAGGCCCTCTTGTTCTCGGCAGCGGTACGGGCGGACTCGGCCAGATCGGTGAACTGACCGGCGAGCCGGGCGATGACGTCCGGACGGAGCTTGTAGTAGGTGAAGCGGCCGCAGGGCTCGGTCTCCACCACTCCGGCCTCGCGCAGCACTCTCAGGTGGTTGGAGAGATTGGTCTGCCGTGCGCCGGTCTCCTCGACGAGGTGGGTGGTGCAGAGGGTCTCGCGGGCGAGCAGGGTCACGATCTGCAGGCGCAACGGATCACCCAGCACCCGGATCAGTTCAGTGTCGACTGACGTCATCATGGGCTGATACTCTCACATCAGTGGTCGCTGATACCATCGGGTGCTGAAGTCATTCATGCCTGATTTCGCCGTGAGACAAGTGAGACTGCCGTGTCCGAGAAGCCCTCCGTCCTGTTCGTCTGCGTCCACAACGCCGGCCGCTCCCAGATGGCCGCCGCATGGTTGTCGCACCTGGCCGGGGACCGCGTCGAGGTCCGCTCCGCCGGTTCCGCCCCTGCCGACCAGGTCAACCCCGCTGCCGTCGAGGCCATGCGCGAGGTCGGCATCGACATAACCGCTGAGACCCCCAAGATCCTCACCATCGACGCGGTCAGGGCGTCCGACGTCTGCATCACCATGGGATGCGGCGACACCTGCCCCGTCTTCCCCGGTAAGCGCTACCTCGACTGGACGCTGGAGGATCCGGCGGGCCAGGGCGTCGAGGCGGTCCGCCCGATCCGTGACGAGATCAAGAAGCTCGTCGAGAAGCTGATCGAGGAGATCGCTCCCGCGAACCCGGAGCAGACCACATGAGCGGGATCCGCGAGGTCGTCATCATCGGATCCGGCCCCGCCGGATACACCGCCGCCCGCGCCCAGCTGAAGCCCCTGTTGTTCGGCAGCTCGATCTTCGTGGGCGGCTCGCTGACCACGGCGACCGAAAAGGCGGCTCAGAGAATCCCCAAGTCTCGAACAGGGGGCCGCACACGGTCCTGACCATGAGTAATGTGCCCCCGCGGGCCCGACGGCGTGAGCGCCGGGCCCGCCGGTGGACCGGTCAGTAGGCGTAGAAGCCCGAGCCGGTCTTGCGGCCGAGGCGGCCCGCGTCGACCATCCGCTGGAGCAGCGGGGGAGCGGCGTACAGCGGCTCCTTGTATTCGGCGTACATCGAGTCCGCGACCGAGGCGACGGTGTCCAGGCCGATCAGATCGGCCAGCTTGAGCGGGCCCATCGGGTGGGCGCAGCCCATCTCCATGCCGTTGTCGATGTCCTCGCGGCTGGCGATGCCCGACTCGAACATCCGGATCGCGGAGAGCAGGTACGGGATCAGCAGCGCGTTCACGACGAACCCGGACCGGTCCTGGGCGCGGATCGGGTGCTTGCCGAGCACGTCCTGCACGACGGCCTCGGCGCGCGCGATCGTCTCGTCCGAGGTGGTCAGCGCCGGGATCAGCTCGACGAGCTTCTGCACCGGTGCTGGGTTGAAGAAGTGGATGCCGATGACCCGGTCCGGGCGCGAGGTGGCGACAGCCAGCTTCACCAGCGGGATCGAGGAGGTGTTGGAGGCCAGAATCGCGTCCTGCCGGGTCACCACCTGGTCGAGCACCTGGAAGATCTCGGTCTTGACCTGCTCGTTCTCCACGACGGCCTCGATGACGAGATCGCGGTCGGCGAACTCCCCGAGGTCGGTCGTGAAGCTCAGACGGCCGAGGGTCTCGTCCCGCTCCTCCGCGCTGATCTTGCCGCGTTCGGCGGCCTTCGAGAGGGAGTTGTGCAGTCGGGTGCGGCCGATCTCCAGCGCTTCGCCGGTGGTCTCGGCGACCTTCACTTCGAGACCGCTGCGCGCGCACACCTCCGCGATACCTGCGCCCATCTGGCCACAGCCCACCACTCCGACGCGTGCAATGTCGGCCATAGAGTCCGTCACCTCGTGCCTTTCGCTGTTCTCCGTATCGCAGGGTCCCGTGTGATTCCGGTGCCCGCCTCGACCCCACGACGTTACTCCGGATGCCGACGCGGACCTTCCGCGGGTCACAGCGGCCACGGATGGGCATGATGCGGTTACGTAGAGCTATCGGAGCCGGATGCGGGATGTGGCGGAGAGAGGTGGGCCAGGATGCGGCGAACGGGAGTGGCGAGAAGAGCGTTCGTGCTGGGCGCGGCCGGACTGGTGGCGGCGATGACGTCGGCCGGTGACGCGGTCGCCTCCCCGGCGGGGAGGCGAAGAGGAGGCGGGCGGCCCGGGGCGGTGCCCGGTCAGGTGCGGGGCATGTGGATCGCCACGGTCGCCAACATCGACTGGCCGTCCGAGCCGGGCCTCACTGCGGCGCGGCAGAAGGCCGAGCTGTCCGCGTATCTGGACCGGGCGGTCGAGCTGCGGCTCAACGCGGTGGTGTTCCAGGTCCGGCCGACCGCCGATGCCCTGTGGCCCTCGCCGCACGAGCCATGGGCCGCCTGCCTGACCGGGACGCAGGGAAAGGACCCGGGCTGGGACCCGCTCGGCACGGCGGTGCGCGCGGCACACGACCGGGGTCTGGAGCTGCACGCCTGGTTCAACCCCTACCGGGTGGCGAACCACACCGACCCCACCCGTCTCATCGCCTCCCACCCGGCCCGGCAGCATCCGGGATGGGTCGTCCCGTACGGCGGGAAGCTCTACTACAACCCCGGGCTGCCGGAGGTCCGGCGCTTCGTCCAGGACGCGATGCTGGACGCCGTGCGGCGCTACGACGTCGACGCGGTGCACTGGGACGACTACTTCTACCCGTATCCGGTGGCCGGTCAGGCCTTCGACGACGACGCGGAGTTCGAGCGGTACGGCGGCGGGTTCGCCGACCGGGCGGCCTGGCGGCGCGACAACATCGACCGGCTCGTGCGCGAGACGGGGGAGCGGATCCGGCAGATCAAGCCCCACGTCCGCTTCGGCGTCAGCCCCTTCGCGGTCTGGCGCAACGCGGCGACCGACCCACTGGGCTCGGACACCCGGGCGGGCGTGCAGACGTACGACGACCTGTACGCCGACACCCGTAAGTGGGTCAAGGAAGGATGGATCGACTACATCTGCCCGCAGATCTACTGGTACGTCGGCCAGGCCGCCGCCGACTACGCGAAGGTCCTCGCCTGGTGGAGCCGGACCGTCCGGGGCACGGGCGTCGACCTGTACGTGGGCGAGGCGCTGTACAAGGCGGGCGACCCGGCCCAGGCGGATCCCTGGCAGGACCCGGCGGAACTCTCCCGCCACCTCACTCTCGCCCGGGACCATGCGGAGGTGGGCGGCCATGTCTTCTTCTCCGGGAAGAGCGTGATGGCGGACCGGATCGGCGCGATGCGACGCGTGGTGGCCGACCACTACACGGACCGGGTCCGGCTCCATCCGGACCGGGGCCACACCTATCCACACCTCGGTCGCCCTTCGGTGGGGTGACCCGGGTCCTGGGTCCTGGGTCCCGGGGTCCGGCTCCCGGCGGGGCGGCAGGGGGCGGCGTCGGCCGAGGGGCGCGCGACAGTCGGGGCCCTGGTGTGCGAGCCCCGCCCCGTGCTCCTATCGCCGCTGCCCGTCCTCCTGCGCCTCCATGTGCTGGACGACGCTGTCGGGGCCGGGTGACATCAGGTGTTCACGGCCGTCGTCGAAGCGGAGCCGGTACGGGGGAGCGCCCCCGTCGCCGAG
Organism: Streptomyces sp. rh34; assembly: GCF_002551245.1. Taxonomy (GTDB): domain Bacteria; phylum Actinomycetota; class Actinomycetes; order Streptomycetales; family Streptomycetaceae; genus Streptomyces. The sequence goes on from NZ_NTGZ01000044.1 coordinate 8,916, forward strand.
CACTTCGATGATCTCTGCGACCCGGTCGTGCTGTCCCACGGTCCTGCCGTGCATCAGCAGCCGGTCGCCCGTGTGTGCCTCCATCGGGAGCGACCTCCTCACAGGGGGAGACGGTGTCCGTGTCGACAAGTCTATGACCGTATGCGCCGGGAGGCCCCCGCTGCGCCGCGGCCGGCCCGCTGGGTGGCGGCGATGCAGACGAGCACGGCCACCGCCGCGACCGGAGCCGCGGCGGACATCTCCTCGCCGAGCAGGAGAACGGACCACACGAGCGTCAGCAGCGGCTGGGCGAGCTGGAGCTGACTGGCGCGGGCGACGCCGATCGCCGCCATGCCCCGGTACCAGACGTACAGCCCGAGGAAGGTGGATCCTGCGGCGACCCAGACCAGGCCGAGGATGCCGTGGGCGTTCAGGTGCACGGGTTCGAGGGGCAGGGCCACCAGGCTGCCCGCCACCGCGAGCGGCAGGCACAGGACCAGGGCCCAGCCGATCACCTGCCACCCCGGCATCACCCGGGCCAGCCTGCCTCCCTCGGTGTACCCGGCCGCGCACACGAGCAGCGCGCCGAACAGATACAGATCGCCGGAGGTGAGGGCCCCGCCGCTCTGCCGCACAGTGAAGGCGATCACCACGGCGGCCCCGGCGAGCGCCGCGATCCAGAATGTCCGCGAGGGCCGCTCGCCGGTACGCAGGGCCCCCAGCACCGCCGTGGTCAGCGGCAGCAGGCCCACGACCACGGCCGCGTGCGAGGTGGTGGACGTCTGCAGGGCCAGCGTCGTCAGGAGCGGGAAGCCCACCACCACCCCGCCCCCGACGACCGCGAGCCCGGCCCGGTGCCGGCGTTCGGGCAGCGGGACGCGCGCGGCCAGCAGCACGCTGCCCGCGATCAGGGCGGCGAGCACGCTGCGCAGAGCGACCAGGGACCAGGGGCCGAAACTCTCCAGGCCCCAGGCCGTGGCCGGAAAGGTGAGCGAGAACGCCACCACGCCGAGCCCGGCGAGCACGGTGCCGCTCCGGCCGGTGGCGGGACCCGGCGCGGGCCTGCTTCCCGGCCCGTTCGCAGCCGCAGCCGCAGCCGCAGCCGGAGTCGGTGCCTCGGCCGCACCCTCAGCCACCGTCGACGTCGACGTGATCGCAGGGGCCTGCGAGGTGCCGACCGGCTGGGTAACCGCTATCGATGAAGGCGGGGTAGCGCTATTCTCTGCTCTCATGCAAGAGCGTAGCAGCGTCGCCGAACTGGTCACTTCCCTGCGGGTCGATCTCAACCGCTACTCGCCGGGTGGAAAGCTGCCGTCCAGTCGTGCACTCGTCGAACGGTTCCGGGTCAGCCCCGTCACCGTCTCCCGCGCCATCGCCCAGCTCGCCGCCGAGGGTCTCGTCGTCACCCGCCCCGGCTCCGGCGCCTTCCGGGCGCACCCCCGCGCCGCACTGCCCGCGCCGGGTGTCACGTCCTGGCAGGAGGTGTCATTGAGCGGCGACGGTGGGCCCGAGGTGGTGCCGCGTACCGTGGACGCCTCCGGGGTGCTGGTCACCCTCGCCGCACCACCGCCCGGCGTCATCGAGTTCAACGGCGGCTACCTCCACGCCTCCCTCCAGCCCGAGCGGGCGCTCTCCGCGGCCCTGGCCCGCGCGGGCCGCAGGCCGGGCGCCTGGGGCCGCCCCCCGACGGACGGACTGCCCGAACTGCGGTCCTGGTTCGCCCGCGAGATCGGTCCCGCCGTCTCCGGCACCGACGTCCTGATCACCGCGGGCGGCCAGAGCGCGCTGGCCACCGCGCTGCGCGCGCTCGCCCCGCCCGGCGCCCCGGTCCTCGTGGAGTCGCCCACCTACCCCGGGATGCTCGCCGCCGCCCGCGCCACCGGGCTGCGCCCCGTCCCCGTGCCGATGGACGCCGACGGGGTGCGCCCCGAGCTGCTCGCCGACGCGTTCCGGGCCACCGGCGCCCGGGTCTTCGTCACCCAGCCGCTCTTCCAGAACCCCACCGGTGCCACCCTCGCACCCGCCCGTCGCCCCGAGATCCTGGGCATCGCCCGCGCGGCGGGGGCATTCGTGGTCGAGGACGACTTCGCCCGGCGGCTCGTCCACGACGACGCCGGACCGCTTCCGGCGCCGCTGGCCGCCGACGATCCCGACGGTGTCGTCGTGCACGTCTGCTCGCTGACCAAAGTCACCTCGCCCAGCATGCGGGTCGGCGCCCTGGCCGCCCGCGGGCCGGTGCTGGAGCGCCTGCGGGCCATCCAGGTCGTCGACAGCTTCTTCGTACCCCGGCCTCTTCAGGAAGCCGCGCTGGAACTCGTCGGCTCCCCGTCGTGGGGCCGCCACCTCGCCGCCGTCGCGACCGAGCTGAGGCACCGCCGTACGGCCATGGCGGGCGCCCTCGGCGGCGAGCTGCCGGAACTCACGCTGCCGCATCTCCCGGCGGGCGGCGGCAGCCTCTGGCTCCGCCTGCCGGGCAGCGGCGCGGGTACGGCCACCGATGAGCCGGCCGTCGTCTCGGCCGCCCTGCGCGCCTCCGTCGCCATCGCCCCCGGACGCCCCTACTTCTGCGCCGAACCCCCGGCCGGCCACGTCCGCCTGAGCTTCGCCGCGGTCTCCGGAGCGGCCGAGATCGCGGAGGGCGTCCGCCGCCTCCGTACCGCCTTCGACGGGCTTCAGGGCCGATAGGCTCCCGACCCCGACCCGCGTGCGGTGGGCCGCGGCGGTGCGGGCGGCTTCTGGGGCCCGGGCCGACACGGATGCCGGAATCGCCCTCGGGTACGTCAGGAACCGGATGGGCTCCCGGCTCGCCGACGACCTGCGCGGGTCGGCCCTGGTGAACGCCGTCCGAGCGGCCCACGGGGAGACCGCCGGGAGGTGAGCGGAACAGGGCGCCCGACGTGTCGACCCAACCCGGGTTTCACCTGTGGTTGCCAGGAATGTGAGGATGTCACCATGACAACCAAGGTCTACTTCGACATCACCATCGACGACGCGCCCGCAGGGCGGATCACGTTCAACCTGTTCGACGACGTCGTCCCCAAGACGGCGGAGAACTTCCGCGCGCTCGCCACCGGCGAGAAGGGCTTCGGCTACGCCGGCTCGTCCTTCCACCGCGTCATCACCGACTTCATGCTCCAGGGCGGCGACTTCACCCGCGGTGACGGCACCGGCGGCAAGAGCATCTACGGCGAGAAGTTCGCCGACGAGAACTTCAAGCTCAAGCACGACCGTGTGGGCCTGCTCTCGATGGCCAACGCCGGACCGAACACCAACGGTTCGCAGTTCTTCGTCACCACGGTGCTCACCCCGTGGCTGGACGGCAAGCACGTCGTCTTCGGTGAGGTCGCCGACGACGACAGCATGGCCCTGGTCCGCAAGATCGAGGCGCTCGGCTCCCCCAGCGGCAAGACCCGCGCCAAGGTCACCATCGCCGAGTCCGGCGCTCTCTGACCGATCCGGTAACCGGACGGGCCCGTAGCGGGGCCGTTCTACCGACGTACGCGTCGGCGGAACGGACCGGCCGCGGGCCCGTGGCATGTCGTGTCCGTCCGGTTGCCCGGCGCGGACATCAGGGCGCGGGGTCCGGAGACGCGCGAGTACGGAGGCGCGCGTGCTCACGCGTCGAGGCGCGCGTGCTCACGCGTCGCGGTACCCGGGCGCGCCGCCGTTCTACTGCTGATCGCCGGACTGCGCGGCCCGCTCGGCGTTGCGCTCCTTGATCCGAGCGGTCTCCTTGCGCACCTCGGCCTGCGTGGCGCGCTCCTTCTGGAGCCACTCGGGCATCTCGTCCTTCAGCGCGTCGATCTGCTCGGTGGTGAGCGCCTCGGTGACCCCGCCGCGGGCGAGCCCCGCGATGGAGATGCCGAGCTTCGTGGCGACGACCGGGCGGGGGTGCGGGCCGGTGCGGCGCAGCTCCACCAGCCAGGCGGGCGGGTCGGTCTGGAGGGCGTTGAGCTCGGTGCGGGAGACGGCACCCTCCTGGAACTCGGCGGGGGTGGCCTGGAGGTACACACCCAGCTTCTTCGCCGCCGTGGCGGGCTTCATGGTCTGGGCGGTCTTGTGCGACGTCATGGGTCCAGGGTATCGACCATGGGACATACCTCCGACCACCTGCCGGTAGCCTGGTTCCGTGACAGGCTCGGACATCCCCTCATCCTTCAGGCTCGCGTACGTCCCCGGCGTGACGCCCACCAAGTGGGTGAGGGTCTGGCGCGAGCGGCTGCCCGGCACCTCCCTGGAACTCGTCCAGGCCACCGCCGCCGAGGCGCCCGAGCTGCTCGCGGGCGGCGGCGCCGACGCCGGTCTCGTACGGCTCCCGGTCGACCGGAGCGTCCTGAGCGCGATTCCCCTCTACACCGAGACGACCGTCGTCGTGATCCCCAAGGACCACGTCGCGACCGCCGCGGAGGAGGTGTCGCTAGCCGAGCTGTCCGACGAGATCGTGCTGCACCCGCTGGACGACCTCCTCGACTGGGAGACCCTGCCCGGCCGCCCCGCCGTCGAGCGCCCGGCGACCACGGCGGACGCGATCGAACTGGTGGCGGCGGGCGTGGGCGTCCTCCTCGTCCCGCAGTCCCTGGCCCGCCTCCACCACCGCAAGGACCTCACCTACCGTCCGGTCCCGGAAGCCCCCGGGTCACGCGTGGCCCTGTCCTGGCCCGAGGCGGAGATCACCCCCGACCTGGTGGAGGAGTTCATCGGGATCGTCCGGGGGCGCACCGTCAACAGCACCCGTGGCCGCGCGGCCACCCCGCCGCGCCCGACGTCGAAGGCGAAGGACAAGGCCAAGGACAAGGCCAAGGGCAAGCGGGCCGGTACGGGCGGCGGGTCGGGCGGCGGCCGGAACAAGCCCGCGGCCGGCAGGAAGCCCCCGTCGGGCGGCCGGGCCGGAGGCCAGGGCGGCAAGCGCGGAAAGCCGCGGGGCCGGTAGCGCAGCGGTCCGACGGCGCAACGCCACTCCACGCCGGTTGTCTCGTTGATGAGGCAACCGCCGTATGCAGGGGAGTGACCGTCCGATGCCGAACATCCGCAGAACCCGCAGAACCCAGCACCTCGGCCTCATCGGGATGCTGCTCATCGCCGTGGCCTTCGCCGGGCTCCAGCTGACGGCGGTCACCGGACGGGCCTCGCCCGACACGAAGAACTACCTCTCCTACGCCCTGAGTCTCAGCGGCGAGAGCCGTCAGGACGCGGGCCGCCTGGCCATCGGCTACTCCTGTGCCAGCGGGCAGCACGCACCGCTGAACACCATCCCCTGGACCAGCAGGAAGGCCTCGGGAGAGTCGGAGGAACAGTGCGTACGCCGGTTGAACGACTCGGTCGCGTACTGGTCCGGCCACGGCAACACGTCGGGGATGACCGCGCCGTTCGCCAACCAGCGCTTCATGGCCATCTTCGAGGCCAGGCCCGGCTATCCGCTGTTCCTGGTCCCCTTCGTGACCGCCTTCGGTCCTACCTGGGGTCTCTGGCTCGCCGGGCTCGTCGTGGCGCTGGCCGGAAGCGTCTGTGTCCTGCTCGCCCTCCGGGCCGCGGGGGCTTCCCGGCGCGCCGGTCTGGCCGGGCAGGCGCTGTACCTCGCCCTGCCCACCGGCACCGTCGCCATGAACCCCCTGAGCGACGGGCTCTCCCTGGCGCTCGGCACGGCGGTCGTCCTCGGCTGCGTCCTGCTGCTGCGGGACCGGCCCCGTACGGGCGCGGCGCTCGTCGCGGGCGGATTCGCCCTGATGTTCCTCGTCCGCTACTCGCAGGCCCTGCTGCTGGCGGCCGCTCTCGCGGGCGTCTTCCTGGCCTGGTCCGGGTGGCTCCGCCTGAAGCGGCGGAGGCCCGCGCCCGTACTCCGGGCGGCCGGACTGTGCGGTGTGCTGGCGGCGATCGTCTACGCCGGGGCGCATCTCCTGTCCTGGCCCATGGGCCAGGACAGCGCCCAGGACCTGCTGACCCACCACTACCAACGCCCCGATCTGCCCGACCCCTGGCCCGAGTTCTTCGTCCAGGAACGGGTCTTCTGGTCGGCCTGGCTCCGGCGCCAGGCCACCTACCCGGTCCTCCCCGTCCTGCTCGCGCTCTCGGCCTGGGCGCTGCTGAGACGGCGCTCCGTGGTGCTGCCCGTCGCCCTGGGGGCAGGGGCGGCAGGCCTCCTCAACCAGGCGGGCCACCCGAACCTCGACCAACTGCTCGGCTACCGCCTGATCGTGTTCGTCTGGCTGCTGCCCGCCCTGGCGATTCCGCTGCTCCTGGACCGGTCGGCCGTCCCCGCGTCCCCGCGAGTTCCGTCACCCCACGTCGCGCAGCCGAAGAACGTACGCAGCGGTCAGCGCGACGGCGCGGTCCGCGTCGTGGAGCAGATCCCCGAGAGCACGTGAGGCGGCCGTCCCCGGTACGCCTTCCAGGGCCTGGGTCAGCCGCCCGCGCGCCGACGCGTGGGCGGTGTCGTGGGCGAGGCGGTCGACGAGCACGGCCGTGATCCGGTCCGCCGCCGCGTCGTCGCAGGCCAGCACAGTCAGCGCGTCGGCCGCGGCGGTGTCGTTCCGTCCCGCCACGATCATGTCGACGAGCGTCGGGACCGCGTCGGCCTCCCCCAGTGTCCCGAGCGCCAGAGCGGCGTGGCCGCGGACCACGGCATCGGGGTGCGCGAGGGCGTCCCGCAGCAGCGCGGTGGCCTCACCGCCGGGCATACCGGCGAGGGACCGTACGGCACGTTCCCGCACCGCGGCCACCGGTGAGCCGAGCCCCTCCGCCAGCAGCGCCGGTCCGCCGCCGCCCGATCGCGCCAGCGCCCAGCGAAGGGCCCCGGCCACGTTCGGGTCGCTCTCGCCGAGTACCGCTTCGGCCAGGGCCTCCACCGGAATCTCGTCCGCCGAGGCGAGGGCCGCGCGCTGGCGTGCGTCGGCGCTCGGGGACCCCAGGGCCCGCAGGAGCGTGACGACCTGGAGGACGTCCTCCCAGCCGGCCGGATCCGTGGCGTGGACCCGATGCAGCCGTGTGAGTAACTCGGTCTCCGCCGCGATGCGTTCGCGCGTCCGACGGATGAGATCGTCGACGAGCGCCGAGGGTGTGAAGCCGGGATCGTCGAGCGCGCGCCTGATCTCCCGCAGCGACAGCCCCACCGCCCGCAGGCTCTCGACATGCATGATCCGCTGGATGTCCGCCCCGGAGTACTCCCGGTAGCCGGACCCGGTACGGCCCGAGGGCCGCACCAGACCGAGCGACTCGTAGTGCCGGAGCATGCGGGCGCTGACCCCGGACCGCCGGGCGACCTCACCGATCAACACGCTCTACGGTCCTTCCCCGCCGGAATCCCCGGAATCCCCGGAACCGACGGAATCCCCGGAACCGCCGGAACCGGCGACTCCGGCGGTTCCGGCGCCGAGGGCAACGACGCGCTTCGCCTCCTCCAGCGCGAACGTGAATCCGGCGTCCGGGTCGCGCAGCAGCCGATCCGTGGCGAGCGCGTGCGCGCGTACGCGCGGGTCGGGGGCCCTCGTCGCGGCAGCCAGAGCCGACGCCATCGCATCCCCCAGCGCGACCAGCGCCCGGCTGAGACTCAACTGCGTCTCCCGCCCCCCACGCCCGAACTGCGCCGCCAGCACCGTGGCCAATGCGCCTTCCTCCTCTTCCGGCACGAGCACGACCGCGGCCCGCCAGGCACTCCGCGCCACCTCGGCGTCGGCGTCGGACAGGAGCGCCCGGGTGATCGCCGGCCAAGCCCGCCGGTCCCCGATCTTGGACAGCGTGTGCAGCGCCTGGCTCCGCGCCCGCGGGCGCTCCGAACGGACTTCGCGGAGCAGCCGGGGAAGCGTGACGGACACCGGGTGGCGGGTGAGCGCCCAGGTCAGCATGTCGCGCACGAAGAAATCGGGCTCGATCGCACACCGCTCGACGAGCGTGTCGACGAAGCGCGGGTCCGGCATCGTGCCGACGGCCAGAGCGGCCCGCACCCGTACGGCCGAACGATCGTCCTCCAACCCTCGAAGCGCTCGTACCAGGTCCGTGTCCGCGTCCGTGTTGTGTCCCGTGCCCGTCATCGAGGCCACCTCCTCGACCAGCAGTGAAGAGCTTGTCACCGTGGCAAGGTCAAACAGGAGCGGCCGGGTCCCTGCTCACGGTCCGCGCCAGACGTTGGCGAAGGCCGTGTTCTCGATGGTCCGCCGCTGGCGTACGGACTCCAGCTCCATCACCGCTTCGTGGACGGTGGCGACCACGGCCGTCACCGTCTCGTCGTCGAGACGGGGCTCGTCGTCGTCGGATCGTCCGCCGTCGATGCCCACGGCGGATGCGAGCGCGGCCAGGACGGGTTCGCCCTCCTCCCAGCGGCCGGCGGCGTGGCGGCGGCTGGGCGTATCGACCAGCTCCACGCGTTTGGGGCCGAAGGGCAACCGGCCGCTCCTCTTCTGCGTGAGCTCGCCGGCCTCCTCCAGCGCGTCCTGGTAGGTGGCCGAGAGGTCGCGGCCGCGCCGCCAGAGCCAGTCCTCGATCCGCTCGTGGGGTGGCTGCCGGGTGATCAGGGCGGCGGCCTCTCCGAGCAGTTGGTCGTCCGGCGCCGACGACCCGCCCGGCACGATGAGGTCGCCGTCCACGGTGATGGCTCCCGCACCGATGAGATCGAGGAGTTCGGCTCCCGCGAGCGCGAGCGACAGGTCGCCCTGCCCCACGGTGTGCTCCGGCTCCTGGTCCATGGCGATGATGAACAGGTCTTTCGCCGTGGTCATGAACGGCTCCCCTCAGAGACATCGACAAGGCGGGGCCCCACCGGCCTGCCCCGGCCAGGAACCGGTTCGGCGGCGAGGCGACGACTACGACTACGACTACGACCAGTATCGCCTCCGCCCGCCCCGGGGCCTTCCCGGCGGGAGCCGAAGAAGTCGATGGTCGTTTCCCGGAGCGATCTCTAGGCTGAGCCGATGAGCCATGGGAAAACCTCGTACGTCTGCCTCTCCTGCCGGGTCTCGTACAAGCAGCCCCATGACAGGGCGAGGCAGCGGAGCTGTCCGCGCTGTGCGAAGCCGATGATCCACGCGGGATCGGCGTTCGCGGCACCGCGTCGGCGGGACGTCGCGGCGTGGCGGGCCCTCGCTGTGCTGCTGCACGCGGGCGTGGGGTTTCACAAGAGCTGTTGCGGCGGACCCGGATACCGTCCCCGGGGGCTGCGTGAGGTGCGCGAGCGGATGACGTACGCGGAGCGCAGCGGCACGCCGGTCGCCGAGGCGCTCGTACGGTTCAACGTGCCGTAGCGGGTGAGGGCCGCCGTTCGGGACAGGCCGGCCGCAGCCGGTCGTGGAGGACCGCGAAGGCCGTGCACGCCACGGGAAGGGTCACGGCGGCGGTGACGAGGATGCCGACGACGACGGGCGCGAGGATGCCGGCGTAGTACGCGGCGAAGAAATTGCCCGTGGCCGGTTCGAGGAGGTTTCGGACGAGAGGCCGCAGTGGCAGGGCGAGCTGCACCACCAGCCGGAACACCCCGGTGGCGAGCGCGGCCAGAGGCAGTGCGAGGGCGAGGACGCGGGGCGCTCCGGCACGCGTCCACGTCAGCGACCAGGAACGGCGCAGAGCCGCGCGGGGGCCGAGGCCATCGGCCGCGGCGGCCGGCGCGAGGGTGAGGGCGAGGCGCAGCAGCACGGCGACGAACACGGCGGCGGCGGGGGAGACCTCGACCAGTGTGTGGGGCCACGATCCGCGTTCCAGGGGCTCCGGGGTGTCGAGGTGGTAGCCGGTGAGACGGTCTGCCACGGCGGTGACGAGCAGGGGCAGGGGCCAGACGACCAGGCTGCGCAACGCGTACACGGCGAGCACCGGTCGCAGCCGCGCGGGAACCATGGCCTGCTGCGACCGGGCCGCGTGCGGGAGTTCGCGGGACCCGTCCGCGACCGCCCGCGAGCACACCGACTGCAGGGCAGCGCTGCCCGCGCCGAGGAGAACCAGGAAGAGCGGGAGCGCGCCGAGGGCGACCAACGCCAGATCGGTGTGGTCGTGCAGATAGGGGTCCTCGACGCGCTGGTACCAGACGCGTTGGTTCCGCATCCGGGTGAAGACGGGCCAGGCGAGCGCGAATATCGCGGCTGTCACCAGCAACCCGGCCAGGCCGGACAGGCCGACGACGCGTGCCGTCGCACCCGCCAACGTGCCCCGGTCCCGCCGCAGGACGCCGAAAGTCGTGGCGGGCAGGCCGCGTTGCGGGCTCCCGCTCGTCGGTGGCACCACGCGATCGTGCTGTGGGGTCATGGAGCGAGCCTTCTGCACGTTCCGTTCAGTTCCGTTCTTCCGTTATTCCGTTTCGGGAAGGACGCCGGGCGGACCCGGTACGGTTCTGGATCATGGTCGGTCGCTTTGTGTGTCACCATGTGTGCGCAACGTCACGGCGCGGTCGCTTCGGTGGCCCGTGCGTCAGTGCGTCTGTGGAAACACGTACCTGCGTGTGGCCCCCACCCGCGACCGGCCCTGCCTGCCGGGAAGAGAGGGCCACGGCAACACCCCCACCCCCAGAAGGATTTCACCCATGCGTATCCGCTCAGCCCTCCCCGCCGTTCTCGGCGCCGCGCTGCTTCTCGCCGCCGTCCCCACCTCCGCCTCGGCGGCCGAAGGGCAGTTCCGCTACGACTACGTGACCGTCGAGGGATACGAGGCGACCGGCTTCCTGAACAGCCCGCCGAGCGGCCAGTGCATCAACCTCCCGGGCGTCGGCCAGGAGAACCCCGAGCCCGGGCACTCCCCGAAGAACCGCACGGACGCCTGGGCGCAGGTCTTCACCGACACCGACTGCGAGGGTGACTCCTTTCCCCTCCGCCCGCACACCGGCGGGGCCTCGGAGCGGCTGAAGGTGCGTTCGGTCCTCTTCCTCTGACGTACCGGCGCCCTGTAGGCCGCCTGTGCGGGGCCGTGCGTGGCGGGACGTGCTGCCCGGGCCGGTCGGGCTCCGGGCAGCACGTCCCCGTAAGTGTCATGTCGCTGTTTCGCCCGGTCCTGCGAGGCGTCTCCCTCTTTCGCTGCCGCGGTGCGCGTCGTCCACGCGTACGGTCCATCTCGCGCCATTCCGGCCGCAGTCCGGCCAGATTGGTCGTGAGGAAGTACGCGGCCCCGAAGGCGGCCAGCGTCGGCGTGAGCCCGGCGGCGGTCACCGCCGCACCGGCGAGCAGCCCGCCGAGCGGGATACCGGACCAGGGCAGCGAGTCGCCGAGGGCGTTGACGCGGCCCAGCATCCGGCGCGGCACCCGTTCGACGAGGACGGCCCCCAGTACGGGGTTGATGAACCCGGCCCAGCCGGTGCGCGGCCATCGCGGCGATGAGGCTCCCGGCGACCGCGGCGGCTCCCATCCCACTGCCGATCAGGCCGATCGCCGTCGGGCCGTTTCCGGATTCCCTGGCCCAGACGGGCTGGAGCAAGGTGGTCATCGCCGCGTCCAGGGAGTTGGTGATCCCGGCCATGACGATGACGGCCGGCAGTAACGGCTCGCCCCGCGGGAAGGTGAAGCCCTCGCCGAACCGGCGCCAGTAGCCCGGTTCCGCCCCGTCGACCGCGCCGCGGTGTCCACGGCCGGACGCCCCATACCGCGAGGCAGCGCGACGGCGACGATCACCGAGCCGAGGGCGAAGCAGGCCGCGTCGAGGACCAGGCCGGGCAAGGGGCCGAGCAGCGCCACCAGGGCGCCGCCCGCCGCCGGGCCGACGGTGGAGGCCAGCCGCTCGACCACGCCGGACAGGCCGGTTGCCCGCTCCAGCGGGATCCCGCCGCGCTCGGCCGCTTCCGGCACCATGACTTCCTTGGCCAGGTCGCCCGGGCCGCGCGCCGCGCCGATCACCGCGACCAGGCCCAGCAGGACCGGGAAGGACAGCAGGTCCAGGGTGTGGAGCAGCGGGATCGCCCCGGCGGCGGCCGCGCTGGCCAGGTCCGTGGTCCAGGAGACGGCCCACGGGCCGATCCGGTCCACCAGGGGACCGGTGAAGGCTTTGGCCAGTACGTGGGGCGCCATCTCGCGGAAGGTGACCAGCCCGGTCCGGGTCGCGCTGCCGGTCGTGACGAGCACGAACCAGGGCAGGGCCACCAAGGAGATCCGCGTACCGGTCAGGGACACGGCGATGGCCGCCGGCACCCCGCCCAGCGGCCGTTGGGTCCGTTTGCGCCGAGTGCTGGCGGAACCGCCGCCGCAGGAAAGCACCACCGCCGATGGACAAGACGAGTGTTCTCCCGGCGGTCCGGCAGCAGGGGCTCTGTCCTCTCTGCGTGCAGGTGCTGATCGGCGGAGCCGAGTACGAACCGGACGGTCCACGCGAGTGGATCAACTGGTTCGCGGCCTCGAAGAAGATGCTCCACAAGCATCACTTCATCTACCGGCGAGACAGCGGCACGGACGAGCGGAACAACCTTCGCCTCGTGCACTTCGAATGCCACCGCCAGCACCACGCGGGCGACGGCAAAAGGGCCACATAACCCTGCTGACCTGCGAAGCCCATGGGGCTTGCTTGAGCCGGATGCGGGGAAAGCTCGCACGTCCGGTGCTGAGGGGGCCGGGTCACGGCAACGTGATCCGGCTACCCGACCACAGGCGGGCGCCTGACAGCGCGCCCGGGAAGCGCTTTGCATAAAAGTGCGTCGATGCGTATAGTCATGCCATCGATCAGGAGGATTACCGATGGTGGTACGAGCAGCAGTGGCAGGGGCGAGCGGCTACGCCGGCGGGGAGCTTCTCCGTCTCCTGCTGGCGCACCCGGGCGTCGAGATCGGTGCTCTCACCGGGCACTCCAACGCCGGTCAGGCGCTCGGGTCGCTCCAGCCGCATCTGCGGCCGCTGGCCGACCGGGTGCTGGAGCCCACCACCGCCGAGGTGCTCGCCGGTCACGACGTCGTCTTCCTGGCGCTTCCGCACGGGCAGTCCGCCGCCGTCGCCGAGCAGTTGGGGGAGGAGGTCCTCGTCATCGACATGGGGGCCGACTTCCGGCTGAAGGACGCCGGTGACTGGGAGGCGTTCTACGGGTCCCCGCACGCCGGGACCTGGCCCTACGGGCTGCCCGAGCTGCCGGGCGGGCGGGTGGCGCTCGCCGGGTCCCGGCGCGTCGCCGTGCCCGGGTGCTACCCGACCGCCGTGTCCCTCGCGCTCTTCCCGGCGTACGGGGCCGTCCTCGCCGAGCCGGAGGCCGTGATCGTCGCCGCGTCGGGCACCTCGGGTGCGGGCAAGGCGGTCAAGCCGCATCTGCTCGGCTCCGAGGTGATGGGCAACATGACCCCGTACGGCGTCGGTGGCGGGCACCGCCACACGCCGGAGATGATCCAGAACCTCAGCGCCGCCGCCGGTGAGCGGGTCACCGTCTCCTTCACGCCGACCCTCGCGCCCATGCCGCGCGGCATCCTCGCCACGTGCAGCGCGAAGGCGAAGCCCGGCGTGAGCGCCCAGAGCCTGCGCGAGGTGTACGAGAAGGCGTTCGCGGACGAGCCGTTCGTGGACCTGCTGCCCGAGGGGCAGTGGCCCGCCACCGCCGCGGTGTACGGCTCCAACGCCGTACAGGTCCAGGTCGCGTACGACACGGCGGCCGGGCGGATCATCGTGATCAGCGCCATCGACAACCTCGCCAAGGGCACCGCGGGCGGCGCCCTCCAGAGCATGAACATCGCCCTCGGACTCCCCGAGGACACAGGTCTTTCGACGATCGGAGTGGCACCGTGAGCGTCACGGCAGCACAGGGGTTCGTCGCGGCGGGCATCGCCGCGGGAATCAAGGAGAGCGGCAACCCGGACGTGGCCCTCGTGGTCAACAACGGGCCGCGCCGCGCCGCCGCGGGCGTCTTCACCTCCAACCGCGTCAAGGCCGCCCCGGTGCTCTGGTCGGAGCAGGTCCTCAAGGGCGGCGAGGTCACCGCCGTCGTCCTCAACTCCGGTGGCGCCAATGCCTGTACGGGGCCCCAGGGCTTCCAGGACACCCACGCCACCGCCGAGAAGGCCGCAGAGGTGCTGGAGGGCCACAGCGCCGGCGAGATCGCCGTCGCCTCCACCGGGCTCATCGGTCTCCTGCTTCCCATGGACAAGCTGCTCCCCGGCATCGAGCAGGCCGCCGCGGCCCTCAGCGAGCACGGCGGTGAGAAGGCCGCCATCGCCATCAAGACCACCGACACCGTGCACAAGACGGCCGTCGCGGGCGGCGAGGGCTGGACCGTCGGCGGCATGGCCAAGGGGGCGGGCATGCTCGCCCCGGGCCTGGCCACCATGCTCGTCGTCCTCACCACCGACGCCGACGTCCCCGCACCCGCGCTGGACGCCGCACTGCGCGAGGCCACCCGCACCACCTTCGACCGGGTCGACTCCGACGGCTGCATGTCCACCAACGACACCGTGCTGCTGCTCGCCTCCGGCGCCAGCGGAATCGCCCCGGAACAGGCCGAGTTCGCCGAAGCCGTGCGGGCCGTCTGCGCGGACCTCGCCCGGCAGCTCATCGGCGACGCCGAGGGCGCGTCCAAGGACATCCGGATCGAGGTGGTCAACGCGGCGACCGAGGACGACGCCGTCGAGGTCGGCCGGTCCATCGCCCGCAACAACCTCCTCAAATGCGCGATCCACGGTGAGGACCCCAACTGGGGCCGCGTCCTCTCCGCGATCGGCACCACGAAGGCCGCCTTCGAGCCCGACCGGCTCAACGTCGCCATCAACGATGTCTGGGTGTGCAGGAACGGCTCCGTCGGAGAGGACCGCGACCTCGTCGACATGCGCTACCGCGAGGTCCGCATCACAGCGGACCTCGCGGCAGGTAAGGCTGTGGCGACGATCTGGGCAAACGACCTGACGGCCGACTATGTCCATGAGAACAGCGCGTACAGCTCTTGACGTGCTCGCCCGAAGGCGAGTCTCACCGTCACCGGTGAGGCTTCCTGTTTCAAGGGCGGCAGCCGGTTCGGACGCATCCGACTCGGTCTCACGTCGCCTCCGCAGGCCAACACCGCCCGCCCGGCGGCTGGTCACAGCCTCTAGGAAGCCGAGGATGACCGTCAATCACTCAGACGGGGGAATGCAGAACCCCGCCAGGAAGCACACCGCCCTGCCCAAGGCGCAGATCCTCATCGAGGCGCTGCCCTGGCTGACCCGGCACCACGGCAGGACCATCGTCATCAAGTTCGGCGGCAACGCCATGATCGACGAGGAGCTGAAGGCCGCCTTCGCCCAGGACGTCGTCTTCCTGCGGCACGCCGGCCTCAAGCCCGTCGTCGTGCACGGCGGCGGCCCGCAGATCAACGCCCAGCTCGACAAGCAGGGCCTGGTCAGCGAGTTCAAGGCCGGGCTGCGGGTCACCACCCCCGAGGCGATGGACGTCGTCCGGATGGTGCTCGCCGGACAGGTCCAGCGCGAGCTCGTCGGGCTCCTCAACCAGCACGGCCCCCTCGCCGTCGGCATGACCGGTGAGGACGCCCACACCATCACCGCCACCCAGCACCGGCCCACCATCGACGGCGAGCTCGTCGACATCGGCCGGGTCGGCGAGATCACCGCCATCGACACCGGGGCCATCCAGGCGCTGCTGGACGACGGCCGCATCCCGGTCATCTCCTCCATCGCCCGCTCCGCCGACGACCACCACGTCTACAACGTCAACGCCGACACCGCGGCCGCAGCGCTCGCCGCCGCCCTGAACGCCGAGACCCTGATGGTCCTCACCGACGTCGAAGGGCTCTACGAGGACTGGCCCAACAGCGACGACGTCATCAGCCGGCTCACCGCGAGCCAGCTGGAGAAACTGCTGCCCGAGCTGTCCAGCGGCATGGTCCCCAAGATGCGGGGCTGTCTGCACGCGGTGCGCAACGGCGTCGAGACCGCCCGCGTCATCGACGGCCGCGTGCAGCACTCGATCCTGCTGGAGATCTTCACCGACGAGGGCATCGGCACGATGGTCGTGCCCGACGCCCCCATCGACGTACACACAGGGCCTGAACAGGGGGAATCATGACCGGCACAGAGGGGCCAGGACTCACGCAGCGGTGGCAGGGCGCGCTGATGGACAACTACGGCACGCCCCGACTGTCGCTCGTCCGCGGCGAGGGCGCCCACGTCTGGGACGAGGAAGGCGCCCGCTACCTCGACTTCGTCGGGGGCATCGCGGTCAACGCCCTCGGCCACGCCCACCCCGCCGTCGTCGAGGCCGTCTCCACCCAGATCGCCTCCCTCGGCCACGTATCGAACCTGTTCATCGCCGAGCCGCCCGTCGCGCTCGCCGAGCGGCTGCTCCAGCTGTTCGGCCGTCAGGGACGGGTCTTCTTCGCCAACTCCGGCGCGGAGGCCAACGAGGCGGCCTTCAAGATCGGCCGGCTCACCGGACGCACCCACATGGTCGCGACCGAGGGCGGCTTCCACGGCCGGACGATGGGCGCGCTCGCCCTCACCGGCCAGCCGGGGAAGCGGGAGCCGTTCGTCCCGCTGCCCGGCGACGTCACCCATGTGCCGTACGGGGACGCCGACGCGCTGAAGGCCGCGGTGACCACCGACACCGCGCTGGTCGTCATCGAGCCGGTGCAGGGCGAGAACGGCGTCGTCGTCCCGCCCACGGGCTATCTGGAGGCCGCCCGGGAGATCACCCGGGCGACCGGCGCCCTGCTCGTCCTGGACGAGGTCCAGACCGGCATCGGCCGCTGCGGCCAGTGGTTCGAGCACCAGGCGCACCAGGGCGTCGAGCCGGACATCGTCACCCTCGCCAAGGGCCTCGGCGGCGGTCTGCCGATCGGCGCGACGGTCGCCTTCGGCCCGGCGGCCGACCTGTTGAAGCCGGGGCACCACGGCACCACGTTCGGCGGCAACCCGGTCGCCTGCGCCGCCGGACTCGCCGTCATCGACACCCTCGCGGCCGACGGCGTGCTCGCCGACGTCAAGCGGCTCGGGGAGAGGATCCGCGACGGCGTCCAGGCGCTGGGACACCCGCTGGTCTCCCACGTCCGCGGCGCGGGCCTGCTGCTGGGTATCGTGCTCACCGGACCCCTCGCACCACAGGTGCAGCAGGCGGCCCAGGGAGCCGGCCTCCTGGTGAACGCGCCCGCCCCCGATGTCGTACGGCTCATGCCGCCGCTGATCATCGGTGACGCGGAGGTGGACGCGTTCCTGGAGATCCTGCCGAGCGCTCTCGACGCGGCGTACGGGGACGGACGATCCGGAGCATGACCCTCCGGAGAATGAGGCGACGACGATGACCGAGGCGCAGGAATCCGAGCACGGCGGGCCGTCCGTGCCGCAGACCCGCACCGCCCGCCACCGCCGGATCGTGGACATCCTGAACCGGCAGCCGGTCCGCTCGCAGAGCCAGCTGGCCAAGCTCCTCGCCGACGACGGGCTGAGCGTCACCCAGGCGACGCTCTCCCGGGACCTGGACGAGCTGGGCGCGGTGAAGATCCGCAACACCGGCGGCGAGCTGATCTACGCGGTGCCGAGCGAGGGCGGCTTCCGCACCCCGCAGGCCCCGCTGGGCGGCTCGGCCAAGGAGGAGCGGATGCGCCGGCTCTCGGCCGAACTGCTCATCTCGGCGGAGGCCTCGGCCAACCTCGTGGTGCTGCGCACCCCGCCGGGCGCCGCCCAGTTCCTCGCCTCGGCCATCGACCAGGCCGAACTGCACGACATCCTCGGCACGATCGCGGGCGACGACACGCTGATGCTCATCAGCCGCGACCCGAACGGCGGCCAGGCGCTCGCCGACCACCTGCTGAGGCTCGCTCAGAACGACCGCTGAACGGCTCTGCTCAGTAGCGCGTGATCGCGGTCGGGCCCGAAGAGGTGCCGACCGCGATGTGCGGTTCGCGCTCCGGGTCCGCCCAGGCGAGGATCTCCGCCATGGCGCCGGCCGGGACCGAGACGCACCCGGCCGTCGCCCCGCGCCCGTTCACATGCAGGAAGATCCCCGCGCCCCGGCCCCGTACCGGACGGTCGTAGTTGAAGCCGATCACCAGAGCGCGGGCGTACTGCGTGCCGTAGGAGACGAGGTGCTCGGCCTCCGTCGCCCGGCAGTGGGCCGGGCGCGGTTCCACCCAGCGGTTGTACGCGCGCGAGTCGTTGTCCTGGCACCACCAGGAGTCCTCGGTGACCTCGCGGTACGGATACGTCGTGCCGGCCGGGGCGTCCTCGATGCCGAAGGCGTACGGCAGGTCGTACAGCCCGGTGGGCGTGGTGCTGGTGCCCTGCTCCCGACTGCTGCCCTCGGCCAGCCCGTTCGCCCCGAACCGCGCGGGCGCCGACCCGGCCTCCGCCCACCTGCCCCCGCGCCGCTCCCACCAGGTCACGGTCCCCGTCGTGGAGCCGGCGTCGGGGGCCTCGGCGGTGATCAGCTGGGAGCCGCCGCCCGTGTCCGCCAGCCGGTCCGGCAGGGGAGGGACATCGGCGGACGGGGCGTCGGCGGGTCCGGCCCCGAGGGAGCCGGCCAGGGCGAGGAGTACGGCGGCGGTCACCAGTGATCTGCGCATGCTCCGGACCGTACGGCGGCCGGCGGGCACGCCCCACCGGACCTGCTCCGTACGGCCCAGCGGATCACCGGCTCACCGAGGCCGTGCACCGCGCGAGGTTCGACGGCCCCCGGAAGGCGCCCCACATCAGGTGAAACGGCTGGGAGCACCGCTCTGACCTGCCGTTTTGACAAACAATACGGAGGACTGCATAGTTATACCCATCAGTGATTGCACCGTAAGGAGAAACCCGTGACCGAGCGCGTCGTACTCGCCTACTCGGGCGGCCTGGACACCTCCGTCGCCATCGGCTGGATCGCCGAGGAGACGGGCGCCGAGGTCATCGCCGTTGCCGTGGACGTCGGCCAGGGCGGCGAGGACCTGGACGTCATCCGCAAGCGCGCGCTCGCCTGCGGTGCCGTCGAAGCCGAGGTCGCGGACGCCAAGGACGAGTTCGCCGAGGAGTACTGCCTCCCGGCGATCAAGGCCAACGCCCTCTACATGGACCGCTACCCGCTGGTCTCGGCCCTCTCCCGGCCCACCATCGTCAAGCACCTCGTCGCCGCCGCCCACAAGCACAACGCCGGGATCGTCGCCCACGGCTGCACCGGCAAGGGCAACGACCAGGTCCGCTTCGAGGCCGGCATCTCCGCGCTCGGCCCCGACCTGAAGTGCATCGCCCCGGTCCGCGACTACGCGATGACCCGGGACAAGGCGATCGCTTTCTGCGAGGAGAAGAACCTCCCGATCGCGACCACCAAGAAGTCCCCGTACTCCATCGACCAGAACGTCTTCGGGCGCGCCGTCGAGACGGGCTTCCTGGAGGACATCTGGAACGCGCCGATCGAGGACATCTACGAGTACACCGAGAACCCCGCCGTCCAGCGTGACGCCGACGAGGTCGTCATCTCCTTCAAGGAGGGCGTGCCCGTAGCCATCGACGGCCGTCCCGTCACCGTCCTCCAGGCGATCCAGCAGCTCAACGAGCGGGCCGGCGCGCAGGGCATCGGCCGGATCGACATGGTCGAGGACCGGCTCGTGGGCATCAAGTCCCGCGAGGTGTACGAGGCGCCCGGCGCCATCGCGCTGATCACCGCCCACCAGGAGCTGGAGAACGTCACCGTCGAGCGCGAGCTGGCCCGCTACAAGCGGCAGGTCGAGCAGCGCTGGGGCGAGATGGTCTACGACGGCCTGTGGTTCTCCCCGCTGAAGCGGGCCCTGGACGGCTTCATCAACGAAGCCAACCAGCACGTCACCGGCGACATCCGGATGACCCTGCACGGCGGCCGCGCCGTCGTCACCGGCCGGAAGTCCGAGGAGTCGCTGTACGACTTCAACCTCGCCACCTACGACTCGGGCGACACCTTCGACCAGTCCAAGGCGCAGGGCTTCATCGAGATCTTCGGCCTCTCCTCCAAGATCGCGGCCAAGCGCGACCTCGCCTGACCCTTCCTCGTTGTACAGCCGCCTCCCCGTCGTCACGCGGCAGGGAGGCGGCCGCATATCCGCACCGTGGCCTACACCCGGGCCTTTGCCTTCGCCTTCGCCTTTCTGAGGAGCACGCAGTGAGCAGCAACAACGGTGACGTCCGGCTCTGGGGCGCGCGTTTCGCCGACGGACCGGCCGAGGCGCTGGCCAAGCTGTCCGCGTCCGTCCACTTCGACTGGCGGCTCGCGCCGTACGACATCGCCGGCTCCCGAGCCCACGCACGCGTCCTCAACAAGGCGGGCCTGCTCAGCGCGGACGAGTTGACCCGGATGCTCGCCGGGCTCGACCAGCTCGAAGCCGACGTCGCGGACGGCTCCTTCACCGGGACCATCGCCGACGAGGACGTCCACACCGCGCTGGAGCGCGGGCTGCTGGAGCGCCTCGGCGCCGACCTCGGCGGCAAGCTGCGGGCCGGGCGGTCGCGGAACGACCAGATCGCCACGCTCTTCCGGATGTACCTGCGCGACCACGCCCGGATCATCGGCGGGCTGATCGCCGACCTCCAGAGCGCGCTGGTCGGTCTCGCCGAGGCCCACGCCGACGTGGCGATGCCGGGCCGGACCCACCTCCAGCACGCCCAGCCCGTCCTCTTCGCCCACCACGTGCTCGCCCACGTCCAGTCCCTGTCCCGGGACGCCGAGCGGCTGCGCCAGTGGGACGAGCGCACCGCCGTCTCCCCGTACGGCTCCGGGGCGCTCGCCGGATCCTCGCTCGGGCTCGACCCGGAGGCGGTCGCCGCCGACCTCGGATTCGAGCACGGCTCGGTCGCCAACTCCATCGACGGCACCGCCTCGCGGGACTTCGTCGCCGAGTTCGCCTTCATCACCGCGATGATCGGCGTCAACCTCTCCCGGATCGCGGAGGAGGTCATCATCTGGAACACGAAGGAGTTCTCCTTCGTCACCCTGCACGACGCCTTCTCCACCGGCTCCTCGATCATGCCGCAGAAGAAGAACCCGGACATCGCGGAGCTGGCGCGCGGCAAGTCGGGCCGCCTCATCGGCAACCTGACCGGCCTGCTCGCCACGCTCAAGGCGCTCCCCCTCGCGTACAACCGGGACCTCCAGGAGGACAAGGAGCCCGTCTTCGACTCCTGCGACCAGCTGGAGGTCCTGCTCCCCGCCTTCACCGGGATGATGGCCACCCTCACCGTCCACCGCGAGCGCATGGAGGAGCTGGCCCCGGCGGGCTTCTCGCTCGCGACCGACATCGCGGAATGGCTGGTCAAGCAGGGCGTCCCCTTCCGTGTCGCGCACGAGGTGGCGGGCGCCTGCGTCAAGGAGTGCGAGCGGGGCGCCATCGAGCTCGACCAGCTCACCGACGAGCAGTTCGCCAAGATCTCCGAACACCTCACCCCCGAGGTCCGCACGGTGCTCCATGTGCGGGGCGCCCTCGCCTCCCGCGACGGCCGGGGCGGAACGGCCCCCTCCGCCGTCGCCGTACAGCTCGCCGAGGTGAAGGAAGACCTCGCCGCCCAGCACGCCTGGGCGACCGCCCGCCGGCAGTAGCGCCGGTCAGGTGCGCGCGGGAGCCGTGTCGCACCAGATGGACGAAGGGTGTCGCGGGCCGCGCTCACCGGGGTAGGAGTAACCGAAACCCGACCCCAAGGAGCCCGCGATGCCCTCCGCCGCCCTGGCCGCCGCGACGACCCCGACCGCCCACATCGGGCTGGGCCTTGCCGCCGTCGGGAGGCCCGGCTACATCAATCTCCACCGAGACCGGGACCTGCCCGCCGACCGCGACGCCGACGCCCTGCGCGCCCGTACGCACGAGCTGCTGGACGCCGCCTACGCCCAGGGCGTCCGGTACGTCGACACCGCCCGCTCCTACGGCCGGGCCGAGGAGTTCCTCGCGGAGTGGCTGGACGCCCGGCCCTCGTTCACCGACCTCGTCGTCGGCAGCAAATGGGGGTACACCTACACCGCCGACTGGAGCGTCGAGGCCGAGGAACACGAGGTCAAGGACCACAGCCTCGCCACCTTCGAGCGCCAGTACGCCGAGACCCGGGCCCTCCTCGGCGACCGGCTCAGCCTCTACCAGGTCCACTCGGTCACCCCGGACAGCCCGGCGCTCACCGACAAGGAACTGCTCGGCCGCCTCGCCGCCCTGGCCGCCGACGGCGTCACCGTCGGCCTCACCACCAGCGGGCCCGCCCAGGCCGACGCCATCCGGGCGGCCCTCGCCGTCACGGTCGACGGCGAACCCCTCTTCCGTACGGTCCAGGCCACCTACAACGCCCTGGAGACCTCGGCCGCGCCCGCGCTGGCCGAGGCCCACGACGCCGGGCTCACCGTGATCGTCAAGGAGGGCATGGCCAACGGCCGCCTCGCCGGGGAGGAGGCCCCCGCCGTGTTCCAGGAGATCGCCGCCGACGCGGGCGTCGGCGGCGACGCGGTCGCCCTCGCGCTGGTCCTGCACCAGCCCTGGGCGGGCGTCGTGCTCTCCGGCGCCGCCACGGTGGGCCAGCTCTCCGGCAATCTGCACGCCGCCGTCGTCGACCTGGACGACGAGCAGCGGGCCGGCCTCGAGGCCCTGGTCGAGGAGCCGGAGGCCTACTGGCGGCACCGGGCCGGACTGCCCTGGCACTGAAGCCCGCCCGCGGGCCCGGCCCCGACGGACTCAGGAGCTCGTCAGGACGACGAGCTCCCGGGTCGCCCGGGTCATCGCGACATAGCGGTCCACCGCCCCCTCGACGCCCGAGCCGAACCTCTCCGGGTCGACGAGGACGACCAGGTCGAACTCCAGGCCCTTCGACAGCTCCGGGGTCAGCGACCGCACGCGCGGCGTCGCCCGGAACGAGGGGGCGCCGATGACACAGGCGATCCCGTCCTCGTGCGCGGCGAGCCAGTCGGTGAGGACCGTGTCCAGGTCCCCGACGGGGCCGTACGTGACGGGGATGCCGCTGCCGCGGACGGAGACCGGCACGTTGGCGTCGGGGAGCACGGCCCGGACCACCGGCTCCGCCTCCGCCATGATCTCCTGGGGCGTCCGGTAGTTGATGGTCAGGGAGGCCAGGGTGATCCGGTCGAGCCCGACCCGCTCCAGCCGCTCCCGCCAGGACTCGGTGAACCCGTGCCGGGCCTGCGCACGGTCCCCGACGACGGTGAAACTCCGTGACGGGCACCGCTGGATCAGCATCTGCCACTGGGCGTCGGTCAGTTCCTGCGCCTCGTCCACGACGATGTGCGCGAACGGCCCGGCCAGCACGTCGGGCTCGGCGCCGCTCGGCCGGTCGGCGGTGGCCAGGGACTCCCGGAGATCCGCCCCGCGCAGCATCACCAGGGCGCCCTCGCCGTCCGCGTCCGCGTCGGCCAGGGTCTCGTCGGCGAGCAGGCTCTCGACGACCCGGTCCATCTGCTCGCGTTCCGCGGCGGCCGCCGCCTCGTGACGACGCCTGCGCCGGGACGCCTCCGGGTCACCGAGCCGCTGCCGTGCCGCGTCCAGGAGAGGCAGGTCGGACACCGTCCAGGCGCGGGCGTCCGGGCGCTGCAAGCGCCCGACCTCCTCCGGGGTCAGCCAGGGGGCGCACTTACGCAGATAGGCGGGCACGGACCAGAGGTCACCGACCAGGTCGGCCGCCTCGACCAGGGGCCAGGCGCGGTCGAAGAGGGCGAACAGCTCCCGGTTCCGCCGCAGAGAGGCGCGTAGCTGTTCCTCCGGGGCGTCGCCGTCGTGCTTGTCCACGAGGATCGTGAGCAGCTCCTCCCAGATCTGCTCGCGCGCCTCGTTGTGCGGAGTACCCGGGTCCGCCGCCCCGAACGCCGAGGCCCAGTCGGCGGCGCTCAGCCAGATGTCGGACCAGTGCGTCTGAACCCGTACGCCCGCGGCGGGCGGCTCCTCGTAGAACCGGACGGCCGGCTCTACCGCCTTCACCAGGTCCGCCGACGCCTTCAGACGCGCCACCTCCGGATCGGTCTCGGCGACCGCCGTCGCTCCCTCGGCGACCAGGTCCCGCAGGGTGCACGTTCGCACGCCCTCCTCCCCGAGGCTGGGCAGGACATCGGCGACGTACCCCAGGTAGGGCTCGTGCGGCCCGACGAACAGCACGCCACCGCGGCGGTGGCCGAGGCGAGGGTCGGAGTAGAGGAGATAGGCGGAGCGGTGCAGGGCGACGACGGTCTTCCCGGTGCCGGGGCCGCCGTCGACGACGAGCGCGCCCCGGGAGCCCGCCCGGATGATGGCGTCCTGGTCGGCCTGGATGGTGCCCAGCACATCGCGCATCCGGGCCGACCGGTTGCCGCCCAGACTGGCGATGAACGCGGACTGGTCATCCAGCGCGGCATGCCCGGCGAAGCCCTCCTGGGTGAACACCTCGTCCCAGTAGTCGCTGATCCGGCCGCCGGTCCAGCGGTAGCGGCGGCGGCTCGCCAGGCCCATCGGATCGGCGTGGGTGGCCCCGAAGAACGGCTCGGCGGCGGGGGAGCGCCAGTCGAGCAGCAGCCGGCGGCCCGTGCTGTCGGTCAGCCCGAGCCGTCCCACGTACAGCGGCCCGGAGCCGTCCGCGGCGACCATGTGCCCGAGGCACAGGTCGAGGCCGAACCGGCGCAGGGCGCGCAGCCGGCCGGTCAGCCGGTGGATCTCCACGTCCCGGTCCATCGCCTGCCGGCTCGCTCCGCCGGGCGCCCGGCGTTCGGCAGCGAGCCGGTCGGTCAGCTCGGCGATCGACTGTTCCAGACAGTGGGCGATGGCCGCGAAGTGCTGCTCGTCATCGGCGATCAGCGCCGGGTCGGCCTTGGGGGAGAGGCGGTCGGGGAGGTCGAACGCGCTGGCGGTCAGGGGTTTCACGGCATCGGTTCCGATCTGCGGTGCGTACGGGGGGCGGCGTCCCATCCCGGCTACGGCGGACGATTCTGCGGCATATGGGGGGTCTTGCCGCAAGGCCCCCCATGCGCTATAAGTTGAGAGTGGCAAGGAGTGGGTCTACCTCCGGCCACTTTTTTGTTTCCCGCCCCGCCCTCCCTCGCGCCCTTCCCTCTTGCCTCTCCCTCCCTCCCCCTCCTGCCTCTCTCCCTTCCTGCGTGCCCGCATACCCCTGATGAGACGAGAATGTCTCAAGTGGGTTATGGTTGTCTCATGACTCTCGACCGTGAGCAGGTTCTGCGCAGCGCCGCCGCCCTGTTGACCCGCAGATCGACCGCCACCATGGACGAGGTCGCCAAGGCGGCGGGCATCGGCCGGGCCACTCTCCACCGCCACTTCGCCGGGCGCGACGCCCTGGTGAGGGCGTTGGAGAATCTCGGCATCCAGGAGTTCGAGAGTGCCCTCGACGCCGCCCGGCTCGACGAGGGCACCTCCGAGGAGGGGCTGCGCCGTCTCATCGCGGCCGTCGAGCCCAGCGCCGGGCTGCTGTCCTTCCTCGTCAACGAGAACCAGCTCTTCGAGGGCGACGCGGTCAACGAGGGCTGGAATCGGGCCGACGCCCGCGTCTCCGCCTTCTTCCGCCGGGGCCAGGAGCGCGGCGAGTTCCGTATCGACCTCACCCCCGCCTGGCTGACGGAGGCCCTCTACGGGCTCATCGGCACCGGAGCCTGGGCCGTCCAGGCGGGGCGGGTCGCCGCACAGGATTTCCAACACATGATCGTCGAGTTGCTGCTCGGCGGAGCACGCCGGAGCGTGGAGCAGTGACCAGCATCGACCAGAACCCGGACGCCCCGGACGCCGTACGCCGCCCGGGGCGGTGGATCGCGCTCGCCGTCCTCGTCCTCGCCGTACTGCTGGTGGCCGTCGACGCGACCGTTCTCGGTCTCGCCACCCCGTTCCTCAGCGAGGACCTCGAACCGACCGGCACCCAGCTGCTCTGGATCGGTGACGTCTACTCCTTCGTCATCGCCGGCCTGCTCGTCTCGATGGGCAGCCTCGGCGACCGCATCGGCCGCAAGAAGCTGCTGCTGGTCGGCGCCGTCGCGTTCGGCGCGGTCTCCGTCCTCAACGCGTACGCGACCACGCCCGAGATGATGATCGTGGGCCGGGCGCTGCTCGGTGTCGCGGGCGCCACGCTGATGCCGTCCACCCTGGCCCTGATCCGCAACCTCTTCCACGACCCGCGCGAGCGCAGCCTCGCCATCGGGATCTGGGGCGCGATGGCCTCGGCGGGCGCGGCCGTGGGTCCGGTCGTCGGCGGGTTCCTGCTCGAACACTTCTGGTGGGGTTCGGTCTTCCTCATCAACCTGCCCGTGATGGCCGTCCTCGTCGTCGTCGGCATCAAGCTGATCCCCGAGTCCAAGAACCCGGCCCCCGGCCCGTGGGACATGCTCAGTGTCGGGCTCTCCCTGGTCGGCATGATCGGTGTCGTGTACGCCATCAAGGAGGCGGCCGCGCACGGCGTGAGCTGGGAGGCCGGGGCGGCGGCCGTCGGCGGCATCGGCGCGCTCACCTGGTTCGTCCGCAGGCAGCTGCGGCTGCCCGCGCCCCTGCTGGACATGCGGCTCTTCCACCACCGGGGCTTCTCCGGCGCGGTCCTCGCCGATCTGCTGACCATCCTCGGTCTGTCGGGTCTGGTCTTCTTCCTCTCCCAGTTCCTGCAACTGGTGCAGGGCCGCGGGCCGCTGGAGGCCGGGCTCGCCGAACTGCCCGCCGCGATCGGCGCGGTGACCGCCGGTCTGCTGGCCGGGTTCGCCGCCCGCCGTTACTCGGTCCGCTCCGTCGTCTCGGGCGGCCTGGCCGCGGTCGGGCTGGCGCTGGGCAGTGTGACCCTGCTCGACCAGCACACCGGGTACCCGCTGCTCGGCTCCATGCTGCTGGTCGTCGGCGTCGGCGCGGGCCTCGCCTTCACCGTCACCGCGGACGTGATCCTCTCCAGTGTCCCGAAGGAGCAGGCGGGCTCCGCGTCCGCCGTCTCCGAGACCGCTTACGAACTGGGCGCGGCCCTCGGCATCGCCCTGCTCGGCTCCATCGTCACCGGCGTCTACCGGGGCTTCCCGACCCCGTCGGGCATCCCCGCCGACGTCGAATCGGCCGCCCACGAGTCGCTCGGCGGGGCGGTCGAGGCTGCCGGGGCACTGCCCGCCGCGCAGGCGGGGCCGTTGGTCTCGGCGGCCCAGGAGGCGTTCGTCGACGGACTGCGGTCGGCCGCGGGCGTCGGCGCGGCGGTGCTGCTGGCGGCGGCGGTCGCGGCCTGGTTCCTGCTGCGGGGCCAGAAGCTCGAGGACGGCGTCGAGCACCCGTAGAGCGGATGGCCGCGCGACGGTACGGCGAAGGGCCCGCACCCCTCAGGGGCGCGGGCCCTTCGCCGTAACCGCCCTACGGATCAGGCGGCCTTCGCCTTCGTCGCGTACATGTCCACGTACTCCTGGCCGGACAGCCGCATCACCTCGGCCATCACCGAGTCGGTCACCGCCCGCAGCACATAGCGGTCGCGGTCCATGCCCTCGTAGCGCGAGAACTCCATCGGCTCACCGAAGCGCACCGTGACCTTGCCCGGCCGGGGCAGGCCCGCACCGCCCGGCTGCAGTTTGTCGGTCCCGATCATCGCGAACGGGATCACCGGAGCGCCCGTCATCAGCGTCAGCCGCGCGATGCCCGTACGGCCCCGGTAGAGCCGGCCGTCGGGGGAGCGGGTGCCCTCGGGGTAGATCGCGAAGGCCTGTCCCTGCTCCAGCACCCGGCGTCCCGTCATCAGCGCCGCGACCCCGCCCCGGCCGCCGTCCCGGTCCACCGGGATCATGCCGCAACCGGTGAAGAACCAGGCCATCAGCCGGCCCTTGAGGCCCTTGCCCGTGACGTACTCGTCCTTGCCGATGTAGAACACCGGCCGGTCGCAGCAGATCGGCATGATCATCGAGTCGATGAACGTGAGGTGGTTGCCCGCGAGGATCACCGGCCCGGTCCCGGGAATGTTCTCGACGCCTTCCACCTGTGGGCGGAACATCAGGCGCAGAATCGGTCCGAGCACTGCCTTGATGACCGTGAGACGGGACAACGGTTCCTCCGGTGTCGTGGCCTGGCCGGCCGCGATGGAATGGGTCGTACGGGCGGTGGCCGGTGCCGACGGGTGATGGTCGGTGCAGGTGAGGACGATACTCGCGGGTATGCGCTGATCGCACATCGGGTTCACGAAGCGGATAGGCGGCGTTGAGGTGTGTTTCCGCCATGTTGGCCGACGGTCTGCCTTCCCGTACACCTCCCAGCCTACGATCGGGCCTCGCTCGACCGGTCCCGGACATCACCAAGCGAGGAGCATTCATGACGGAGCGTGCACGGAAGACCCCTGGCCGACGGAGCCTCCTGGGCGCCGCGGTCCTCGGTACCGCGGCCCTGGGCC
>NZ_NTGZ01000439.1 GCF_002551245.1 Streptomyces sp. rh34
CTCGCGCCATCAGAGATGTGTATAAGAGACAGACGAGGCGCTGATCCGCACCGCGGTCCGCGTCTGCGCCGCCCTGCGTGAACAGGGCCACCCCTACGGCCCGGCGGACGGCCGGGAGGTCGTCCGGGTGGCCGGCGACCTGGCCCGCCTGCGCGGCCTGCCCGCCCCCGGCCGCGGTGAGCTCCTGGAAGCCGTGCAGACGGTGCTGGGGCGCGGCGAGACCTACGGCACCGGCCGCGCCGTCGCCCGGGCCCTCGAACGCGTACTCGTCGGAGCCCGCACCGGACGGCCCGCACCCGCCGCTCCGCGCAGCGGACTGGGCCCCGCCGTGGAGGCCGAGTCCGAGGCGCTCGCGCTCCCCGGGCCATCGGACGCGCACGAGAAGACACCGCGCGATCTCCGGCTCGACCCGGCGCGCTCCACCCTGGACCGGCGCCGCGAACTGCTGCTGCGCAGGCTGACGGTGTGCGGCATCCCTTACGCGCAGGAGCAGGGGGTGGCCGGTGCGGCGGGCGGTGAAGGACTCACGACGCGCTGGCAGGTGCGGTGGACCCCGGCGACAGCCGCGATGCTCACCGCGGCCGGGGCACGCGGCGTCACCCCGGCCCAGGCGGCCGAGGGGGTGCTGCGGCAGCGGCACGCGGCCGAGCGGGCGGAGGGCGGTCCGACGGCCGCCCAGGTCGTCGGCGGCCTCGCGGAGGCCGCCGAATGCGGGCTCCCCGGTCTGGCCGACGAACGGCTGACGGAACTCGCCGCCGTACTCCCCGCGAGCGGGACCCTTCCCGAACTCCTCGCGGGGCTCGACCTGCTGGATCGCGTGGAGGCCGGCCACCTGCCGGGGCTGGCCGCGCCCGACGGCTCGACGGCCCCGGACACCACCGCACGTGCCGCCCGCACCGCGCACGCGGCCGAACTGCTGACCTCGGCCGCGGTACGCCAGGTCGACGGCCTGACCGGCTCCGAGGACCCCGAGGACGCCCGGGCGCTCCTCGAACTGTCCCAGCGGGCCGACCGGGTGGGCGGCATCCGGCTCACCGACGCCCTCGCCCGGCTGGCCGCCGACGGCACCCCGTTGATCGCCGCGGCCGCCGGAGCGGTCAGGGTGCTTACCGGCCAAGAAGAGGCCCAGTCCTTCGGTGGACGCGTCGCCTCCTGGGTGGACGGAGCCGTGGACAGCTCCTCCAGGGCCGCGCTCACCGCCCGGCTCACCGGCGTCCTGACGGTGGCGGGCCCGCTCCTGACCGTCGGGGCCGGCGCCCTGGACCCGCTGCTGCACCGGGTCGTCGAGCTGGACGACACCGCGTTCCTGGCCCGGCTGCCGGCCCTGCGCGGTGGCTTCGACACCCTGAGCCCGGCCGCCCGCGACCGACTGCTGGACACCGTCGAGGAGCGGCTCGGCGAACGGGTCGACACCCTCGACGCGGACGACCCGGCCGAGCTGGCCCGCCGGACGACCGCCGACCTCGCGGCCCGCCGGCTCCTGACCGACCTCGGCCTGCCCGTCCCGCCACCCGCGCGGGACGACCGGACCCCACAGCCGTCCGGCCGCCCCACCGCGGCGAGCCCCACCACCGCGCCCGATACCGAGGCCGCCACCAAGACCGCCCTCGTACCCTCCGCCGAGGACGCCGCCGCGCGGACCCTCGCGCCCGCCGACCGCTGGAGGCTCGTGCTCGGCCGGCGGGCCGACCAACTCGCCTCCGGGGCCGCCCGCCTGGCGACCGCTCTCGACGAGCTCTACGGCGCGGGGCACGGCGAGGGATCCCGCGGCGGCCTGCCCGGTCACGGCGGCTCCGGACCGCGCGGCGGCCGGGAGCCGTCCTTCCCCGGCGTCCGCGAGTGGTCCGAGGAACTGGCCGCGCTGTTCGGCCCCGGCGTCCGCGAGGAGGTCCTCGCGGCGGCGGCCGGTACAGGACGGCAGGACGTCCTCGCCGAACTCGACCCGACGGCCGCCACCCCCTCCGTGGAACTGCTCCGGACGATCCTGCGGTACGCCGGCGGGCTCCCCGAAGCCCGCGTCGCGGCGCTCCGGCCCCTGGTCCGCCACCTGGTCGACGAACTGACCCGGCAACTCGCCACCCGGCTGCGGCCCGCCCTCACCGGTACGATGCTGGCCCGGCCCACCCGCCGCCCCGGCGGCAGGCTCGACCTGCCGCGCACGCTGCGCGCCAACCTGGCCAACGCCCGCCGGACGGCCGACGGAACGATCCGGGTGATCCCTGAGAAGCCCGTGTTCCGCAGTCGCGCCCGCCGGTCGGCCGACTGGCGGCTGATCCTGGTCACCGACGTCTCCGGATCCATGGAGTCGTCCACGATCTGGTCCGCGCTGACCGCCTCCGTGCTCGCCGGCGTACCGGCCCTGAGCACCCATTTCCTGGCCTTCTCCACGGAGGTCGTCGACCTCACCGGGCATGTGCACGATCCCCTCTCCCTCCTGCTGGAGGTCAGCGTGGGCGGGGGCACGCACATCGCCGCCGGGCTGCGGCACGCCCGCAGCCTGATCGCGGTGCCCAGCCGCACCCTCGTCGTCGTCATCAGCGACTTCGAGGAGGGCGCGCCGCTCGCCGGACTGCTGGCCGAGGTGCGGGCTCTGGTGACCACCGGCTGCCACGTGCTCGGGTGCGCGAGTCTCGACGACGCCGGCCGGCCCCGCTACTCGACCGGCGTCGCCGGGCAGCTCGTGGCCGCCGGCATGCCCGTGGCGGCCCTCAGCCCACTCGAACTGGCCCGCTGGATAGGGGAGAAGACCGCATGAACGAGGACCGGTTGCCACCTGTCGCGCCGGAGGTCACGGCCACGCTCGTGGAGGACCTCTCGCCCCGGCTGCGCAAGCGGCTGGACGCGGCCGTCACCAAGCTCGGCACCCGCACGACGCGCCGCGACGGGGACACGGTGACCATCGAGGTCGACGACGAGACCGAGTTGCGCCTGCACGCCCCGGGCGGCGTGGTGGCGACGACGGACGCCATCACCTGCGGTTGCCTCCTCGCCCCGGCCTGCGTCCACCGGGCGGCCGCCGCCTGCGCCGCCCCCGCGGCGGACCCGCCGCCGGAGCTCGCCGACCAGCCCACCACGGCGGCCCCCGAACCCACCTCCGTAACGGACCCCGCCTCCGCCACCGGCCCCGCTTCCGTAACCGATCCCGCCCCCGACTCCGACACCCCGCCCGAGGTGGCGAGCCCGTCCCGGCGTGCCGCCGCCGACGCCCTGTGGTCGGCGGGCGCCGCCGTGCTGGAGGCCGGTGTCGACGGG
>NZ_NTGZ01000440.1 GCF_002551245.1 Streptomyces sp. rh34
CCCGCTCAGAGATGTGTATAAGAGACAGGCCCAGAGCCCGGGCCAGGACGGCAGTTCGCGTCCCAGGCTCTCGGCCAGCCGCTCGGCGAGGCGGGCGACCGGGAGGTGTTCGAGCAGGCGGGGGTCGTCCGCCAGGGCGCGGGCCAACGCGTCCGGGTCGGAGTCGCGACGGTCGCCGTGGGCCGCCCACCAGCCGGCCCGGGCCCACAGCCGCTCAGGGCCCCCGGGCTCGCGTGCCGTCTCGGCGGGCCCGAGCGCGGGGACGGCGGCGATGACGGCGTCGGGGACGCCGTCGCGCCGGGCCGTGTCAGGGGCGGCGAGTGCGGTGACGAGGGCGCAGTGCGCGGCGTAGGAAGCGCCGACGGCGACGACCTCCCCGTTGCTCCACACCTGTGCGCGCACCCAGGCGACGGTGGCCGCGCCGTCCGTCCTCTCGTGGCCCCGGTAGGGGTGCCACTCCCCCGGTGAGCCGTAGCGGCCGCGTACGTCCTGGGCGACGGCGGCGAACCCGTGCGCCGCCCAGCCGCGCAGTTCGGCGCGGTGGGCGTCGCGCCCGTAAGGGGTTCTGATCAGGACGGCGGGGAAGGGGCGGGTCCCGTCGGGGAGGCATACGTCGGTGGCGAGTGCGGTGCCGTCCGGCGTGGGGACGTACACCGTACGGGTGTTCACGGGCGCGCCTCGGCGGTCCGGGCAGCGGCGCGTGCCCGCACCGGCGTCGGAGCGGGCAGAGGCGCGACGTCCGGGACGGGGAGCACGGGGTGCTCGGTGAGGGTGAGATCGCGCAGGTCGATGCGGCGCAGCCGCCGGCGCACCGGGAGAACGGTCGCCCGGCCCTCCCTGGCTTCAGCTTCAACTTCCGCCCCGGCTCCGGCTTCGGCTTCGGCTTCGGCTTCGGCTTCGGCTTCGGCTTCGGCTTCGGCTTCGGCTTCGGCTTCGGCTTCGGCTTAGGCGTCCGGTGTCCGGCCCAGTACGCGGCGAGTTCACGGTGGGCGGGGGTGGCCGCGAGTCTGCGGAGCCGGATGTGACGGGAGGTGACGTCTCCCGGGGCCGCGGCAAGAGGTTCGGTCCAGCTGTGGGCGCCCTCACGGTGGCAGCGCAGCCAGGCGATGCGCCGCCCGGGCAGCCGGTCCGCCGCGTCCCAGAGACCTTCGGGCACGGGCGAGTCGAGGCACCACACCACGGCGACGCGTCCTTCGGCGCCGCGGTCCGGGCTCGCCCGGGAGAGCTCCGCCACACCGTCCGGAGTGATCCGGTGGACCTCGGCCCCTTCGGCCCCGGCACAGCGCGCCACCGGCACGGTGAGCACGGGGTCGCCGAGGACGTGGACGGTACGGCCTTCGAGCGGAGCCCGGGACGGAGCGGACACCGCGTACCCTCCTTGCTCGAACGCCGCGACGAGCCGGGTGAGTTCGGCCGCGTGCGCGCCCTCGTTCCGCGCCTCCTCCCCCGTCAGCCGACGCACCAGGTCCTCGCCGGCGACGCCGCCGGTGTCGATGCGCAGGAACTCCCCTCCGGAGGTCCGGAGCACGGGGGCGCCACCGGGGACGGTGACGATCCCGGTGCCGGGAGCGAGTCGACTGCGGGTCACGGATTCCTCCGGAGCTGAGAGCGGGAAGCGGGGAAGTGACGTTCGGGGGCTGAACGGGGCGGACCCGCCCGGGATGTCACCGGGCGGGCCGCCCCCGCGCTACGCGGGAAACCTGCCGTCAGCGGCAGGTGTCGCCTACTTCTCGGCCGGGGCGTCGGCCTCGACGGCGTCGTCGAAGGGGTTCTCGACGAGGGCGTTCGAGTGGGTGGCGGAGAGGTGGGCGAGCTGGCCCTGGTCGGCGATCGGGCTGAACACCTTGTTCTGCTCCATGAGTCGAAGTCTCCATTCGGTCGGTTCGGACGGGTGTCGGTCGCGGCGTCGGTGCGTGCCGCAGCACAGACACTAATGAATATGATTTTCGTTCCGCAATAGCTGGAGCGGGTCGAGAGGGTGATCTGGGTAACAGACCGGCCAGCCACCCTCACTGTCGATCCCCACCCGGCCCTCCACGCCGAGGACTTCGGCCAGCAGACGCCGGGTGACCACCTCGGCCGGAGGCCCGTCGGCGGCGACGCGCCCCTCGCGCAGGGCGACGATCCGATCGGCGAACCGCGCCGCGTGGTTGAGGTCGTGCAGCACCATCACCACCGTCAGACGGCGCTCCGCGCGCAGCCGTACGACCGTCTGGAGCACCTCCAGTTGGTGCCGCAGATCGAGATAGGTGGTCGGCTCGTCGAGGAAGAGCACGCGGGCGTCCTGGGCCAGCGCCATGGCCAGCCGGACCCGCTGGCGTTCGCCTCCGGACAGCGCGTCCACGGGCCGGTCGGCCCAGGCGGTGACGCCGACGTCCGCGAGCGCCCGCGAGGTCACCTCGTCGTCGCCCTCCCGCAGCATCCCGAGCGGCCCCCGGGCGGCATAGCGCCCCTGGCGCACGAGTTGCCGCACGGTCAGTCCCGGTACGGCGGGCGCTGACTGATGGAGCAGGGCGACGCGCCGGGCGGCGGTGCGGCGGGGCAGCCGCGCCACGTCGTCGCCTTCGAGCAGGACGCGCCCGCCGCTCGGGGTGAGCAGCCCGGCGGCCAGCTTGAGGAAGGTGCTCTTGCCGCAGCCGTTCAGCCCGATCAGGGCGACCAGTTCGCCGGCCCGGACACTCAGGTCCACCCCGCGCAGGACCATCCGTCCGGGGTAGCCGAAGGCCAGCCCCTCCGCCCGGACGACCTCCGGGCCGGGCACCACGCCCGGTTCCGCTTCCGGCCCGGCCACCTCCGCCGGGCTCGATTCCACTTGTCCGGTCAGGCCTTCCGGCATGCCACCCTCCTCATCCAATGTCCTCCACTTCCGTCGGCGTCGACGGCGGCGTCGACGCCGCCGCCGTGTCCCGACCGCGTACCGCTCTCCGTCATCGCTCGTCCGCCCGTCGCCGCGCCACGACCATCAGCAGCGCCGCCCCCACGAAGGTGGTCAGGGCGCCGACCGGAAGGGTCAGCCGGTCCGCGTCGAGCGCGGTGGCCAGCAGCCGGGACAGCAGCTGGGCGGCGGCGTCCGCCCCGCACACCACCGCCCCGCCGAGCAGCGCGGCACCCGGAAGGGTGATGCGCAGGTCGGCCCCGAAGACGGCCAGCGCCAGATGGGGCACCAGCAGCCCCACGAAGCCGAGCGCCCCCACGGCCGACACGGCGCCGGCCGTCAGCGCCACGGCGCAGACG
>NZ_NTGZ01000441.1 GCF_002551245.1 Streptomyces sp. rh34
CGCCCAGCGCGAGCCAGGGCCCGCCGTCGGCGGCGGACAGCCCGTCGCCGTACCGGGCCAGCTCGCCGGCCAGCCGTTCCCAGGTGATCGCTTCGAGTCGCACGGCTCCATCATCGCCGGACCGGCGGAGGGACGCTCGGGCGAGGGAGTCCAAGCGCCCGCGAGCGAGGTTCAGGCGCCCCGCAGTTCGGCGGCGAGCGGGCCTTCGCCGAACACCTCGACGCGGCCGTCCTTCACCGCCTCCGCGAGTGCCGCCCCGCCCCGCGCGAGCTCCAGGCACACCTCGGCGTCGAGGACGATCCGGGCGTCGGGGCGGTCGGCGGGACCGTATCCGTACACCGCGGCGACCGCTTCGGCGTCCGGGAGCACGGCCCTCGCTCCCCCGCCGACGTGGAGGTGGAACTCGCCCTCCTCCAGCCGGACTTCGAGGACGCCCTCCTGGGTGAGCCCGGCGAGGGCGCCGAGCAGCGGCAGGGCGAACCAGTGGGCGCGCACCGCGTCCGTGGGGCGGCGCTCGGCGAGGGCGGGCGCTCCCCAGTCGGCGAGGGCGGCGAGGACGGGCCGCAGGGCGCGTCCGCGCGCGGTCAGCTCGTAGACCGATGCGGCCGACGGGGGCGGCAGCTTGCGGCGCAGGGCCAGTCCGGTCTGTTCCATGTCCTTGAGCCGGGAGGCGAGCACGTCCGTGCTGACGCCGGGCAGGTCGGCGTGCAGGTCCGTGTACCGGCGCGGCCCGCCCAGCAGTTCACGGACGATCAGCAGCGTCCACCGGTCGCCGACGGAGTCGAGGGCGCGGGCGGTGGCGCAGAACTGGTCGTAGCTCCGGCGACGGACGGGGCGTGCTGCTGGCTGCTGCTGACGTGGCATGCGACGCAGTCTAGACATGTTGTTGGACTTTCCAAGCCGAAGCTTGGTAAAACCAAGTATCGCAATTCGGCTCGGGAGGCAGCGCATGGAGTTCCGGCAGTCCAGCAAGCTCAACGAGGTCTGCTACGAGATCCGGGGCCCGGTCATCGAGCACGCCAACGCCCTGGAGGAGGCGGGCCACAGTGTGCTCCGCCTCAACACGGGCAACCCCGCGCTCTTCGGCTTCGAGGCTCCCGAGGAGATCGTCCAGGACATGATCCGGATGCTGCCGCGGGCGCACGGTTACACCGATTCGCGCGGCGTCCTCTCGGCCCGGCGGGCGGTGGTCCAGCGCTACCAGGCCATGGGCCTGACCGAGGCCGGCGTGGACGACGTGTTCCTCGGCAACGGGGTCTCCGAGCTGATCTCCATGGCGGTGCAGGCGCTGCTGGAGGACGGCGACGAGGTGCTGATCCCGGCCCCGGACTTCCCGCTGTGGACGGCGGTGACCACGCTCGCGGGCGGCAAGGCGGTGCACTACGTCTGCGACGAGGAGTCCGACTGGAATCCGGATCTCGCCGACATGGCCGCGAAGATCACCGACCGGACCAGGGCCGTCGTGATCATCAACCCGAACAACCCCACCGGCGCGGTCTATCCGCGCGAGATCCTCGAAGGCATCCTCGACCTGGCCAGGCGGCACGGGCTGATGGTGTTCGCCGACGAGATCTACGACCAGATCCTGTACGACGGTGCCGAGCACCACAGCGCGGCGGTTCTCGCCCCCGACCTCGTCTGCCTGACCTTCAGCGGACTGTCGAAGACGTACCGGGTGGCCGGCTTCCGTTCCGGCTGGATGGTGGTGTCCGGCCCCCGGCAGCACGCCCGCAACTATCTGGAGGGCCTCACCACGCTGGCCTCCATGCGGCTGTGCCCCAACGCCCCGGCCCAGTACGCCATTCAGGCCGCGCTCGGCGGGCGGCAGTCCATCCGGGAGCTGGTCGCGCCGGGCGGGAGGCTGCACGAACAGCGCGACCGGGCCTGGGAGCGGCTGAACGAGATCCCCGGCGTCTCGTGCGTGAAGCCGAAGGGCGCGCTGTACGCCTTCCCGCGCATCGACCCGAAGGTGCATCCGATCGTCGACGACGAGAAGTTCGTGCTGGACCTGCTGCTGCGGGAGAAGATCCAGGTGGTGCAGGGCACCGGCTTCAGCTGGCCGCGCCCGGACCACTTCCGCATCCTGACGCTCCCGTACGCCGACGACCTCGACGCGGCGATCAGCCGCATCGGCCGCTTCCTGAACGGGTACCGGCAGTGATCCGCGCGCACCGCCCGGCCGGGGTCGGCTGAGACGGGTCCGGTCGGGCGTCAGATGAGGCGGAAGAGATCCGCGGCAGCGTGGACGTCGGTGAGGTCCTCGATGGAGCGGAGGTTGTCGCACAGCGCGTCCAGGACCGAGCCGGCCTCGGCGGCCCCCGGGGCGCCGACGGCGAGGCCGAAGACGCGGAAGCCCAGCGCCCGCTTGGCGTCGTTCCAGCCACGCATCCATTCCTCGGTGACGCCGCATTCGTCGTCAGTGATCATCACGATGTCCCCGCGGAGGGTGGCGGCGTCGTCGAACTCCTCCGCCAGCAGTTCGCGGGCCACGGTCAGGGGCGCCTGGTAGCTGGTGCCGCCGCCGAGGAAGGTCTCCGCGAAGTCGAGCACCCGCTCGATGCCGGCGGACCGGCCGGCCGGGAAGCGGAAGACCTGGATCCTGTCCTCGGCGGAGAACAGGACGCCGACGAAGTCGCGCCCGGCATGGCGGGCCTGGTCCAGCAGCGCCAAGGCGCACGCCTTGGACCACGCCTCCCGCGTGACCCCGCCGGGCCCTGCCGCGTACATCGAATGCGAGGTGTCCACGCACGCGATGACCGCGCCCCGCCCCGTCAGCTGCTCTCCCTGGCTGTCGTAGAGCATCAGCTCCCCGGCGGCGTACCGCGCGGCGAAGACGGCTCGCAGCTCGGGCAGGCCGAGGTTGGCCAGTTCGGAGGGGATCAGGCGGGAGAGGTCGTCGCCGAGCGTGACGCCGACCAGCTCCCCGGCGGTGCTCTCCACCTTGCGGGCCCGCTCCCCGTCGGCCATCTGCCGGAAGCGGCCGATCAGTTCGGCCCACCGGGCGAGACGACCGGCGCGCAGACGCTCGGCGAGCCGGGCGCGCCGTGCGTACGGCATCCGCTCCAGCTCGCCGGAGCCCACGCCCCAGGCCCGCATCAGCACGGCCTCCTCCCGCACGGCCTCGGCGGCCTCCGCCGCCGCGTGGTGGGCGGCGGTGCGGAGTCCGGGAACAGTGGCGGCGCCCTGCGCGGCGCCCTGCGCGGCCTGCCGAGCTGTGCGC
>NZ_NTGZ01000442.1 GCF_002551245.1 Streptomyces sp. rh34
GACCCCACCCGGCCACGAGCGGCCCCGCGGCGGCGGGCCGGGCGGTGGCACACCTGAGCGGGAAAACGGCGCCACGCCCGCGCCGCATCCCGTGCACGACGAGCCGGTGTCACGTGTCGCCGGCGTCAGTTCCTCGGGGCTGCCCGTGCGGAAGCGCAGAGCGCCTCAGCAGTGGCCCGCCGCGGGCAAGCGGGAGGGCGCGGACCAGCGCCCGGCAGCCGGCGCTCCGCGGCCCTCGCCCCGCCGCCGGGACTCCCGACAGGTCTCCGACGTGCTGGCGGCCTACGCCCAGGGGATCAACCGGAGCACGAACCACCGGGGGCGTTCCGCCCCGGACGACAACACCGAACGGACCGAGAAATGACCACCTCCTCCGACCTGAGCTGGATCCTGAGCGATTTCGCCGGGCGTCTCCCGGAAGTCACCCAGGCGGTAGCCGTGTCCGTGGACGGACTCGCGCTGGCGTACACCGGTGTGGAACGGGACGACGCCGAGCGGCTGGCCGCCATCGCGTCCGGCGTCGTCAACCTGCTGTCCGCGGCGGCCCAGTTGACCAACACCGACCCCGTGGAGCACAGTCTCACCGCGATGGAGGGCGGCTACATGTTCTCGATGGCCGTCTCCAGCGGCGCCTCACTCCTCGTCACCACCACCAGGGACGCGGACATCGGTGAGGTCAGCTACATGATGTCCGAACTGATCAACCAGGTCGGCGACTCGCTGTCTCCCCAGGTCCGCGATCCGAACCTGCCGCCCCTTCGCTGACCGCCGGTCCGGTCGCCTCCCGCCCCCGCGCCGCTCGCCGGTCGGGTCTCCCCCGGGCGGCGGCCGCCCGCCGTGCCCGTCCCGACCGGCGTTCCCGACGCTCCTGCCCCCGACACTGTGATGAGAGCCCCCATGTTCTTCGCCCTATCCACCCCCCGCCCCCGCCGCCGCAGACTCCGGCCGGCCGGCGCTGCCGCCCTCGCCCTCGGCCTGGCGGCCGTCACCGGTTGCAGCGGCGACAGCGGCGCCGACGACGACACCGTGAAGATCGGTCTGGTGGCCTCCCTGTCGGGCACCTACGAGCCGGTCGGCACGGAGCTGCGGGACGGCTTCAAGCTGTATCTGGAGACCCACGGCAACAAGCTGGGCGGCCGCGAGGTCGAGCTCATCGTGGCGGACGAGGGCGACGGCCCGCCGACCGCCGTGCCGGCGGCCACCAAGCTGGTCAAGAAGGACAAGGTCGACGTGCTGACGGGCCTCGTCGGCGGCGGCTCGGTCAACGCGGTGCTGCCGTTGGTCCAGCAGGCCAAGATCCCCTTCCTGGGGTCGAACGCCCGGCCGCCGGTCAAGGACATCGAATACGTGTGGACGACGAGCTTCCTGTCCGACGAGCCGGGCCGTGCCATCGCCCCGTACATCAAGGACAAGGTTGACGGGCCCGTCTACGCGATCGGCCCCGACTACCAGGGCGGCCACGACGAACTGCGCGGCTTCACCGACGAGTTCAAGCGGGTCAAGGGGAAGCTCGCCAACCCGGACGGCAAGACCACCTGGACGCCGTTCCCGAAGACGACCAACTTCATGCCGTACTTCGCGGAGATCGCCAAGACGGACGCCAAGGCGGTGTACTGCTTCTACGCCGGCAAGGCCGCGATCGACTTCGCCAAGCAGTACGCCCAGTCGGACATCGCCGATCTGCCGCTGTACACGGCCTTCGTCACCGAGGGCAGCGTTCTCCAGGCCCAGGGCGCCGCGGCGAAGGACATCTACTCCGTCCTGAACTACGCGGCCGACCTCGACAACGAGGCGAACCGCACGTTCGCCGCCGACTGGACCGCGGAGCACGACACGCAGCCCACCACCTACGCGATGGCGTCGTACGACGCGGCCGCCGTACTGGACAAGGCGATCGCCGACGCGGCGAAGGACGGCGACGTGACGTCACAGACCATCAACAAGGCCATCGCGGGGCTTGGCCAGATCGACAGCCCGCGCGGCGCCTGGGAGTTCGGCGACAAGGCCCACTCGCCGGTACAGACCTGGTATCTGCGCCAGGTGCGGCCGGACGGCGCCCAGTTGGCCAACGTCATGGTCCAGGACCTGGCGACGCTCGGCAGCTGACATGGATCTCCTCGATGCCCACCTCATACCGGCGGTGGACGGAGTGGCCTTCGGCCTGCTGCTGTTCGTGGTCGCCGCCGGCCTGAGCCTCGCCTTCGGCACGGCGGGAGTGCTGAATCTGTCGCACGGCACGCTGTACGCGATCGGCGCCTACACGGGGGCCGAGCTGAGCGACGGGACCTGGGGCGGTCTCGCCCTCGGCCTGGCCGCCGGAACCGCGGCGGCGTGCGTCGCCGGGGTGGGGCTGTCCGCCGCGACGGCTCCGCTGGCGCGGCGTGGGCATCTCGCGCAGGCGCTGCTGACGTTCGGGCTCGCCCTGATCGGCGGTGATCTGCTCATCCAGCTCTTCGGGGCGGACGAACTGCCCGTACGCGTCCCCGAGGCGCTCGACTCCTCGGTGATGCTGCTGGGGCACCGCTACCCCGCCTACCGGCTCTGCTTCATCGTGATGGCCGTGCTGCTCGCGGCGTTCGGGACCTGGGTGCTGACCCGGACCCGTATGGGTGCGGCGGTACGGGCCTCCGCCGACGATCCGCAGATGCTCGCGGCCACCGGACACAGCCCCCGGGCGGTGCACACCGGTGTCCTCGCGGCGGCGGGCGCGCTGGCCGGGGCGGCGGGCGTGCTCGGGGCGCCGATCATCGGCCCCGGCCCCGGTACGTCCGAGAACGTGCTGATGCTGTCCCTCGTGGTGGTCGTGCTCGGCGGGCTGCGCTCGCTGTGGGCGACCTTCTTCGCGGCGATCGCGGTGGGCGAGGTGCAGACGGTGGGCGTCTCGCTGACGCCCGATCTGGCGCCGTATCTGCTCTTCGCCGCGATGGCCGCGGTGCTGGTGCTGCGCTCCCGCTTCGCGGAGCCGGCGACGGCACACGGACCCGAGGGCCCCGCCCCGGATCCGGTCGCCCGGCTCCGGAGTCAGCTGGCCGGCCGTCTGCGACGACGGCC
This sequence comes from Streptomyces sp. rh34, assembly GCF_002551245.1. Lineage (GTDB taxonomy): Bacteria > Actinomycetota > Actinomycetes > Streptomycetales > Streptomycetaceae > Streptomyces. The sequence continues at coordinate 3,052 of NZ_NTGZ01000442.1, forward strand.
GCGCGGGACGCCCCGGACGCCGGGAGCGGCAGAGGCGTCAGGGACAGCAGAGGCGTCGCGGCCAGGCCGGGCCGCGGAGGCGTCCGGGG
>NZ_NTGZ01000443.1 GCF_002551245.1 Streptomyces sp. rh34
GCCCGCTCAGAGATGTGTATAAGAGACAGGCTCGCGGCCGTGCGGCCCGCCGGGGCCTGCGGCGCCGGCCGCCGGGTGGCGGGCGGCGCGCGCCTCACAGGTAGTCGTCGTTCCCACCGACCGGGCTCACCGGGTCGGGGCGCCCGGGGGCGGTGGCGCGTACGGAGTCCTCGCCGAGGGCGAGGCTCAGCCGGTCGGTGAGTTCGACCCGGCCGGTCGCCGTGAGCCGCTCCCGGGTGCGGCCGCCGTGTCTGCGCAGCACCGCGCCGCCCTCGGGGCTGCGCTGCACGGCGTACCGGCCGTTGGTGCGCCGTTCGATGCGCGGGTTGCTGTGCGCCTCGGCGATGTCGAACGCGTACCACTGCTTCTGGCCGTGTCCGGCGGTGTGGACGCCGAGCACGTCGCCGTCCTCGGAGAGCAGGTGGAGCGTCAGCCCCTGCGGGTCGCGGCGACCCCGCCGCTGCCGGAGCCAGGCCAGCGCCGCCAGGACGCCGACGACGATCAGCGCGACGGCGCCGACCAGCACCCACCAGTACCGGTCCAGCAGGCTCGGTTCGGGGGTGACCTGGACGGACAGCGGGGTGCGCACCAGGGTGCGGTCGCCGTCGGTGGCGTCCTGGACGGTGACGGTGCCGCCGATGCCGAGCGGGCCGTCGTCGAGCCGCCCGTCGAAGGACTTCTCCGGTCCGATCCCGAGCCTGATCTCATGGGTGGAGGAAGCGCCGGGCTTCACCACGATCTCGGCGGGGCTCACGGTGAGCAGCCCGGCCCGGACGTCCGCGAGGGACAGCTTCAGGGTGTGCGGGGCGTCCGTGGTGTTGGTGACGGAGAGGTTCGCGGTGACCGTGTCCCCGGGGTGGCCGTCGCCGCGGACCGGGGAGAGCGCCGTGGTGACGGGCAGGGCCCCGGGGGCCACCTGGCCGCCCTCGCTGCGGGTGTCGGCGCTGAGCCCGGAGGCGGTGAGGGTGCCGCTGACCTTCAGGGCTCCGTCGGCGCTCTCGGGGATGGTGACCGTACCGCTGAAGGAGCCGTCGCTCCTGGTGGGGTCGGGGCCCTTGCCGTCGTCGGTGAGCCGCAGGGGCAGCGGGGCGAAGCCGTCGCCGGTGAGTTCGCTGCTGACCTGGAGACCGGCGTAGTCGGCCGGGTCCTTGATCTCGTAGCCCTCGCGGGTCTGGAGCCGCATGGTGACGGTCGCCTTCTCCCCGGCCTGCGGGGAGGGCGGGTCCATCGTGATGGAGCCGCGCAGCTCCCCCTGCCACAGGACGCTGACGCCGACGGGCAGCGAGCGGTGGCCCTCGGGGGCCTTCACGTCGACCTTCCACCGGCCGGGCACCGGGTCGATGATCTTCAGCGCCTCCACGGTGCCGCCGCCTCCCGCGAGTTCGAAGGTGGAGTCCTTGAACCGGCCTGAGGTGGGCACCTTGTTGCCGAGCGGGTCGGTGTAGGTGACGGTCACCTCGGGGGAGCCCTTGTCGACGACGATGCTTCCCACGGTCGCCAGCGGCGAGATGGTGATGGGCAGGGTGGCGGGCGGGCGCTTGCTCGGCCCCGCCTCGTAGCGCAGACAGTGCGCGGCGGCGAAGATCTTCTCCAGCGCCCGCCCGACGTCCTTGGCCCCGGAGACCTTGCGGGCGGTGGGGCGGGCGGACGGCAGGTCGACGCAGCCCTTCTGGAAGCCGCCGGCGGCGATCTTGTCGAGCTGCTCCCTGTCCGGGTCGGGACCGAAGCCGAGCGGCCAGATCTGTACGTTCTTGGCGGCGGCGTTCTTCAGCTCCAGCTCCAGCTGCCGCTTCCCCTCGGCCTCGCGGTGCGCCGGGTCGCCGTACTGGGGGCTGCCGGTGACGTCCATCTCCCCGTCGGTGAGCAGGAACAGCACCCGGGGGGCCGACGGGTCGGTGCCCGAGCTCAGTTCGTGCACGCCCTGGCGGATCGCGCTCGGGAAGTCCGTCCCCGTGCCCTCGCTCTTCTTGCGGCCGCGCAGCTTCTCCACGCAGCCCCCGACCGACTCCCGTCCCGCCGCGTCCAGTCGGGTGCGCGGGCACACGGGGTCCACCGCCCGCTGGTCGGCCGACTCGGCGGCGGCGAAGCCGAACACGCTGATGTGGGAGGTCGCCGAGACGTCGCCGAGCGCGATCCGGGCGGCCGCTGCCTTCTCCGCCTTGATGTCCGCGGGCGCGAGGCTCGCGGACTGGTCCACGGCCACCGCGTAGTTGACGGAGGCGAAGGCGGGCGCGGCGGCCGCGCCCGGCTCCGGGTCGGCGGCGGCCGGTGCCGTCAGGGAGGTGAGCAGGGCCGCACCGGCCAGGGCGGCCAGCGCCGCGCGCCCGGCCCGGCCGGTGCCGGCCGGGCCTCTTCTTCGGTCATTCCGCACGACCGTCCCCTTTTACTGTCGTTGCCGTGTCTGCGTGGTGTCGTGAAGCACTGCTGCGATGCGATGGCTCTGCGTGGTCGTCGGTGAAGTGCCCCTGGACGCGGCACATCCGTGCGGGGCGGTCAGCGCGCGGCCAGGCTCCAGGCGAGAGCCAGCGCGGCCGCCGGGGCGAGTGTGGCGACCGCCCAGCGGATCGCCCGGTACTTGGCGGACAGGATGGCGCTGACGTCCACGGCCTGGACGAGCAGCCAGCCGACCGGGTCGCGGCCGGCCTCGTTGATCCGGGCGGTCAGCACGTCGTAGTCGAACGGGGCGAGCAGGTCCCCGAAGTAGGTCACCCCTTCCTGGTCGCGGACCGTGCCGGTACGCGGCAGGAGCGCGCGGACCAGGGCGGCCACCGCGACCACCCACAGCACGCCCGCGACGACCAGCGCCAGGTCGCCGGGGCCCCGCCAGTCGGGCGAGCCGTGCCGCCCGATGAGGAAGGCGGGCAGGGCGAGCGCCCCCGAGAGCAGTACGGCTGCCTTGGAGTCGGCCCTGCCGAGGTCCTCCCGGACGGTGACCAGGAGCCGTTCCGCGATGCGTTCCCCCGCCCTGTCCGGCCCGTGCTGACCCCCGTCCGGCACCGGCGCGGTCGGGGCGGGGGAAGTCCGTGTGGTTCCGTCGGCGCTCATCCGTCGCCCTCCGCCCAGCCCCAGCCGTCGTCGCGGTCGCGGCCGCGCGGCGCGGGCGGTTCGGGTTCGGCGTCCCGGGCGGGCGGGCGG
>NZ_NTGZ01000444.1 GCF_002551245.1 Streptomyces sp. rh34
GCCATCAGAGGTGTGTATAAGAGACAGACCCAGTCGGGGGCGGGGCCGTCGAGCAGGGCCGCGATCTCGCGCTCCCGGCCGTCCTCCACGGTCCGCAGGGCCGCGGGGCGGCGGGGCCCGGCGCCGGCCGCCAGGCCGTACCTGCGCCGCGCCCAGCGTTCCAGGGTCAGGGCCTTGGCCCGGTCGTGCCCGGCCATCTCCATGAGGGGCATCAGCATGGAGAGCCAGGTCGCCCAGAGCGCGTAGGCGTCGGCCTCCTCGCCGGAGGCCCCGGCGGGCGCCTGGAGGCCCGGCGCACCCGCCGTCGGGGTCTCCCGGTCGTCGAGACCGGTGGCGTACTCGAAGTCGATGAGGGCGACGCGGCCGTCGGGGCGGACGATGATGTTGTTGGGGTGCAGGTCGCCGAAGCGCAGGCCGCGCCCGTGCACGGCCGCGAGCGCCCGCGTGAGCTGTTCGGTCACGGAGTCCACCCACGCGGTGTACGGGGCGAGTTCGGCGGCCGTGCCCGCCCCGCGGACGAGGGCGAAGCGGGCGACGATCTCCTCCAGGAGGGTGGTCCCCTCGATGTGCTCCTCGATCAGGAAGTGGTGCTCCCACACGGTCGTCACGCCGTGCACCCTCGGTACGCAGTCCAGTCCGGCCAGCGCGGTCAGGGCCCGGTGTTCGCGGTGCAGCCGCGTCACCGCGTCGTCGCCGGCCCCGTCGAGCCCGCAGTGCGGCCGGGCCTCGCGGAGCACCACCTGCCGGCCGGTGTCCCGGTGCCGGGCCAGGTAGATCCCGCCCGCGTTGGAGAACTGGAGGGCCGAGAGGACGGTGTAGGGGAAGGCGGCGTCCCCGGCGGCCGCGCGGGCCGCCAGGTGCGGGCGCAGCGCCCCGGGGACGGTGACCCACGGCGGCACCCGGAACACCACCCCGCGCTCGTCGGGCACCAGTTCGCCCGAGGGGTGGCGCAGGGCGGGGACGCGTTCGCCGTTCGCGTCGCGGCACCAGCGGGCGGTGAACGCCCCGTACCGGACGTGCACCGGGGTGTCGCCGATCCGGAGGTCGCTGAGGATGTACGGGCCGCGCCGTCCGGCGAGGACGCGGGTCAGCTCGTCCAGGACCCGCAGGAAGACGGTCTCGTCCGGCGGGTAGAGCGTGAGGAACTTCCCCGCGCCGGAGCGGGACATGTACTTGCCGGACATCAGCAGGAGCGCCTGCTCGCTGCGGAGGAACTTGAACGGCACCCTGTGGGAGAGGCAGACGCCGGTGGTGTCGCGCAGGGTCGCCTCCGCCTCCTCCGGGACGGTGGAGACATGGATCTTCCACCCCTGCTCGGCCGGTTCACCGTGTTCGGGCAGCATCGAGGTCCACAGCCCGCCCGGGGTCCGGCGCCAGCCCTCGGGGGGCGGGGCGATGTCCAGCGGGTAGCGGGTCTCCTCGTCCCGCAGCCGGGCCGGGGTGTCGTAGTACGTACGGTCGGCGAGGCAGTAGAGCTGGGTCTGCTGCGGTCCGGGCACGGCGGTCCTCCTCAGAGTGCGCCGGGACGACCGGCGGTGTCGGGGGCGGGTCGGGCCGGGGCTTCCTCCACGGCGGTCCCCTGGTGGGTACGGGCGGCCCCGGCCGGTTCGGGAGCGGGTTCCCCGGGTGTCCGCGTTCCGGTGGGCGTCCGCGTACCGTCGGGCGCCTGCGTACCGTCAGCCGTCCGCGTACCGTCGGGCGCCGGGACCGCACCGGCCCGGACGGAGGGGGCGAACGTCACCACGGCCGCCGAGACGGCCAGCACGCACCCGGTCACCCCGAAGGCCGCGCGGCTGCCCAGGGCGGTCAGCAGGGCGCCGCCCGCGAGCGGCCCGAACGGCTGGACGACGGAGGACAGGAAGCTCGCCGCGCTCTGCACCCGGCCGAGCCGGTCCTCCGGGGTGACGACCAGCAGCGTCGAGAGGAAGCCGATGCTGGCGATCGTCGACAGGCACATGCAGAGCGCGCACAACAGGCCGGCCAGCAGGGGGCTGCTGAGCCAGGCCAGCGCGGCGGCCGTCCCGACACAGCTCCAGCAGGTGATGACGATGAGCGTCCGGACGTGGCGGTCGGGTGCGAGCCGGGGCGCGAGCAGCGCGCCGACGAGGGCGCCCGCCGAGACGCAGGTGATGACGAAGCCGCCGCCGAGGCCGGAGCGCCCGCCCCCGGAGAAGACGGCGAGCGCGGTGAAGGTGAGGGCGCCGAACGCGAAGTTCATGCCCAGGCCGAAGACGAGCAGCACCGTGCGCAGGTAGGGCAGTTGCCACAGGAAGGTGAGGCCGGCGGTGAGTTCCCGGCGGCTGAACACCGAACCGGCCTTGGTCCTGGCCTCCGAGCGGGTCCGCACGAGGGCCACGCAGACCGTCGAGAGGAACAGCCCGAGGAACTGGGCGGTGAAGGGCAGGGCTTCGTGCACGCCGAACAACGCACCGCCGACGAGCGGGCCGACCAGCCGGACGGTGGAGGTACGCGCCTGGAGGCGTGCGGTCGCCGTGCCCATCTGGTCCGGCGGGACGACCGCGCGCATCAGGCCGAAGGCGGCGGGCGCGTAGACGCTGTTCAGCACGGCGCCGGCGGTCGCGACCAGCAGGACGAGCGGCATCGGGGCGCTCCCGTTCCACACGGCGACGGCCAGGGCGGTGACCGCGGCCAGGCTCCCCACGTCGCACAGCCGCATCAGGCGGCGGCGTTCGACCCGGTCGGCCATGACCCCGCCCGGCAACATCGTGATCAGCACGGCGCAGACGGACACCGTCCCCACGAGGCCGGCCTGCACGGCGGAGCCGGTCTCCTTGAGGATGAGCAGGGGCAGTGCGAGGGCGCCCATCTGGCTGCCCAGAACGGCGAAGAGGCCGCTCATCCAGAGCAGCCGGAAATCCCGGTTGGAGCGGAGCGACGTGGCCATCGGAGGGCTCCCGGAGATCGTCGGGCAGGGCGGTGTGAGAGACGTGCGTCCGCTGCGCGGAGGCGGGTCACGTGACGGGAGGGGCCGGACCCGCGGCGGGGCGGGGCAGGACGGGCCGGACCCGCGGCGAGGCGGGGCGGGGCAGGAGCCGCGACAGGACGGGCCGGACC
>NZ_NTGZ01000445.1 GCF_002551245.1 Streptomyces sp. rh34
CGCCGGCCCCGCCGGTCGAGCAGCCGGCCCCCGGGGCCCCGCTCGACGCCTGGCTGCGCACGCCCCGCCCGCCGCAGGAACCGGGCGTCTGGCGGTACGGGTACACCCCGCCGCCGCCGGAGGAGCCCGAGGGCGTCTCGGACCGGTCGCTGCTGGTCGGCGCGCTGATCTCGCTGCTCTCCGCGCTGCTGCTGTGGTCGCTGTGGCGCAACGGCTACCTTCCCTACCGCCTCGTCCCGCTGAAGCTCTTCACCCCGGGGGAGTGGTGGAACCCGGGAACGTCCGGTGGCCCCCGCACCATCGAGGGCAGCGACGCCCTCACGGTGTACGAGGCGATCCTCTTCGGCCTGCTGGCCTACGGCTGCGGCCGGATCGGCAACTTCTCCGAGCTGTTCCGCCGCCATGTCGCCGACCGGGGGCAGCCCTTCCTCGCGCTCGCCGCCGCCGCGGCGGCGGGCCTGACCCAGCTGCTCGTCTGGAAGGAGGCGCTTCCGGTCGTCCGCCCGGTCCTGGTCCTGGTCGCCTCCGTCGCGGGGGGCGAGATCTACCAGAGCCAGACCGTCGTCAACGTGATCTACGGGGTGATCGCCGCCGCGGTCCTCTGGCCCTTCGCCCGGCTCGGCCGCTGGCGCGAACTCATCGCCGCCCGCCGCGGGGCCGGCACCCCGGCACCGGACGGCGACGCGGCGGCCCCCGCCACCAGCAGCTCCGCCGACCGATGGCCCGAGCTGCGCGCCGCGGGCTGGGCCGACGCCGCGGAGACCCTCACCGCCGAGGTCCGCACCGGCCGGATGAACGACGTGGACGTGGCCCGGCTCCGCCACGCGTGGGCGCTCGCCACCCGGCGGCCCGACCGGCTCGCCCCCCTCGCGGAGGCCGTCCTGCGGAACGGGGGCGCCGCCGCCCTGCACCCCTCCGGCCACCGCGACCTGCCCCACCGCGCGGCCCGCCACGACATGCTCACCGGCCAGGTCAGGATCGGCCGGTGCGCGGACGACCCGCACAACCCCCATGTCCGCCGGGGTACGGGCCTCGCCCTGGAACCCGCGCTCCTCGGCACCTCCCTGCTCGCGGTCGGGCCGCCCGGCGCCGGGAAGTCCGCCCGGCTGATCCGGCCGGTCGTCGAGGCCCTGGCGCTGCGCGCACTGGCCGGACAGGCCGCGGTCCTCGCCGTCGGAGGGGCGGGGGCGCCGCTCGGTCCGGATGACGCCTTCGACGTCGTCGTCCGCCTCGGCCATCCCGGTTCCGCCCACGACATCGACCTGTACGGCGGTACCACCGACCCCGACGAGGCGGCGGCCGTCCTCGCCGAAGGGCTCGTCGGCGATGTCGGCAGCCTCGACAGCCGCCGCGCCGCCACCGTCCTCGCCCAGTTGCTCGGCCCCTACCGCGCCGCCCACGGCCACTTCCCCTCCGTGCCCGAACTGCGCGAACTCCTCGACGGCACCCCGGCCGCACTCGCCGGGCTCCGCGCCTCCCTCGAAGCAGCCGGCCACCACGCGATGCTCCGTGAGCTGGACGCGCGGTCCCGGCAGGCGGGCGGCCCCGGCGACCCCGCACCGGCCCTCGCCGACCGGGTCGCCCTGCTGGACCGGCCCGTGTTCACCGGATTCTTCGCCACCGGCCCGGACGCCCGCCCGTTCTCCCTGCGGGCGCTCGGCCAGCACCCGCTGCGGGTCCGCGTCGACCTGCCGGAGCGCGGCCACGCGGAGGCGTCCCGGCTGCTCACCCGGCTGGTCCTGGCCCAGTTCACCGCGATCACCGCGGCCCGCACCGACACCTCGCTCTTCGCCTGCCTCGTCCTGGACGACGCCACCCACGCCGTGACCGCCGAGACCGTCCGCGGCATCCGGCGGCTGCGCTCGGTCAACGCCGGGGCGGTGCTTGCCCTGCGGACTGTCGACGACGTCCCCGAGAACCTGCACACTCCGCTGCTCGGCGCGGTCGGCTGCACGGCCGCCTTCTCCGGCATCACCACCTGGGACGGCAAACGCTTCGCCGAGGCCTGGGGCAAGGAGTGGGTCGAGACCCGCGAGGTCGCCCAGCACACCGTCTTCGCCGACCAGCCGTTCACCCGCGCCCTGCACGCCCTGCGCAAACTCGTCACCGGCAAGGCCGTGACCACGGACGCGGTGACCGTACGGCAGGTCGAGCGGGAGCGCTGGTCGGCCTCGGAACTGGCGTACGCGGTTCCGGCAGGCCATGCCGTCATCCGGTTGGCCACGGTCGAGGGAGAACACGCACCCCCCCTCCTCGTCCACCTCGACGGCTGAGACACCACCGGGAAGCAGGGCGAAGGGCGGCTGGAAGCAGGGCGAAGGGCGGCCGAGAGCGGCTCCGGGCACTCTGCCGCCCTGGCAGAATCGGAGACAGCCGTTCATACGCGACGGCGAAATGCGGTGTCACCCATCCGGCCGGCGATCCGGCCGTCCGTACGGCGGCGCCGCGACCCCGTCCCCGACCCAGAGGGTTCCCGGCCCATGCCCCCCACGCTCGCCTCGCTCGTCCAGCACTCGGCGCTCAAGCTCACCGTGCGCGCGGGCGCGGACCGGCTCGGCACCCCCGTGCGCTGGGCCCACGCCAGTGAGCTGGCCGACCCCGTCCCGTACATGGACGGCGGCGAACTCCTCCTCGTGACCGCCACCAATCTCGACGCCGACGACGCCGAGTCCATGCGGCGCTACGTGCGGCGGCTGGCCGGGGCCGGGGTCGCCGGAGTGGGGTTCGCGGTCGGGGTGAACTACGAGGACATCCCGGCCGCCCTCGTGGAGGCCGCCGAGGAGGCCGGGCTGCCGCTCCTCGAAGTACCGCGCCGCACCCCGTTCCTCGCCATCAGCAAGGCCGTCTCCGCCGCCATCGCCGCCGACCAGTACCGCGCGGTGACCGCCGGCTTCGAGGCCCAGCGCGAGCTGACGAAGGCCGCGCTCGCCGGGGACGGCCCCGCCGACCTCCTCGCCCGGCTCGCCGCCCACATCGACGGCTGGGCCGCCCTGTACGACACCTCCGGCGCGGTGCTCGCCGCCGCCCCCGACTGGGC
>NZ_NTGZ01000446.1 GCF_002551245.1 Streptomyces sp. rh34
CCTCCACACCCAGTACGGGCAGCCGGGTCAGCACCGGCTCGCCGGCCTGCCGGTCGGCCAGGACGACCGCCGAACGCAGCACCCCGGTCGCCGCAGTGACCCCCGGCGCCTCCCGCACCGCCCGGGCCGCTCCGGTGGGCAGACCCGCCCCGCCGCCCGTCGCCACCAGGTCCGCCCGCAGCGCGGCGGACGCCTGGTGGCCGGAGGCCCGCTCCATCGTCGGCCCCGAGGCGAGCTGCACGCAGACGAACGCGACCACCAGCACGATCGGGGTGAACGCGGTGGCGAGCCGCCGGGTGTGCGCCGAGGCGGCCCGCTCGGCCAGGAACCCCGAGACCCCGCCCGCCTTCCGCAGCGGACGGCCCAGCACGCCCAGAGCGATCCGGGCGATCCGGGGCCCCAGCAGGGCGACCGCGATCACCAGGGACATCGCCGCGCCCGAGGCGGCGGCGCCCGCCGCCTGACCGCTCTGCGTCGTCGCCACGCCCGCCGAGCTGATCCCGGCGACGGCCAGCACCACCCCCGCCACCGTACGGAACCGTCCCGGCTCGCTCGGCTCGTCCGCCGTCGCCGCGCCCAGCGCGGCGGCCGGCCGCAGCCGGGTGATGGACCGGGCGGCGAGCATCGCGACCGGCCGCGCGAGCAGCGCGACCAGCAGCCCGCCGGCCAGCGCAGCGGCGGGCGGCAGCCACCACGGCACCGGCAGCGGCAGGGGATCGGTCGTCAGCAGCGAACGCATCGCGAGACCCAGTGGTACGGCTCCGATGCCGCCGAGCAGCGCCGCCGCCGCGGACACCCGGCCCGCCTCCCGGCCGATCGCGGACCGCAGTTGACGGGGTGACGCCCCCACCGCACGCAGCAACGCCAGCTCGCCGGACCGCTGATGGATCGCCTGGGACAGCGTCGAGGCGATCACGAGGAGCGCCACCATCAGCACGGTGCCGCCGATCGAACCGAGCAGGGCCAGCTGGTCGCCGCGTCCGCCGAGCGCGTCCACCCGCTCGGCCTCCCCGCGCTCCGTCCCCGTCAGCACCCTGACCCCCCGGTCGGACCCGGGGACGCCCGAGCGCTCCGGCAGGACCGCGCCGATCGCGTCCCGCAGCGCGTCCCGCGAGACCCCCGGCTCCGCGACCACGCCGATCGCGTCGATCCGGCCCGGGTGCCCGGCCAGGGCGGTCAGCCGGGGCTCGGTGAAGAACACGGCCGGGGCAGCGTCGCCCTTGTGCCCGGTGCGGGCGATCCCGCTGACGGTGTACGTCCGGGCGGCTCCGTCGGCCCGCAGCACGACCCGCTCGCCCGGGGCGGGACCGCCCGCCGCGAGCGCGCCGTCCAGGACGACCTCGGTCGCGTCCCTGGGGGCCCGGCCCTCGGCCAGCTCGTACCGGGTGAGAACGGCGGACGGCCAGGAGCGGCCCACCGCCGGCCGCCCGTCGCCCGTGGACACCGGCACGGAATCGTCGGCGACGGCCTTCGCCACCCCGTCGGCCCCCGCCACCGCGGCCAGCACCGACCGGTCCAGACGGGCCCGCTCGGGCAGGTACGCCGTCGTGGTCCGCGGTTCACTGCCCCAGGGCTTCGCGGTGTACGACACCTTCTGGTCCGCCGCCACCACCGCGTCCGCGCCGCTGTACCGCTGCACCGGCGGCGCGGCCACCAGCAGCGAGCCGACGACGAACGCGAACGCGCCGATCAGCGCGGCGGCCGCGCCCGTCGCCACGATCACCGCCGCCCAGGCCCGCCGGTGCGTGGCCAGCGACCGCCGGGCCAGGAACGCCGACGCGCGCCGCGACCCCTGCCGTACCCCCAGCGGCTCCCGGGCCGCCGCGCCCGTACGCCCCTTCCGTACGTCCGACGTCTCCCGGGCCGCCGTGCCCGTACGCCTCCTCATCGCAGCCGACCGCCGTCCATCGTCAGCACGGTGTCCGCCCAGCTCGCCGCCACGGGGTCATGGGTGACCATCACGACCGTGCGGCCCTCGATCCGCACGGCGTCCCGCAGCAGCGCCAGCACCAGCGCCGCGGAGTCCGGGTCGAGGGAGGCGGTCGGCTCGTCCGCGAAGATCACCTCGGGCTCCGTCACCAGCGCCCGTGCCACCGCGACCCGCTGCTGCTGGCCGCCCGACAGCGTCGACGGCCCGTCGCCGCCGCGCCCCGCGAGACCCACCCGGGCCAGCAACTCCCGCCCCCGCGCCAGCACATCGGGGCCGCCCGGGTCCGCACCGCCCAGCACCAGCGGCAGCACCACGTTCTCCTCGATGGACAGCGACGGCACCAGGTTGAGCGCGTGCGACTGGAAGACGAACCCGATCCGGTCCCGGCGCAGCCGCGTCAGTGCCGCCTCGGAGAGCGACCCGAGATCCGTGCCGGCGATCCTGACCGTCCCCGAGGTCGGCCGGTCCAGGCCCGCCGCGACCTGGAGGAAGGTGCTCTTGCCCGAACCCGAGGGGCCGACCACCGCGGTGAAACTGCCGGCCGGGACCGCGCAGCTGACCGCGTCGAGCGCCGTCGTCCTCCGGCTGCTCCCGCGCCGCCCGTAGCTCCGGCTCACCCCCTCCAGACCGAGCGCGGCCGCCTGCTCCACCATCGTCGTACCCACTGTTCGCCTCCACCGTCCCCGTACCGTTTGACCTGCTAGAACGCTATGAGCCGGGCGGCGGCCGGGCGAGGGTGCGCACTACCGGACCGGGGGTGCGGCCAGCACCACCCCCGGGCGGGGGACCGCCCCCCTCCGGCGGTGGGCGCGCCCCCGTACCGTGGGCTGCCATGAGCAGCTCCCCACCCGGTCCCCTCACGGTCGCCGTCCGGCGTTCCTGGGACGCCTCGCGCTACCTCCTCGTCGGCATCGGGGTCGCGATGCTGACCTACCTCGGCGCTTTCCTGGTGGTGGCGGCTCTCCTGTTCGCCGTCGCGATCATCGGGCTGCCCGCGCTGCCGGAGGCCGCCACACTGCTGCGCCGGGCCGCCTCGGCCGAGAGCCGCAGGGCGGCGGCCCGGCTCGGGCCGGGGCACCGCCCCGCGTCTGTCTCTTA
>NZ_NTGZ01000447.1 GCF_002551245.1 Streptomyces sp. rh34
AGATGTGTATAAGAGACAGTCGCCGGGCCGGGCGCGCGGGGCCGCCGGCATCGGCCGACCGCTCCCTCACCCGAACGGAGGGCCGCGCGGTGAGCGGGACCAGGGGCCGGCGGAGCGGCTTCCCCCGGGGCTACCTGGCAGTAGGGTCGGGCCCATGACTACACAGGACAGCGGCAGCGCGCCCAAGCCCCCCGCCAAGGACCCCTGGGACCTTCCCGACGTCTCCGGCCTCAGCGTCGGCGTGCTCGGCGGGACCGGCCCGCAGGGGCGCGGCCTCGCCTACCGGCTCGCCCGCGCCGGACAGCGGGTCACCCTCGGCTCCCGGAACGCGGCGCGCGCCGAGCAGGCGGCGGCCGAACTGGGCTTCGGCGTCGAGGGTGCGGACAACGCGGAGTGCGCCCGGCGCAGCGACATCGTGATCGTCGCCGTGCCGTGGGACGGCCACGCCGAGACGCTTCAGTCCCTGCGCGAGGAACTCGCGGGCAAGCTCGTGATCGACTGTGTCAACCCGCTCGGCTTCGACAAGAAGGGCGCCTACGCCCTCAAGCCGGAGGAGGGCAGCGCCGCCGAACAGGCCGCCGCCCTGCTGCCGGACTCGCGGGTCACCGCCGCCTTCCACCACCTCTCGGCCGTGCTGCTCCAGGACGAGTCCATCGAGGAGATCGACACCGACGTACTGGTCCTGGGAGAGGCCCGGGCCGACACGGACCTCGTGCAGGCGCTGGCCGGCCGCATCCCCGGCATGCGGGGCATCTTCGCGGGCCGGCTCCGCAACGCCCACCAGGTCGAGTCGCTGGTCGCCAACCTGATCTCGGTCAACCGCCGCTACAAGGCCCACGCCGGGCTGCGCACCACCGACGTCTGAGCACCACCGACGTCTGAGCTGCCACCGACGTTCGACCGGGCCCGGTCAGGGCACAACGGGGCATGGGGGACACTGGACGGGCCCGCGACCCGCTCCCGACAGGAGTCGACCCCCATGCCCCGCATCGCTCTCTACGCCCTCGTCGTCTGTGTCCTCGCCGTCGTGGCGGCCGTGGTCTCCTTCGCGCAGGGCAGCCTGCTCGGAATCGTCTGGGTGCTCGTCGCGGGGCTCTCGTCGAACATGACGTGGTTCTACATCCGCAGGCACCGGCTGGCCGTCGCCGCCGACGCGGGCTGAACAGGGCGCCGCGCGGTCAGCCCACCGCGCAGCCCGGGTCCTGCTCGTCGAAGAGACCCCGCCAGAAGCGGTACAGGTCGTAGCCGCAGTACCGCTGGAACTCCTCGACGCCCAGTCCGCGCAGCAGCGCGTGGACCGCGTCGAAGAACGCGATGTTCACCTCGGGGATCCACAGGATCGCGAACACCGCGATCAGCCCGAACGGCGCGATCGGCTCGACCTGGCGGCGGATCCGGTACGAGAGCCAGGGCTCGATCACCCCGTACCCGTCCAGGCCCGGGATCGGCAGGAAGTTCAGGATCGCCGCCGTCACCTGGAGCATCGCCAGGAACGCCAGCGCGTACCGGAAGGCGAGCGGCACCCCGTCGAGCGCGTCGAGCCAGAACGGGGCCGTGCACACCACCGCGAACGCCACGTTCGTGAGCGGGCCCGCCGCCGAGATCAGGCTGTGCTTCCAGCGGCCGTGGATCCGGCCGCGCTCGATGTACACCGCGCCGCCGGGCAGCCCGATCCCGCCCATGATCACGAAGAGCACCGGCAGCACGATGCTGAGCAGCGCGTGCGTGTACTTCAGCGGATTGAGCGTCAGATAGCCCTTCGACCCGACCGAGAGGTCCCCGCTGTGCAGCGCGGTACGGGCGTGCGCGTACTCGTGCAGACAGAGCGAGACGATCCAGGCGCCGGTGACGAACAGGAACACCGCGAAGCCGGTGGCGTCCGCGAAACCCGTCCACACCGCCCAGCCCGCGACCGCGGTGACGGCGGCGATACCGAGGAAGACCGGGCTGACGCTCCGGTCGCCGCGGGTGGCTGCGGTGGTCATCGGCGTTCGGCTCCTGGGGTGAGGGGGCGGGGGAGGGACTGTACGGCGTGGGGCCGGGGATCGGGGAAACGGGGGACGGTAAACGGGAAAGGGGACAGGGGGAGGGGCGCGGGATCGGGAAGCAGGAAGGGGGATCGTACGGTCCGACAGGGCGGGAACGTCGGTGACCACGTGCGTAGTTCCACCCGGTCAACGCCGCCCACCCCACCGTCACGGACAATGGGCCCGTGCGCTACTGCATTCTCGGCACCACCCGGGCACTCCGCGACGACGGCACGGCCGTCCCCCTCGGCGGGGCGCGGCTGCGCGCCCTGCTCACCGTGCTCGCGCTGCGCCCCGGCCGGACCGTCCCGGCCGGAGTCCTCGTCGACGAGGTGTGGGTCGGCGACCCGCCCGCCGACGCGGCCGGCGCCCTCCAGGCCCTGGTCGGGAGGGCGCGCCGGGCCCTCGGCCGGAGCGCCGTCGAGTCCGTGGCGGGCGGCTACCGGCTCGCCGCCCCGCCGGACGCCGTGGACCTGCACCGCTTCGAACGCCTCGTGGGGGAGGGGAGCCGGGCCCTGGAGGACGGCGACGCGTCGCATGCCCTCGCCCTCCTCGGGGAGGGCCTCGCCCTGTGGCACGGGCCCGCCCTCGCCGATCTGCCCGACCGCGCGGCGACGGCGTCCCGCTGGGAGGCCCGCAGGCTCGACGCGCGGTGCACCCGGCTCGGGGCCCTCCTCGCCCTCGGGAGAGCGGGCGAGGCACTGCCGGAGCTGGCCGTGCTCTGCGACGCCCACCCGCTCGACGAACCGCTCCAGGTCCTGCGCATCACGGCCCTGCGGGACGCCGGACG
Source organism: Streptomyces sp. rh34 (assembly GCF_002551245.1). Taxonomy (GTDB): domain Bacteria; phylum Actinomycetota; class Actinomycetes; order Streptomycetales; family Streptomycetaceae; genus Streptomyces. The sequence goes on from NZ_NTGZ01000447.1 coordinate 2,818, forward strand.
CCCCGCCGAGGCGCTGGCCGCGTACGAGGAGGTCCGCACCCTGCTCGACGACCGCCTCGGCACCGCCCCGGGCCCGGTCCTGCGCGCCCTGCACACCGAACTGCTCCACCAGGAACCGGCCGCGCCGCCCGCACCCCGCCCCGGCCCGGGCG
>NZ_NTGZ01000448.1 GCF_002551245.1 Streptomyces sp. rh34
GGCGAAGGCCGCGCCGCCGGGCACCGGGCGGGAGACGAGCGCCGCCTTGCCCACCGCGCGTGCGGTCAGCCGGCGGTCGCCGGTGACCCGGGCCGCCTCCTCGTCCGCCCAGCGCTCCGTGCTGTAGACCAGGGCCCCGAGCAGCGGCCACAGCAGCGGATTGACACAGGCGGCCAACCGGGTCGCGAGCAGCAACCGGTGGTGGCGTCCCGCCAGATGGGCCCGTTCATGGGCGAACAGCGCCCGGTGCTCGGCCGGTTCGAGGGAGGCGAGCAGCGCCGTGGAGACCATCACTCGCCCCGGGGAGCCGGGGAGCGCGTAGGCGTACGGGATGGCGTCGGGCAGCACGGCGACGTCGCCGCCGCCCGGCAGGCCCGCGAGCGCCCGGTGGGCCCGCGCCCGGAAGCTGTAGTGGCGGTGGAGGGTGAATCCGCAGGCGGCCGTCACGACGACGATGGCGAGGATGGACGCCTTGCCCGCGAACGCGTCGTGCGGCACGGCCTCGCGGACCTCGGCGTCGGACCAGCCGTCCGGCAGCGGATTGCCGGGCAGCTGGGCCGTGCCCACCACCACCAGCAGTCCGAGGCACACCAGGCTGCAGGAGGCGAGGATCACGGCGACGGTGGTCAGCAGCCGGGCGGCCCTGAGGGGGTGCAGGTGCTGTTCGGCCAGGCGCGCGATCGGCAACGCGGTCAGGGGCAGAACGAGGGGCAGGTAGACGAAGACGCCCATCGTCAGCGCTCCGGCCGGTCCGAGGGCGTGCCGGGGCCGCCGGGACCGCTCTCGGCGAGCAGGGCACGCAGCAGGTCCTCGTCGTGCGAGGAGAGGACGGAGACGAAGCTGGAGAGCACCGCGTCGCGGTCGCTCTGCTTGTCGAGGAGCCGGCGCATCCGCAGGGCGGCGAGCCCCGCCTCGTTCGCCACGGGCTCCCACAGGACGGGGCGCCCCCGCCCGGTGCGCGTGACCGCCTGCTTGGCGTGCAGACGCGTCAGGATCGTGATGACGGTGCTGTACGACAGGCCCGCGCCGAGCCGTTCCAGCACCCAGGCGGCGGTCACCGGCTCACTCGCCCCGCCCAGCACCGACAGCACCTGGGCCTCCAGCTCGCCCTGTCCACGCCTGCGGACAGGCGATTCCCGCTCGCCACCGGCTCCTTCGGCGTCCACGGCCCGACCCCTCTCTCCATCCGTCCGCCCGGCTCTGTCCGTTCGGCCGCCCGGCCGTGGCGTCCCGCCTGCCGGGTGTCGGGAAATCGTATCCAGTCGGCGGAGGGACCGGCGACCGGCCGGGGCCGGGCCGAACGCCTCCTGGCCCAGAAAATCTACAGTGCTGTAGATTTTTCTTGTAGTCGCAGCGTGCCCGCGCCGTCACCCGTGGCGTGGCCGCCACCACGTGAAAACCCGTCGCACAAGGGAGAACATCATGGGCGTGAGCCTCGCCAAGGGCGGAAATGTCTCGCTGAGCAAGGAGGCCCCGGGCCTGACCGCGATCCTCGTCGGTCTCGGCTGGGACGTCCGCACGACCACAGGCACCGACTACGACCTGGACGCGAGCGCGCTGCTCTGCGACGAGGCGGGCAAGGTGCTGTCCAACGAGCACTTCGTCTTCTACAACAACCTCAGGAGCCCCGACGGGTCGGTCGAGCACACCGGCGACAACCTCACCGGCGAGGGCGAGGGCGACGACGAGATCGTCAAGGTCGACCTCGCCTCGGTGCCCGCGACCGTCGCGAAGATCGTGTTCCCGGTCTCGATCCACGACGCGGAGAGCCGGGGTCAGAGCTTCGGCCAGGTGCGCAACGCGTACATCCGGGTGGTGAACCAGGCGGGCGGCGCGGAGATCGCACGTTACGACCTGAGCGAGGACGCGTCCACCGAGACGGCGATGGTCTTCGGCGAGCTGTACCGGCACGGCGCCGAGTGGAAGTTCCGTGCGGTCGGGCAGGGTTACGCATCCGGCCTGAGCGGCATCGTCGCCGACTTCGGCGTCAGCCTCTGAGCCGCCGGGCCCCGGCAGCGCACGCCCCACCGAAGTCACCCCAGGCACCCAGTCACCGAAGGCGGAACGATGACGATCAACCTCACCAAGGGCCAGCAGGTCAGCCTCACCAAGTCCGGCGGCGGCGAGCTCGGCGTCGTACGGATGGGACTGGGCTGGAAGTCCGCTCCCCGTAAGGGATTCCTGGCGCGGCTGACCGCCCGCGAGATCGACCTGGACGCCTCGGCGGTGCTCTTCGCGGGCCGGACCCCGCAGGACGTGGTCTTCTTCCAGCACCTGACCAGTGACGACGGTTCGGTCCAGCACACCGGGGACAACCGGGTCGGCGGGGCGGGTCAGGGCGGTGACGACGAGTCCATCGTCGTCGACCTGCGGCGCGTGCCGGTCCATGTGGACCAGATCGTCTTCACGGTGAACTCGTTCACCGGCCAGACCTTCGAGGAGGTCGAGGCGGCCTTCTGCCGTCTGGTCGACGAGAGCAACGGCCAGGAGCTGGCCCGGTACACCCTGACCGGCGGCGGGCGGAACACCGCCCAGATCATGGCCAAGGTCCAGCGGTCCGGCTCGGGCTGGCAGATGACCGCGATCGGCGCGGCGGCGGACGGTCGGACCTTCCAGGACCTGATGCCCGCGGTCGCGCAGCACCTCTAGAAAGTGCCTCCGACACGTCTCGAACGCCTCACCGGACAGCCGCGGGGGTGCGCACCCCCGCGGTCCGGCGGGCGGAACACCCACCACACAGGTGTCGTCACATCTGTGTCGACCGAGGGACAGCATGGGCAGACCTTCCCGGCTCGGGGACGAGGACAGATCCGACTACGGACGCGCACTCGACGAGGTGATCGCCTCCCCCGAGATCCAGCGCCTGCTCGACCGCTCGGGGGTCCCCGGCGGCCGGCTGCGCGTCCGGGGCCTGGCGGCCGTGGCCCTCACGGCTTCCGCCGCCGACGCCGAGTACCGGCGGTACGCGGCCCTGCGC
>NZ_NTGZ01000045.1 GCF_002551245.1 Streptomyces sp. rh34
CACGAAGCCCGCGCCCGCCGCGACGAAGGCCGCGCCCGCCGAGGCCAAGCCCGCCGCACCGGCGAAGTCCGCCGAGGCCAAGGCGGCGCCCGCGAAGAAGACCCCCGCGCCGCGCAAGCCCGCGGCCAGGAAGACCCCGCCGCCCGCCGACAAGTGACCCCCACGGGTTCTTCCGGGACGAGGTACGCGGGACGCGTGACCGGGGCGCGGGGCGGGCACCTTTACGGGTGGCCGGCTCGTTGTCCCGGTACCTTGGCCCTTCCGGCCGCAGGGCGCTCCTCCACTCACTAGGCGGTACACACCATGTTGCTCTCAGCGTTCGGCTCGCTCCTCCAGCTGCTCTATCTGGCGATGCTGGTGCTGGCCGTGGTCGCGTTCGTCTTCGCGGCGACCGCCCGTGAGGACGCCTACCGGGCCGCCGACAAGAAGAAGAAGTCCTTCTGGCTGGTGATCCTCGGCGTCGCCGTCGCCGTGAACCTGCTCATCCCGATGCTGTTCCTGCAGCTCGCGGGCGTGGTCGCGTCGATCGTGTTCATGGTGGACGTGCGCCCCGCGCTCAAGGCGGTCTCGGGCGGCGGCGGTGGCCGCAGCGGCGGCTCCAGCAGCGACGGCCCGTACGGTCCCTACAACGGCGGGCGCTGAGCCCTCGCCGCTCTCGGGGGCGGGCACGGCGGCCGGTCGACGGACGCGGGGTGGGAGCGCGGTGCGCTGCCGCCCCATCGTCGTATCCGCTCCGGGTCGCGGCCCAGCAGCAGGACCGCCACGTCGTCGGTCAGTTCGCCGCCGTTCAGCTCCCGCACCTCGGCGACCGCCGCCTCCAGCAGCTCCTCGCCCGCCAGCCCCTGTTCCAGCCGGCTGTTGACCATCGCGACCATGCCGTCCTGGCCGAGCCGCTCGCTGCCGCCGGTCCCCACGCGCCCCTCGATGAGCCCGTCCGTGTACAGCATCAGGCTCCAGGCGCCGCCCAGCTCGACCTGACGGCGCGGCCACCGGGCCCGCGGCAGCAGCCCCAGCGCCGGGCCGCCGTCCTCGTACGGGAGCAGCCGGGCGGGCAGGCCGTGGCGGGCGAGCAGCGGCGCGGGATGCCCGGCCAGGCAGAGGCCGGCCCGGCGCCCGTCGGGCGCGATGTCCACGGTGCAGAGCGTCGCGAAGATCTCCTCGCTCTGCCGTTCGTGCTCCAGCACCTGCTGGAGCGTGGAGAGCAGCTCGTCCCCGCACAGCCCGGCCAGGGTCAGCGCCCGCCAGGCGATCCGCAGCTCGACACCGAGAGCCGCCTCGTCCGGGCCGTGACCGCAGACGTCGCCGATCATCGCGTGCACCGTGCCGTCCGGGGTGCGGACGACGTCGTAGAAGTCGCCGCCGAGGAGGGCACGGCTGCGGCCGGGGCGGTAGCGGGCGGCGAAGCTCAGGCCGGAGCCGTCCAGCAGCGGGGTGGGGAGCAGGCCGCGTTCCAGGCGGGCGTTCTCCTGGGCGCGCAGCCGGGACTCGGTCAGCTGGTGCAGGGCGATGTCGGCGCGCTTGCGCTCCACGGCGTACCGGATGGCGCGGCTCAGGACGCGCGCGTCCAGCTCGCCCCGGAAGAGGTAGTCCTGCGCCCCGACCCGGACCGCCTCGGCCGCCAGCTCCGTGTCGTCCTGCGCGGTCAGCGCGAGGACCGCGTGCAGCGGCGCGATGCGGAGTACGTGGGTGAGGGCCGCCAGCTCGTCGGCCCGCTCGGAGACGGGCTCGGGCCGGGAGCCGCCGCCGGACGTGCCGGTGGTGGCCGTCCCGGCGCCTGCGGGGGGCGTGCCGGGGCCGGCCCCGCCGCCCGTGAGGGGCAGCGCCAGGTCCAGCAGGATGCAGTCGACGTCGTCGGTGAGCAGCCGCGCGGCCTCGGTGAGGTTGCGGGCGGTACGGACACGGACCCGGGTCCCGGCGGCTGCCGAGAGTTCGGGGACGGTGATGGTGGTGCCCGCCGGGTCGTCCTCGATCACCAGCAGGGTGAGGTCGCCGTGCGAGGTCTCCGCAGCGGGAACGGATCGCTGCTGAGGTACGGGTACGGGCATCGGTTCGAGTTTCCTTCCCTCCCCCCGAGGGCGCGGCGGGTCGACGATCGACGATCCGCCAGTCGGGGACGATAGCGGTCCGCGGTGGGGGAACGGAATGGCGCACGGGGGCCGGCCCCCGTCGTGTGCGCCGCCATAAGCCGCGTCCCGACACGGATCCGGCGCGATGGGCCGCCCAGACGGCGGGGAGGCGCACATGACAAACATCACGCGCCCACGAGCGGGGGCGTGGCCTCGATCACGTGGCCCCGCGCACGGGGCCGGAGGGCCGCCTCCCCGCCCGGGCCGCCCGGTCTTGAGTACGCGCCCGGTCTTGAGTACGCGCCCGGTCCTGCGTACGCGCCCGGTCCTGCGTACGCGGTCGGTCCTACTTGTCCGGGCGGACCACGCCGAGGATCTTCATGGTGCCCGCGCCCGCCAGTGTGACGTTACGGCCGGGGCGCGGGGCGTGGACGATCAAGCCGTCGCCGACGTACATCCCGACATGGCTGGCGTCGGCGTGGTAGATGATCAGGTCGCCGGGGCGCATGTCCTGGATGTCGATACGCGGCAGCAGCCGCCACTGTTCCTGCGAGGTGCGCGGGATCGGGCGCTTCGCCGCCAGCCACGCCTGCGAGGTCAGTCCGGAGCAGTCGTACGAACCGGGGCCCTCGGCTCCCCAGACGTACGGCTTGCCTATCTGCGCCGTCGCGAAGGCCACCGCCGCCGCTCCGCTCTCGCTCGCCTCGCCGCTGACGTCCTTGACGGTGCCGGAGGAGAGCCAGGCGGTCTGCGCCTTGTCGGCGGCGTTCCGCTCCAGTTGGCGGAGCCGGTCGCGCTCCTTCTCCTCCAACTGCGACTCGAGCTTCTCCGCCGCCTTGATCTGGGCGTTGATCTTCTTCTTGGCCTTGGCCTGCTTGACCCGGATCGTCTCCAGCTTCTCCCAGTTCGCGCTGGCGTCCTGGGTGTACGTCTCCAGGTCCTCCTGCGTCTGGGTCAGCTCGGTCATGAGCGACTTGGAGGCCTGCTGGCTCTGGCGGACCTTGTTGAGCCCGTCCAGAAAGAGCTTCGGGTCGTTGCTCAGGGCCAGCTGCGCGCCGGGCGGCAGGCCGCCGTTGCGGTACTGCTCGCGGGCCTGGGCCCCGGCCCGGTCCTTCAGGGCGGCGATGCTCGCCTGGCCGTCGACGATCGCCTTGGCCAGCTTCACGATCTCGCCGGACTGCTTCTTCGTCTGTTCCTCGGCGAGGTTGTACGCGTCCGTCGCCGCGCCCGCCTTCCGGTACAGCGTGTCGATCTGCTCGCGGACCTTTTCGAGGTCCGCGTTGGAGTAGCGGGGCGGCGAGCCGGCGGAGGAGGAGGGGGCGGGCGAGGGCTCCGGCACCGGGGCGGCCATGGCCTGTCCCGTGGACGTCAGCAGGGCCAGCGCACAGACCAGCGTGATGGCGGCAGTGGCGCAGTGGCGTCGGTTCACGAGCTCCCCCTCCGGGCGGTTACTCCGGGCCCGCCTCCGGACGAAGGCGGCAAAGTTGATGAAGATGGCGAAGGTAACGAAGATGACAAAAGCGATAGAGGTGACGAAGGCTATGAATGTCGTGCATCCGGGAAAAGCAACAGAGGCCGGATACCGTACATCTGACTTACCGTCAGTAACTTTTCGGCAACGTCGCGATCGTGCCATGTCGTCCCGTAAAGCAACAGAGGCCGACGGCACCTGACGCGTCACATACCGCCCCCGCAGGGCTGCTTCGTCATGATTCCCCCCGGCCTGCCCGGCTCGCGTTCCGCTTCGGCCTGCGCCTTCTCCCCTCACTGGGACGAACGATGCCCCCGAGGCGTTCCCGGAGCGGAGGATTTCTGCCCTTCCGGGCAACGGCTCAGTGACTGTTGGGCCGCAGCGCGTCCCACGGCACGGTGATCTCGCCCTGCCGCCACCGCCGTACCCCGTCCGCCACCGGCCAGTCGGCCGACACCGCCCGCACCGCCGCGATCCATCGCTGTCGCGCGCCGAGCGAGGCGTACGGGGAGGCTGTCGCCCAGGCCCGGTCGAAGTCCCGCAGGAACGCGTGGACCGGCTCGCCCGGCACGTTGCGGTGGATCAGCGCCTTCGGCAGGCGTTCCGCGAGGTCCGAGGGGCGCTCCAGCGAGCCGAGCCGGGTCGCGAAGGTGACCGTGCGCGGGCCCTCGGGCCCCAGGGCCACCCAGACGTGCCGGCGCCCGATCTCGTCACAGGTCCCCTCCACCAGGAGCCCGTCCGGGGCGAGGCGGGAGCACAGCCGTGCCCAGACCTCGGCGACCTGGTCCTCGTCGTACTGGCGCAGCACGTTCGCCGCCCGGATGAGCAGGGGCCGGGCGTCCAGCGGGACCTCGAAGCCGCCGTGCACGAAGGTGAGGCCCTCGCGGGCGTACGGCTGCGCGGCGGCGACCCGCTCCGGGTCGATCTCGATGCCCGCCACCGCGGTGCGCGGCTCGGCGGTGCGCAGGCGGCCCAGCAGCTCGACCGCGGTCCAGGGGGCCGCCCCGTAACCGAGGTCGACGGCGACCGGCGTACCGGCGCGGCGCAGGGCGGGGCCGTGCGCGTCGGCGATCCAGCGGTCCATGCGGCGCAGCCGGTTCGGGTTGGTGGTCCCGCGGGTGGCGGTGCCGATGGGGCGCTGGCGCATGGGTCGAGCGTATGCGACGAGGCGGGGCGGGCCGGGACGGATGCCCGGAGGCCGTGTCGTTGCCGTGCGACGCGCCGCCCGGCAACGTAATGATTTGGCAAAGCGGAAATGAAAGGCGGGATTCCACTGTTCTCGCCCTTCGGAGGACCCCCGTGCCCTCCGGTCAGCATGCCCCGATCGAGGAGGACCGACGAGGTGAGCCAGTACGTCTCCCGGCTCGGCTCCACCCGCACGGCCGCGCGCCTCAGGTTTCCCGGAGGCTTCTCCGGGGCCTCCCGCAAGCCACGCCGCGTCGCGATGCTCTCCGTGCACACGTCACCGCTCCACCAGCCCGGCACGGGCGACGCGGGCGGGATGAACGTCTACATCGTCGAACTGGCCAAGCGCCTCGCCGCGATCAACATCGAGGTCGAGATATTCACCCGGGCCACCACCGGCTCGCTGGCCCCCGCGGTCGAGCTGGCGCCCGGTGTCCTGGTCCGGCACGTCGACGCCGGCCCGTACGAGGGGCTCGCCAAGGAGGAGCTGCCCGCCCAGCTCTGCGCCTTCACGCACGGCGTGATGCAGGCCTGGGCCGGCCAGCGCCCCGGCTACTACGACCTCGTGCACTCCCACTACTGGCTCTCCGGCCAGGTCGGCTGGCTCGCCGCCCAGCGCTGGGGCGTCCCGCTCGTGCACGCCATGCACACCATGGCCAAGGTCAAGAACGCCGCGCTCGCCGAGGGCGACGCCCCCGAGCCGGCCGCCCGGGTCATCGGCGAGACCCAGATCGTGAACGCCTCCGACCGGCTGATCGCCAACACCGCCGAGGAGGCCGCCGAGCTCGTCCGCTTCTACGACGCGGATCCCGCCGCGGTCGCCGTCGTGCACCCCGGCGTCAACCTGGACCGCTTCCGCCCGGCCGACGGCCGCGCCGCCGCGCGGGCCAGGCTCGGCCTGCCGCAGGACGCGCTGATCCCGCTCTTCGCGGGCCGCATCCAGCCGCTGAAGGCCCCGGACGTGCTGCTGCGCGCCGTGGCGGTGCTCCTGGACCGGGAACCGTCCCTGCGGTCCCGCATCGTCGTGCCGGTGGTCGGCGGCCCGAGCGGCAGCGGACTCGCCAAGCCCGAGGGCCTCCAGAAGCTGGCCGCCCGCCTCGGCATCGCCGACGTCGTACGGTTCCATCCGCCGGTGGGCCAGGACCGGCTCGCCGACTGGTTCCGGGCCGCGTCGGTGCTGGTCATGCCGTCGTACAGCGAGTCCTTCGGGCTGGTCGCCATAGAGGCGCAGGCGACCGGCACCCCGGTGGTCGCCGCTGCCGTGGGCGGGCTGCCGGTGGCGGTGCGCGACGGGGTCGGCGGCTTCCTGGTGCAGGGGCACGAACCGGAGGCGTACGCCCGTGCGCTCGGGCGGTTCGCGGACGCGCCGGAGCTGGTCGAGCGGATGGGGGCGGCCGCCGCGGCGCACGCCGAGTCCTTCGGCTGGGACACGGCCGCCTCGGCGACCGCCGACGTGTACACGGCCGCGCTCTGCGACCACCGCCGCCGGGCCCGGGCGCACCACGGCTGAGCACGGTCGGGGCCGCCGCCTCGTGGTGCGGGTGACGCCGGTCCCGTGCCGTGCGCGGGGCGCTCCTGTCGTACGCTCGCTGCATGGCTGACGTACCGGACGAAACCGCAGCGGCCCAGGTCATCGAGGCGACGCTGAACGACGCCGGGCTCGTATGGGAGAGCCCGGAGCGCGGCAACTACGTCGTGACCCTGCCCGGCACCCGCAAGTTGTCGACGACCTGCTCGCTGATCGTCGGCAAGCACTCCCTCTCCCTCAACGCGTTCGTCGTCCGGCACCCCGACGAGAACGACGCCGAGGTGCACCGCTGGCTGCTGGAGCGCAACCTCCGCCTGTTCGGGGTGAGTTACGCGATCGACTCGCTCGGCGACGTCTACCTGGTCGGCAAGCTGCCGCTGTCGGTGGTCACCCCCGAGGAGCTGGACCGGCTGCTCGGCGTGGTGCTCGAAGCGGCCGACGGCGCGTTCAACACCCTCCTGGAGCTCGGCTTCGCGAGCTCGATCCGCAAGGAGTACGCGTGGCGGGTGTCGCGCGGCGAGTCCACCCGGAACCTGGACGCGTTCAGTCATCTGACCCGGGGTTCGTCCGACAGCTGACGCCCGGCTCCTGCCGATCTCCCCGACGGCTCTCTGTGAACAGGCGACGCGGGGCGGAGTGAGCAGGCGACGCGGGGCCGACGGCCTGCGCGGCGGGGTTGTACAGCGGCGCCACACAGTGTGTTCACAGGGTGATCACAGCAGAATCACGATCACCGGAGGGTGTCAGCGGACCGGTCATCGCTCACAGGTTCGATCGTAAGGTGTGGATCACTGCGACGGCCCGTCCCAGACGGCGTCGAAGTGCCGCACGGGGGAGGGCGGTTGCCCCGATCCGGAGATTGCAGGAAGTAGAACCATGCGCGCCACTGCCGTACGCCGTACCGCCCTCGCCGCCTCCGCGGCAGCCCTCACCCTGCTGGCCACCGCCTGCGGCTCCACGTCGGACGCCGACAAGAAGGACGGGAAGGACGACAAGGGCGCGTCGAACGGCAGCAGTTCGGCCCCGAAGGCCCCGGCCGAGGCGCTCACCGCCGCCGAGCTGGAGAAGGCCACCCTCGCCCAGGGTGACGTGGAGGGCCGCAAGGTCACCAAGGCCGGCCCGGCCGACGAGGTCCCGGCGGACGGCGTCACGGTCGACAAGGAAGGCTGCCTGCCGGTCGCCCACGCCATGTTCGGCGTGGCGCAGAAGGGTTCGGTGGCCACCACGAAGCGCAAGGTGATCGACGAGCCGAAGACCGACGGCAAGAAGAAGTCGCTGGAGGACATGGCGGACGGCGAAGCCGGGGAGGCGTTCAAGGACGCCTTCAACCTGACGTCCACCTTCGTCGCGCTGCACTCGTACGAGGGGACCGCGGGCCCGGACGCGTTCGCCGCGCTGAAGAAGGCCGCGGCCGACTGCGCGGGCGGCTTCACCGCCACGGTCGCGGGTACGCCGACGAAGGTCGCCTCGATCGCCGAGGAGAAGGTCACCGGCGGCGACGAGGCCGCGGCCTGGACGGTCACCTCCGAGGACGACGGCGACACGGCCCCGTTCAAGCTGGTGGCGCTGCGCAAGGAGGCCACCGTGGCGACGTTCTTCTCCTTCAACCTGGCGGCGGCGGGCGGCGACGTGAAGTTCGAGGTGCCGGTCGAGGTCGTGGCGGCACAGGACAAGAAGCTCGCCTGACGTACGGAGGCCGCGTCGCGCCCCCGCCCTTCCCGCCCGCCCCTCGGGTGGTCAGGGCAGGGGGACGAGGCGGACGACGGTGACGGTCAGGACGGACCGGGAGACGTAGTAGAGGACGATGGCCCCGGAGACGGTCGCCTCACGCCGGTCCTGTTCGCTCTTGACGGCGGAGGACGCGTGGCCGTACGGCTCCTCGCCGAGGGTGCGGGCCATCTCGTCGCGGAAGACCTCGCCGCCGCGCATCTTGGCCAGGGTGTCGTCGGCGGGCGGTGCGTAGGAGATGCGGAAGCTCAAGCGACGCTCCGCCTCTCGGCCTCGTCCTGCGCCAGCCGGTCCAGGATCTTCTCGGCCTCGGGATCGGGGACGGCCTCCAGCATCCAGTGCCGCATGACGGCCTGAATCTCGTGCACCCCGGCCTCGTTGATCGCGGAATCGAACTCCTCGCGTCTCTCCTTGGGCAACGCGGCCCGGATGGCCGGGATGCTGTTGGGAACCTCGACCTCGGCACCGCCGACGAAGGTCTTCAGAGACTCACCCATGATCGCTCTCCTCGATCTCCTTGCCCTGGAAGCACACGGACGGCATGGGCCCACCGTAGTGCGTGCGAGGGGCACTTCGGCGGCCCCGGCGGGGTCACGGATCGGGCACGGACCGGGGTGCGCCGCAGTTACACGGCGGCGGACGGCGGCGGACCGGGTACGTCGCAACTACGCGGCGACGGAACCAGGTACGTCGCAACTACGCGGCGCCCGACCGGGGTGCGCCGAAGCTGCGCCCCGGCTCGGCCCGCATGGTCCGACGGCGGCGCGGCACGGCACGGACCGTCACCGGTCCTCAGTCCCGCCCGAGCCTCTCCGCGACCCGGTCGCGCAGGATCGCGTACTCCTCCTGAAGCCGCCGCCACTCGCTGACGGGCGGCCTGACGATGACGTCACCGCCGACGACGACCTCCTCCGGCCGAAACTGCTCCCGGGTCAGGTCGATCTCGACGCCCGGGCCCAGGCGGTTCCACCAGTGGAAGTCGGTGCGCACCCCGTCGACATGGACCTCGCCCCGGATCAGCTCCCCGCCGAGCAGGTCGTTGAGCACCATGGCGGTCACCCCGCACTGGTCGCGCGCCGGATTGTCCGGCGTCCAGCGGTCCCGGTACTCCGGGGTGCAGGTCTCGGCGCTCCAACTGCTGCGGAGGGCCTGTTCGATGTCGGTGAGCAGGTAGGTCGCCATGATGACCATGGTGGCAGGGGGCACTGACAGCGCGCCCTCACAGAACCGCGAGCCTGCCCGAAAACCCCGCCAACACCCGTACATGGGACGCGTATCCGGAGCTTGCGCACGGGAGCCGGCCGCCATCAATCGCGTCGACAGAGCTCCCGGGCGCCCGGCAGAGTGGTCGCCCGTGACGAGCAGCGAACTGTGGAACCGAGAGACCGCCGACCGCTACGACGCCGAGGAAGCCGAGATCTCCTCGGCCGCCGCCCTCGAACCGACACTCGCCTTCCTCGCCCGGCTCGCCGGATCCGGCAGGGCGCTGGAGTTCGCCATCGGGACCGGACGCGTGGGCGTGCCGCTCCGGGAGCGCGGAGTGCCGGTGGCGGGCATCGAACTGTCCGAGCCGATGGCGGAGGTGCTCCGCCGCAAGGTGGACGAGGAGACCCTCCCGGTGACCATCGGGGACATGGCCACCACGGTCGTCCCCGGCGAGTTCACCCTGGTCTACCTCGTCTACAACACCATCTCGAACCTGCTCACCCAGGACGAGCAGGTCGAGTGCTTCCGCAACGCGGCCCGCCACCTGGCACCCGGCGGCCGGTTCGTCATCGAACTGGGCGTGCCGCCCCTGCGGTTGCTGCCGCCCGGTCAGATCGCGGTGCCGTTCGACGTGTCCGACCGGCATCTCGGCTTCGACACCTTCGACCTGGTCGAACAGATCCTCGTCTCGCACCACTTCACCCGCGACGGCGAGGACGGCCACTACCGTCGCGCCAACTCCCGGCACCGGTACGCCTGGCCGGCGGAGCTCGACCTGATGGCCCGCATCGCCGGCCTGGAGCTGGAACAGCGCGTGGCGGACTGGCACGGGGCGCCGTTCACCGAGGACTCGGACCAGCACATCTCGGTCTGGCGGAAGCCGGTGGCCTGAGGCTTCCCCGACCACCGCCCCCTGGCGCCCCGGAGAACGGTGGGGCGCCAGGACCCGTCTCAACTCGTCCAGGGCTGACCCGAATCGGGAACTCTTGGGTAACGGACCGGTGCTCGGCCGGAGCCGTCGACCGGGAGGGGAGCCCCGCCATGACCCGAGGCAAGCTGAGTCGCCGCGAACGTCTGATGCTGGGGGGAGTGCTGCTGGGCAGCGCCGTCACCGCCGTGGTCGGAGCGATGGCCGACGGGGTCATCAGGTGGGTGTTCCCGTGATCCACCGGCCAGAAGGCGGTCGGGCGACCTCGGCGCGGTCCGCACGCCGATCACCGTGGTGATCGACCCGGTGGGGTCGTGCCCGACCATCTCGTCAATCGGTCACTTCGTGTGTGACTGCTGTTCGGATACGCAAGGATGTTTCGATGTCGGGTCACCGGAGTACGCAGCGCCTGGGGAGCCAGCGGTGCATCCCCAAACCTCTTGCCGTGGGGCCCACTGCGGTGCGGGAGTTGAAGGATTGCCTGTACCGGCTCTACCTGGAGGCGGGTACCCCTCCGCTCAAGAGTGTGGTGAGCGCCATCGAGCACGACGACTCGTTCCCGGGCAGCCCGTCGAAGGCCACCGTCCACCGCATCATCGGATCCGAGGAGTTGGCGGCAGGGCAGGAGGACGTGGTCTCCGTCGCGGTGCTGCTGGCCCGCATGGCGGGCGCGGACGCCGACGAGGCGGGGCGTCGGATCAAGGAGATGTGGGTCGCGGCCCGCCTGGCCGAACCCCTCGGCGCCCCGGTGAAGGAGCTGGATCCCTTCGCCCTGGAGGTGCACCCCGCCATCACCGTACCGGGGCAGAAGTCGTTACCCGCTCTGCCGCTGTACGTCGAGCGGGCGCACGACCGCGAGCTCAACGGAGCCGTGGAGCGGGCTAGCCGGGGCGAGAGCGTCATGGTCACTCTGGTCGGCGAGTCCTCGACGGGAAAGACCCGCACCTGCTGAGAGGCGCTGCGCCGGCTCCCCGAGGGGTGGCGCGTATGGCACCCGTACGACCCGTCCCGCCCCGACGCGGCCCTCCACCACATCAAGGAGGTGTCGCCCCGGACGGTCATCTGGCTGAACGAAGCACAGCACTACCTCCTTGCCCAGGACCCCAGGACCGCCGAAAGCGTCACCTCCGCCCTGCGTACGGCCCTTGACGATCGACGGCGCGCTCCCGTCCTGATCCTGGCGACGATCTGGCCGAGGTTCTGGGACCCGCTCACCGCCCCGTCCGCCACCGGCTGCGAGGACCGGTACGAGCAGCAGCGCAAGCTCCTGACGGGGATCGGCCGCCACATCGTGGTCCCGAAGGCGTTCACCGACCTCGACATCGAGCAGGCCTGGCAACAGGCCGACGGAGACCCGCGACTGCAGAGCGCGCTGGCCGGTGCGGCCGACGGGGAGATCACGCAGTTCCTCGCCGGTGTGCCCCGCCTGATGACGCGCTACCGGACCGCGACTCCCGGGGCCATGGCTCTGATCCACGCGGCCATGGACTACCGGCGACTGGGCCACGGCCCGGTTCTGCGGCACGACTTGCTGGAGCAGGCGGCGGAGGGGTACCTCACGGACCGGGAGCTCACCCTGCTCGGCCCCGACTGGATGGCCGATGCGCTCGCCTTCTGCGCCGAGCCCTGCTACGGCGTGCTGGGGCCGCTGACCCAGGCCCCGTACCGGGGTGACGAAGCCCGGGAGCCCGCCTACCGACTCGCCGACTACCTGGAACAACAGGGCCGCGTGGATCGCCGGTTGTCCTGCCCGCCCGCCACCTTCTGGCAGGCGGCGGCGCGGCACTGCACGAGCGCCGACGACTGCGCCGCGCTAGGAGTCGCCGCCGAGACGCGCGGACGGCTGCGGGCGGCCGCCGAGCTCTACCAGCGGGCCGCCGCAGAGGGCAACACCGCCGTCCTGCCCCGCCTCGCCCGGTTGAGAGAGGGCACCGGAGACACCGACGAGGCAGCGAGACTTTACGAAAAGGCGTACCGGAACGACAACGTCGCACGGTGGGCGCTCGTGCGGCTGCGGAGTCTGGCGGGTCACCGGGCAGGCGCGGAGGACCTGGCCGTCCACGCGGCCCATCAGGGGAACGGCACCTGTCTGATCAAGCTCTCCCAGCTGTGGCTGGAAGGCGGGGACGAGCACGGCGCGGAGCGCCTGCGCAGGACCGCCGCCGAGCGGGGCGGGTACAGCACCTTCGCGGAGCTGGTGCGTACCCGGGAAGCGGCCGGAGACCACGAGAGCGCGGAGGTCTTCGCCTTCGCGTCGTTGGAGGCCGGAAGCACGTACGCGCTGTCGGAGCTGATCCGGGCCCGGGAGAAGTCCGGCCGCTACGCGGAGGACCTGGTGGCCAAGGCCACGGAGAGGGGCAAGGTCCGCCCGGTCCTGATGTTGGCCCGCGCACGCGAACGCTCCGGAGACGTCCCGGGCGCGGAGACCCTGTTGGCCCACGCGGCCCAGAAGGGAAGCGTGTTCGCCCTGGTGGAACACGCCCGGCTGCGGAGGAAGGCCGGTGACAAGCAGCGGGCGGAGAGTCTGCTGCGTTCGGCGGTCGGAAAGGGCAGCACGGTCGCGTTGATGGAGCTCGCCCGTCTGCGGGAGAAGGCGGGGGATCCGGCGGGGGCCCTCCAGCTGTTCCGTACCGCGGCCAACCGGAAGAGCGCCGACGCACTGGCGGCCCTGGCCCTCTTCCGGGAACAGGCCGGGGCGAGCGCGGAGGCGGAGGCCATGGCCTGCGTGGCGGCGGACGCCGGAAGCACCTTCGCTCTGCTGGAGCTCGTCTGGCGGCGTGAGCAGACGAGGGACCGCGAAGGCGCGGAACGCTTGGTGGACACCGCCCTGCGCGCCGGGAACGCCGGAGCGCTCGTGCTGCTGGCTCGCCTGCGGGAGAAGGAAGGGGACGCCGCGGAGGCCGACCGCCTCGTTCTGCGTGCCGACAGATCGGGCAACCGCTTCGCCCTCAACGAGTTCGTACGGCGCAGAGAGTCCGCGGACGACCCCGAAGGAGCCGAACGCCTGGCGCTGGCGGGAGGCGGCCGCGCCTTGGCCCAGCTCGCCCGACTACGGGAGGAAGCGGGGTCGGCGGCAGAGGCCGAGCGGCTTTACCACCTCGCGGTCGACCAGGGGGAGACCAGCGTCCTGGGGGAGGTGGTCCGGCTCAAGGAAGAGGCGGGGCACCATGAGAAGGCGGACGCCTACGCCCGGCGCGCGGCTCAGGCGGGCCACGTGGACGCACTGGCCGTCCTGGCGAAACTGCGCGCCGAATCCGGGGAGACGGAGGACGCCGACCGGCTCTACCGGGCTGCCGCGGACGCCGGCTTTCACGATGCGCTGCGCCACTTGGCGGAACTGCACCGCTCCTGGGACCCCGCCTGGGAGAGCCTGTGGCGCTACGGCCTCGCCCCGGACGGCTCCACGTCGACACCGTGGTGACCGGCCCGCGACCGCTCCGCCGCTCCAGCCCACCTGGCCTTTCGCAGACCGGGCCCCCACCCGCGGACGCACCGCGGGCAGGGGCTCGGTGAGCCGGCGGACGTGGGCTACTTCTTCTTGCCCTGGGTCTGACCGGCCCGCTTTTGACCCCTGCTCAGAGGCCCACGCATGGCCGCTGACCTGCGGTCGAGCGGTGGTCATTGGTTGTTGTTGGTCATCGTTGGTTGGTGTCTGACGGCCCACAGACGGCCCGGCTGGTCGATGCACCTTGGTCGCGCGACAGGTGGCCTGCCCGCGATTCCCGTACGGCGCGAGGAAGGCGATGGCACGATGAACAGATGGCCCAGAACCCGAGTTTCACAGCATGGTTGAAGACTCACAAGAAGGACCAGAACGCCATCGGAGACCTGGCGCGTGATGTCGCTGCCGACCCCGACTGGCCGAGTCGGCGTCAGCTCAGCGGTCAGCGGGAGTACCTGGAGGCGCGCGGGGCAATCCCGGCGGCGGTGGAGACCCTGGAGCGTGCGTGGGAGCTCTATGAGGCCCAGCAGGAGCGGTGAAGGAGCCGCCGGACGTGGTGCCGTGGGTTCTTCCCGCGTGAAGTCCGACGCACGGAGGGGATGCGGCTTGTCGCTTGTCGCTTGTCGCGGTGCAGGCGAGAGCGGGGCAGTCGACTGCCAGGCCCGGGAGGGCTGGTGACTGGCGACAAGACAAGCGTCAAGCCTCGGGCCTCTAGCGCTAGAGGGCTGCACCCCTAGCGCTAGAGGGGCTGCTAGCGCCTCCAACCCGCTCTGAGCAGGGTGTTAGCTGTTAGCGGCCCTATCAGGCTGTTCAGGGAAAACATAGAGCGAGCGGCAAGCCGCACAGCCTTTAGCAGCTCGCTAGCGCGAGCGCGCGGGTCTCATCGTCCGGCCGCAACGCCCTGTGCGGTGCGGGTCGTTGAGGAGAAGAGACCACCCGGCCCGGGGGTGTGGTCTCTTCCCGTCGGTCAGCGGCCAGTCCGCCCCGCTGAAGAGCCTTCCAAGAGCTACGCAGGCGGGGCGGTGGTGGGAGCTCCCGAGCCCCCTCCCTGCGTGGCGTCCTTGGAAGGCTCTTCAGGGGGTCTCCTGCCTCCCTCCCAATCGCACAGAGGCAGCGAAGAGTGCGGTTCCGGTTCCTTCTCCCTTTAACCCATCCTAGAGATTTGGTGTAAGACAGCGTCCGCAGCGTCCGCAAGGGGTTCGGCATGGTGTCTGACCTGCGGGAACGGTGCGGACGCTCAACAAACTGTTTAGCGTCCGCTAGCGTCCGCAGCGTCCGCAAGCCCCCGACCATTTAAGAGCATCACCGCAGGTCAAGACGGCTCTTAAGGTGGAGGGGTGCGGACGCTGCGGACGCTGACCTCTCCTCCGGCGCGGGGTTCTCTCCGACCGTGCGGATTCCGCTTCCCGCTCACAAGCAAGAGGAGCACCCCCCGGCGAGCGGCGCGGGGTGCTCCTCTTGTTGGCACAGTCACCACCCCTTGTGGCACTACAAAAACCTCCCCTCTTTTTCCTAAGTAGGGGAGGTCTGCGTCACCGCGTCACCCTGGCGGAGCGAAAGGGGCTTTGAGCTGCGGAAAAAGGGGGTGACGCAGAGGCCGAATCCTGCGTCATCGTGCGTCACCTGCGTCACCCTGTGACGCGGCCCTGCGTCACCGATGACGCACCCCCGGCCCTCTGCGTCACCCTGAAACCACAGGTCAGGCGGGGTGGATGACGCAGGTGACGCGGTGACGCAGAACTCCAGCCCTCGGACAGGTCCCGGACCGCCGGGCCTGCACCGCGTCACGGTGCTGAGTCGGCCGGCGGGGTGCGCGCTCGCGGAGCGAGCTGCCAAGGGGTTGCGCGGCTTGCCGCTCGCTCTATCCCCTCCCCCCGGGGGACGCCACGAGGCCGACGAAGTCCCTGCTAGACCTAGCGGGGGCTGCTGCTAGGTCTAGCAGGGTCGCTAGCACGCAGAAACGCTTCTGAGCTGGGTCCTAGCGTCTAGCAGCAGGGGCTTTTGCGCGGCCCCCTCTGCGGTCACGCGTCCCTCCAAGGCTCGCTGCGGCTGCTGCTAGGCGGCCTAGGACTCCAACGCCCGGGGCGCCATGAAGGTGAGCGCTGGGTGCGCGTCTCCCGTATCCAGCTTGTGCTCCCGCTGCCCAGTCTCAGACCACCCTAGGCGTCTGTAGAGGCGGATAGCGGCTTCGTCTTTGGCCAGCACTTCCAGTTCGAGGGAAAGATTCTGGTCCTGCGCGTACTCCTCCGCAGCCCGAATCAGGCGTTCGCCCGCTCGGCGCTGCCGTGCCTCAGGGAGCACGAAGAGCCGTTCAAGCACTCCGGTCCGGCCCCCGTGTGTGCCGCTGACCGCCACATGCCCCACAACTCGCCCGGAGAGTTCCGCCACCCAAGCGGCCAACAGCTCGGGCGGTGACAGCCACCTCTCCGGATCCTCTACGCCTTCCACGGGGTAGCCGTCCACTTCATGCACTGCAACTAGGGCAGACGCCGCCTGAGACAGGTCGCCGCGTGCTCGCAGGCGAATGCGCAACTCGTCGTCGGACGTGGTGCCGTTCATGGAAGTGCCTCCGGTTCTGGTTACTGGACGGGAAGGTCGTACTTGAGCCCGGTCACATCCGCCCTGTGGACGTAGCGGGAGACCTCGAACGCCTCCCCCGCTTGGTCGAAGCTGGTGTGTAGCACCTCCAGAACAGGTACGCCAGGGGACAGGTGCAACACAGCAGCCTCGTGCGGGCTGGGCATCCGGGCAGTGATCTCGTCCCTGATGGTCGTCATGACGTGCCCGAGGTCTTCCAGTCGGCCGTAGATGCCGTTCGGGCCCGATTTCGGCTGCGTCAGAAGCGTTCCCTCTGCCTCGCTCCACTTGAGGTACGTGGAGACGATCTGAACCGGCTCCTCGTCGGCGTAGTAGTGGTTCTCCCGGTGGACAACGCTGGCGGTGTCGGCCGGAACGCCGAGTCGCTCAGCCACATCGACGGGAGGTTCCTCGTTCGCGATCGACACCACGTCGATCCGCGCAGTCTTGCCCTGCTTCTTGGCCTCCAGACGAAACGGCGTCAGCCCGCTCTCCCTGTTCTTGAGGGAGTAACGATCACTGCCGAACCGGAAGAGCCGCTGCGGTTCGCGAACAAAGACGCCGCGGCCGTGCTCCGCCTTGACCAGACCTTGCTCAGACAGAAGGCGGACTGCTTCCCGGGCGGTGTTCCGCGCTGTGCCGTACTGCTCGGCCAACGTCCGTTCCGACGGCAACTTGGCGCCGGCGCGGAGCTCTCCGGACTCGATGGCGGATCTCAGGGCCTGCGCAATGAGCCTACTGGCGGGGGGCTGGGTCTCGCGGCTACGAGGGGGAGTCATGACCCCAGGATACAACTGGCTCAAGCCAGTAGCTTGACGACCGCTCCGCTGTCATGCTCAACTGGCTCAAGCCAGTAAGTGGCTCAAGCCAGCAGGGAGCGGCTTCCTACCGCCAAGCAAGCAGCCGCTCCCTCAACCCATGAAGGGGTAAGTCCATGATGCCTGGAATCCTTGCGGAGCGTATGACCGCTGACCGTCTGGCGAGCAACATCGACGTGTTCGGGGGCCCGGAGCCGCAGGACCCGACGGTGCGGGTCGCGGTGCGGGTGCCGGTGCACCTGTCGTTCACGGACCTGCTGGGTCTGCTGACCTTCGAGGGTGCGCTGACCTGGGACGAACTGAACGACGAGTCGGTCATCCGGGAGGCGCTTCAGTACGCGGTGCTCCAGACGGACCTGGACACGATGGAGTCCTACGGCCGCCGGGCCCTGGCCGCCTACCGGGGCACGCCGGAGGCGGAGGACGCGGGCGACGCCAACCTGGCCTCCTTCGCCCGCAATGTCGCCATCGCGGTCACCCGCACGTTCGGGGTGTCGGCATGACGGCCACCCTGGACGCCCTGTACGCGCACGTCGCGCCCCCGGCGGGCCCGGTGTTCTGCCTGGCGGAGATGGACCGCAGGCGGGAGGGTCACGACCTCCCCACCATTCCCGTGGGCGGGATCGAGGTGGATGTGAACGAGGCGGCTGCCGCCCTGTTCGAGGTCATGGCCGACGGGTTCGCCTGCCCGGTCCCCTCGACGGACACCCTGTACGCCACCCTGCGGACCGCTGTCGCGGCGCTCGGTGCGGTCGGGATCGCGGAAGCCTCCGAGGTCTTCGCGGGTCTGCCCGAGGATGAGTTCCCCGAGGTCGCCACGTGCCGCCGCTTCGCCTACCGCCTCGCCCTGTCCTTCTGGTACGCCGGGGCCCGCTCCCGCACCATGAGCATCGGGGAAGCGGGCGTCGCCCTGTACCTGTCGTCGCTGCACCGCTACCGCCAGGCCGCGTTCCGGGAGCTCCCGCAGCGGGCCCTGTTGGTCTCCCGCTCCCTCCACGAGGGCATGACCGCCGTCCCTACCGAGACCCTGATCCGGCTCGGGGCGCTCATGTCCGCCGAGCTGGGAGGCCCGGCGGCTGACCGGCAGCGCGATGCGGAGTGGCTGTACAAGCAGGCGCTGCCGGACTACCACCGCCGCCGCTTCTGCTTCGACATCCTGCGGGCCATCGGCCCGAAATCGCAGCCCCTGCCGCTGATCGTCCGCCCCGACACCGGCGGGTACACGATCGGGCTGACCCCGCCGGCGGGCCCGGACGGGATGCGGCTGCGCTCGATGCGGGCGGAGTGGTAGACGTGGGATTCCAGCACCTCAACTCCACCCGCCGCCGCGCCCGCAAGCACCAGCTCGCCCTCCGCGACGGACAGCGCTGCGCCTACTGCGCTCTGCCGTTTGTCTCGCTGCGGGAGGCGACCCTTGATCACGTCGTGCCGGTATCGCTGTTGCGGACGTGGTCGGCCGGTGCGCTCGTGCTCGCCTGCCGCCCCTGCAACCACGCCAAGGCGGACCGGCTTCCGCTGTCGCTGGCGCTGCTGGTCGTCTGGACGTACGGCCCCGACCTGCGTGACGAGACGCGTCACACCCCCCGTCACACCGACCCGACCGGCGACACGTTCACGCCCGACCGGTCGGTGTTCACGGCCGACCGCCCGGTGTTCACCGACCCCGACGAGTCGGACCTACCGGCCCCGATCGCGCTCGGTCCGGAGGCGGTGGACTGGCTGCTGCTGGCCCGGCTCGTTCACGCCCGCACGACCGGTGAACGGTCGACCCCTGACCAGACGAAACACCGCAAAGCGGATCGTCGTGCGGTGCGGGTCGGCCGACTCGAACACGCCCGGCGGGCCGTCCGACTGAACACGTGTGAACAGCGGGCCGATCGAGAGGTGAGCGCATGAGCACCGACCTGCACCAGATGAACGGCCACCCCCGACCCGTCCCGACGATCGGCCCCGAGGCCCCGACCGGTCGACCGCCCGTGAACACCGACCGGTCGACCGCGTACGCCCGCCGATCGGGCGGGAAGTCGGGTGAGGACGGGGGCAAGAAGCCGTCGGCCGCAACCCGCCTGGTTGCCCTGGCGCGGGAGCGGTACACGTTCGTCGTGTCGACCGACGCCCGCCCCTACGCGGTCGCCATCGACGGCCCGAACCTCGCGCTCCCTCTCCGGGGCAAGACCGGGGTGCGGCAGCGTCTGGCCCGCCTGTACGCGGACACGTTCGACGGGGACGTTGCCTCGCAGTCGGCCCTTGCGGACGCCATGACGGTCTTGGAAGGGATCGCGGAGGACAACGACCCCGTACCTGTGCACCTGCGGGTCGGCTCCACCCCGGACGGGCGGATCGTGGTCGACCTCGGCACCGCCGACGGCCGCGCGGTCGTGGTGTCCCCGGGCCGCTGGGAAGTTGTGGACCGGGCCCCGGTTCTCTTCCGCCGCTCCGGAGCCATGGCGCCCATGCCCGTGCCCGTCCGCACCTCGGACGGCCTGGCCCGCTTCCACTCCATGCTGAACATGGACGAGAGCGCGTTCCGTCAGATGGCCGCGTGGATGGCGGCGGCCTGGCTGCCCGACATCCCCCACCCGATCCTGACGTGCAAGGGCGAGCAGGGCACCGGGAAGTCCATGACCGCCCAGATGGCCATCAACCTCATCGACCCGTCCCCGGCCGCCAGGCGTAGCCAGCCGCGCGACGAGAAAGCGTGGTCCCGGCAGGCGTTCACCTCGTGGGCCCTGTGCCTGGACAACATCAGCATCATCCCCCGGTGGCTGTCGGACACCCTGTGCAAGGCGGTCACCGGTGACGGGGTGGTGGACCGGGCCCTGTTCACCGATGACGACGTGGTGGTTCTCTCCTACCGCCGCGTGCTGGCTATGACGACCATCGACGCCGGAGCGTTGGCCGGAGACCTGGCCGAACGGATCCTGATGGTGGAACTCCAACTCATCGACGGAGCCCGCCGCCGCTCGGAAGAGGAATTGGACGCGG
Organism: Streptomyces sp. rh34; assembly: GCF_002551245.1. Lineage (GTDB taxonomy): Bacteria > Actinomycetota > Actinomycetes > Streptomycetales > Streptomycetaceae > Streptomyces. Next base: position 19,935 of record NZ_NTGZ01000045.1, read on the forward strand.
CGTTCGCGGAAGCCCGCCCCGCGGTACTCGGTGCGCTGCTGGACCTGCTGGCCGGGGTCCTGGAAGTGCTGCCCTCGGTTCGGCTGGACACGATGCCGCGCATGGCCGACTTCGCCCGCGTCCTGGCCGCTGTCGACCAGGTCACCGGCTGGCAGACCCTCCCGGACTACCTGGCCGCATCCTCGAACGTCGCCAGCGACGCGTTGGAAGGCGACCTATTCGGCACCGCTCTCGCCGCTCTGGTGACACGGGCCGGAACGTGGACGGGAACCGCCGCCCAGCTCCTCGAACAGCTCCAACCGGCTAGCGGAGTACGGCCTCCTGACTGGCCCAAGGACCCGACCCGGACCTCAGGGAGGGTCAAGCGGCTGGCCCCGCTCCTGCGCTCCATCGGGATCACCGTGGACGACACGCAGCGTAGTAAGGACCCCGACCGGCGTCGCCTGCTGATCCTCACCCGGACCGCGCCGGAGGACACGTCAGCGTCCACACCCTCCGAGCCCGACCAAGGCTCCTTCTGGCCGGAGGAACCCCCGCCGGACCCGGACGAATTCCCGCCCGACCTGCACTGACACGACCGGGACCCTTCCGGGCCGGGCCGCCGCACAGCGGCCCGGACGTGTCACCCGCTGCGGACGCTGAAGCCGTCCAGCGTCCGCAGCGTCCGCCCCAGCGTCCGCCCATCTCACCCCAACTGACCTGCACCAACCCGAGAGTGCGGACGCTGGATCGCTCTGGACGCTGGCTTACACCAACTCTCTAGGACGGCACCCCGGTACACCCTCCGCGCACCGCACCCCGGACACGAGGAGTCACCACCACGATGCCCACCGACCCCCGCGCCACCCTCCGCGCCGGACTCCCCGACCGCTACCTCACCCCCGAAGACCTGGCCGCGCTGCTGTCCGTCCCGATCGAGACCGTCTACCACTGGCGCAAGCGCCGCACCGGACCGCCCGGCTTCCGCATCGGCCGGCACATCCGCTACGACCCCGCAGCCGTCCGCGACTGGATCACCGAACAAGCCGCCCGCGACGCAGCCTGACCCGCCACCCGCACAAGGGGAGGTAGAGCCCTCCCCCTCTACCCCGGGCCCCGTGAACGCCCGTGGACCGGCCGCCGTTGGACCCCTTCTCCGGGGCCCGGCGGTAGCGGGGGCCCCTTACCCCCGTAGAGGGGCAGGTAAGGGCCTCCCACCTGCGAGGTAAGGCCGGTAAAGGGGTGCCAGTGCCCCGCCCGGAACCCCCGCCGAACAGGGGGAGGCGCACCCCCACCGGGCGGGGAGGGAGTTGGGGAGGCGGGCACATCCTGGGGAGTTCTCCCCAACCGCCTCCCCAACCCGCCCCACCCACGCTGATCAGCGACAACACCCCAGTTGGGGAGCATGGGGAGGCTGGGGAGGCACCCCCGGAACCCACCCGGAAACCGCCCTCAGCAGCCACCCCGGACCCCCTGTCCCTGCCTCCCCACCGCACCGCACAGGCCAGGGAGGCACACCCCTCCGGGTCAGGGAGGCAGGGAGAACTCCCTACCCGCCTCCCTGACCCAACCTCCCCAACCTGACCTGCAACAACACCCAATCAGGGAGGCAGGGAGGCACCCCCGGAACACCCCTCGAACCCCCGGAAACCACGGCTCCCGACACCCCCTGTCTCTCCCTCCCTGACTGCCACCACACCGAGAGGAGTCAGCCCCCATGGCTGGCCACATCCAAGACCGCTGGTACAAGACCGAACCCGGCCCCACCGGCAAGCCCGTCAGGGTCAAGACCGACCGCCACGGCACCGGCATGCGCTACCGCGCCCGCTACATCAGCCCCGACGGAACGGAGAAGTCGAAGTCCTTCCCTGACGGACAGAAGCGCAAGGCCGAGCACTGGCTGACCGGCATCGAAGCCGACATGTCGCGCGGCCAGTACATCGATCCGCGCGCGGCCCGTATGACGTTCCAGGAGTTCGGGGAGAAGTGGTTGGCCAGCCAGAGCGGGGATCCGAACACGCGGGCCTCCATCGGCTCTCAGCTCAAGCTGCACGCCTTCCCGCGCATCGGGTCGCGGCCCCTGGGAGCGTTCCAGCCGAGCCATATCCGGGAGTTCGTCACCCAGCTCGAAGCGTCGAGCATGTCCGGCTCGTACGCCCGCGTCATCTTCTCCAACGTGCGGGCGATCCTGAGCGCGGCTGTCGAGGACGGGTACCTCTCGCGGAACCCCTGCCACTCGCGCACGGTGTCGCTTCCGGAGATGGGGGCCCGACGGGTCGTGCCCTGGCTGCCCGAGCGGGTTTTCGCCGTACGGGAGGCCCTGAACGAGCGCTTCCGTCCCATGGTCGACGCAGGGGCCGGGTGCGGACTGAGGCAGGGCGAGATTCTCGGCCTCTCCGTGGAGGGGCTGGACTTCGACAACGAGACGCTTCACGTTGTCCAGCAGCTCAAGCTGAGCTTGAGTCAGCCCGTCTTCGCACCGCCCAAGGGGGGCAAGCTGCGGGACGTGCCCCTGCCTGCCCCCGTGGCCGACGCGCTCAAGCGGCACATGAAGCACTTCCCGCCGGTTGAGATCACGCTGCCGTGGATGCGCGCCGGCGGACCGCCCGTGACGAAACGGCTGATCTTCACCGGCCCTCTTGGCGGGCATGTCTGGCGCACGTCGCTGAATGAGGATCACTGGAAGCCCGCTCTTGCGGCAGTCGGCGTCATCCCCATGGCGAAGAGCCGGGAGCACGCCGCCGCCCGTGAGCACGGAATGCACGCCCTACGGCACTTCTACGCGTCGGTGCTGCTGGACGCGGGGGAGAGCATCAAGGCCGTCAGCGAGTACCTGGGGCACTCCGATCCGGGCCTCACGCTGAAGGTGTACGCCCATCTGATGCCGAGTAGCCGAGACCGAGCACGGAAGGCGATCAGCGCGGCGTTCCAGCCGCCAGAGCCCCCGTGCTGACGGCCCACGGACGGCCCCAGAAATGAAGCGGCCCCCCACCTGCCCGAAAGACGCAGGTGGGGGGCATGATCACTTTCCCTACTTCTTCTTGCCCTGGTTCTTCACGGCCTCGATGGCGGCCTTCGCCGCGTCCGGGTCCAGGTACGTGCCGCCCGGCTTCAGCGGCTTGAAGTCGGCGTCGAGCTCGTAGGAGAGCGGGATGCCCGTCGGGATGTTGAGGCCCGAGATCTCCTCGTCCGAGATGCCGTCCAGGTGCTTCACCAGACCGCGCAGGCTGTTGCCGTGGGCGGCGACCAGGACCGTGCGGCCGGTGAGGAGGTCCGGGACGATGCTGTCGAACCAGTACGGGAGCATGCGGACGACGACGTCCTTCAGGCACTCCGTGTCCGGGCGCAGCTCCGGGGGGAGCGTCGCGTAGCGCGGGTCGTCGAACTGGCTGTACTCGGCGTCGCGGTCCAGCGGCGGCGGCGGGGTGTCGTACGAGCGGCGCCACAGCATGAACTGCTCCTCGCCGAACTCGGCGAGCGTCTGCGCCTTGTCCTTGCCCTGGAGCGCGCCGTAGTGGCGCTCGTTGAGGCGCCAGGAGCGGCGGACCGGGATCCAGAGGCGGTCGGCGGACTCCAGGGCCAGCTGGGCGGTCCGGATCGCGCGGCGCTGGAGGGAGGTGTGCAGGACGTCGGGGAGCAGACCGGCGTCCTTGAGCAGCTCACCGCCGCGGACTGCTTCCTTCTCGCCCTTTTCGGTGAGGTTGACGTCCACCCAACCGGTGAACAGGTTCTTCGCGTTCCATTCGCTCTCGCCGTGGCGGAGGAGGATCAGCTTGTACGGTGCGTCGGCCATGAGTCCGAGCGTAATCGAACCCTTGCGGGCTCCGCGCGCCCGCCCGCAACGCGGACAGGGCCCGGGCCGGAGTGCCCGGCGGCCCGACGATTGACGGGGGACGTCAATCCAGTGGCGGGCGGGGAGTCGGGCTTCGTAATGTCTCGGACGTTGTCGGGGGTGTTACCCGAGGCCTCGTTCCGTACGTCCCGTGGGGGGAATCCTTATGTCCGTCGCCGGTCTGCGCACAGCCGCCCGCGAGACCGTCTCCGGGATGCCCCGCGAGTTCTGGTGGCTGTGGACCAGCACCCTCGTCAACCGCCTCGGCGCGTTCGTCGCGACCTTCATGGCCCTGTATCTGACCCTGGACCGGGGCTACTCCGCGTCGTACGCCGGTCTCGTCGCCGCCCTCCACGGGCTCGGCGGGGTCATCTCCTCGCTCGGCGCGGGCGTGATGACCGACCGGCTCGGGCGGCGGCCCACCATGCTGATCGCGCAGCTCTCCACCGCGGCGTCGGTGGCGGTACTCGGGTTCATGGTGCATCCCTTCGCCATCGGCGCCGTGGCGTTCTTCGTCGGCATGGCGAGCAACGCCTCCCGCCCCGCCGTCCAGGCGATGATGGCGGACATCGTGCCCCCGAAGGACCGGGTCCGGGCCTTCTCGCTCAACTACTGGGCCATCAACCTCGGCTTCGCGATCTCCTCCGCCGGGGCCGGGTTCGTCGCCGAGTACAGCTACCTCGCCGGCTTCATCGGCGAAGCCCTGATGACGCTCGTGTGCGCCGTGCTCGTCTTCCTGAAGGTGCCGGAGTCACGGCCCGAGGAAGCGGCCGTGAAGACCGTCGGCGGCAAGCGGCCCAAGGACGAGGTGCGGCTGACCACCGTCCTGCGCGACGGGCGCTTCATGGGTGTCGTGGGGCTGTCGTTCCTGGTGGCGCTCGTCTTCCAGCAGGGGTACGTGGGGCTGCCGGTGGCGATGGGTACGGACGGGCTCTCCAGCTCCGACTTCGGTACCGCCATCGCCGTCAACGGCGTGCTGATCGTGGTCCTCCAGATCCCCGTCACCCGCTACATCCAGCACCGAGACCCGCGCCGGCTGCTGATCATCTCCTCGCTGCTCGCCGGGTACGGCTTCGGGCTGACGGCCTTCGCCGGGTCCGTCGCGGCGTACGCCCTGACGGTGTGCGTGTGGACGCTGGCCGAGATCGTGAACGCGCCCACGCAGACGGGCCTGGTCGTGCAGTTGTCGCCCGCCAAGGGCCGGGGCCGCTACCAGGGCATGTACACGATGTCCTGGTCGGTGGCCGCGCTCGTCGCACCGCTGATGTCCGGCTTCGTGATCGACAACTACGGCGCCGCCTGGCTCTGGGCCGCCTGCGCCGTGATCGGCACGGTCGCCGGACTCGGCTACTGGCTGCTGATGCGCAACCTGCCGCGCGAGGAGCACGCGGTGGCGGACATCCTGCCCGAGCCCGCGCCCGTACCGGCCGAGGCCCGGCCGGACCAGGCCGAGCCGGAGGCCGTACCCGCCGCGGCGGTGGAGCGGGCGGGCTGATCCGGGCGAGCGGGGTCGCGCGTACGGTGCCCGCCCGGAGGAGAAGCCGGGCGGGCACCGTATGTACGTAGGTACGCGGCGCGGGTCAGCCGGAGCAGCCGCCGCACTGGCACGGGGCACCGGACTGGCAGCCGCACCCGCAGCCCGGCCCGCAGCCGCAGGCGCCGAGCACGGCTCGGCGCACCACTTCGGTCGGGGTCTCCTGCTGGGGTTCGGTCGTGGGGGAATCGGCCATGGTTCCTCCTCAGGGCATACGGCTGGGCGGCGGACGCCGGCGCGCCGCCGCCGGGGACGCACGGCATGACCCACCGCTCACGGCCATGACACCGCCCCCGCCCCATTGCATGCCCATCCCGGTGGGCGCATCAACAGCGCACGCGTGCGGGAACATGAGTGCGACCCGCGTGCGCCGTTGATACTCCGGTACGTCAGTGGCTGCCGGGGTGGCAGGAACCGCCGGGACTGCCGGAGCGGCCGTTACGCGCCCTCGACCGGGGCCGCCGCCTGGATCTCGTCCGCGTGCTCGCCCGTCACCAGGTAGACCACACGCTTGGCGACCGACACCGCGTGGTCGGCGAAGCGCTCGTAGTAGCGGCCCAGCAGGGTCACGTCGACGGCGGTCTCGATGCCGTGCTTCCAGCGGTCGTCCATCAGGTGCTGGAACAGCGTGCGGTGCAGCAGGTCCATCTCGTCGTCGTCCTGCTCCAGCTGGAGTGCCAGATCGACGTCCTTGGTGATGATGACCTCGGCCGCCTTGGCCATCAGGCGCTGGGCGAGCTGGCCCATCTCCAGAATGGTGGCGTGCAGGTCGTTCGGGACCGCTGCCTGCGGAAAACGCAGCCGGGCCAGCTTCGCCACGTGCTGGGCGAGGTCGCCCGAGCGCTCCAGGTCGGCGCTCATCCGCAGCGAGGTCACCACGATGCGCAGGTCGGTCGCCACCGGCTGCTGGCGGGCGAGGAGCGCGATGGCGCGGGCCTCCAGGTCGTGCTGGAGGTCGTCGACCTTCTGGTCGCCGGCGATCACGGTCTCCGCCAGCGCCAGGTCGGCGTCGAGCATGGACGTGGTCGCCCGCCCGATCGCCGAGCCGACCAGCCGGGCCATCTCGACCAGGCCTTCTCCGATCGAATCGAGTTCCTCGTGGTAAGCGTCGCGCATGGGAAGTCCCTCTCCAGTTCCAAACTGAGGCCGGGGTCTCGGACCGACCCCCACGGTTACACGGTGGGGCCGGAACGCGTCCGGATCCAACCCCCTAAGTGAACCGGCTCCTACCCCTCGATGAACTCTGGGCGACGAGTGTTCGAGATGGCACTCGGACGGCTGGGAGGGAGTCGTCGCACCCGCATAACCTTGAAGCATGGACGTGAACGCGGCGGTCGCCGCAGCTGCAGCGATCGCCGGGCTGTTGACCGGTGTGATCGCCATGCTGGCGTTCCGCTGGAGCGAGCGCGACCTGAAACGGCCCACGCGTACGTCGCTGCGGCCGGACGGCAACGCGGCCCTGCCCCCCGGAGTGGACACCGTCCTCTCCGTGCTCAGCTCCTCCGCCGTCGTCCTCGACGAGAGCGACGGCGTGGTGAAGGCCAGCTCGGCGGCGTACGCCCTGGGCCTGGTCCGCGGCGGCCGGCTGGCCGTCGAGCCGATGCTCAACATGGCCAGGGACACCCGGCGGGACGGAGAGATACGACAGGGCGAGCTGGATCTGCCCCGGCGCGGCACGGGCCGGGGGGACACCCTCGCGGTCTCCGCCCGGGTCGCCCCGCTGGGCTCGCGGCTGGTGCTGCTGCTGGTCGAGGACCTCACCGAGGCCCGCCGGATAGAAGCGGTACGACGCGATTTCGTCGCCAACGTCAGCCACGAGCTGAAGACGCCGACCGGAGCGCTCTCCCTGCTCTCCGAAGCGGTCATGGACGCCTCCGACGACCCGGAGGCGGTGGAGCGGTTCGCCGGGCGGATGCAGATCGAGGCGACCCGGCTGACCAACCTCGTCCAGGAGCTCATCGACCTCTCCCGGGTGCAGAACGACGACCCGCTGGAGGACGCCGAGCCGGTCAAGGTGGAGACGCTGGTCGCCGAGGCGATCGACCGCTGCCGCCAGCAGGCCGGCTCGAAGCAGATCACCATGGCCTCCGCGGGAGCCGAGGGCCTCACCGTCTGGGGCAACCGCGGCCAGCTCGTCGGCGCGCTCGGCAACCTCGTCGAGAACGCCGTCAACTACAGCCCCGCCCACACCCGCGTCGGCATCGCCGCACGCCGCATGACCTCCCCGGGCGGGGACCTCATCGAGATAGCCGTCACCGACCAGGGGATCGGCATCTCCGAGAAGGACCGCGAACGGGTCTTCGAGCGGTTCTACCGCGTCGACCCGGCCCGCTCACGGGCCACCGGTGGCACCGGTCTCGGCCTCGCCATCGTCAAACACGTGGCCGCCTCGCACGGCGGGGAGGTCACCGTCTGGAGCTCCGAGGGCCAGGGCTCCACCTTCACCCTCCGGCTGCCCGAATCAGGCGCCGCGAGGGAGCGCACCACCGGCGGACCGCTTATCGTCAACGGCGACGACGAGGGGCCGTACGAGACCGACACCTTTGACCCCTTCCCTGCCCCGGAGGCTCTTCCGTGACCCGAGTGCTTGTCGTCGAGGATGAGGAATCCTTCAGCGACGCCCTGTCCTACATGCTGCGCAAGGAAGGTTTCGAGGTCGCCATCGCGGCGACCGGCCCCGACGGGCTGGACGAGTTCGAGCGCAACGGCGCCGACCTGGTCCTGCTCGACCTGATGCTGCCCGGCCTGCCCGGCACCGAGGTGTGCCGCCAGCTCCGCAGCCGCTCCAACGTTCCGGTGATCATGGTCACCGCCAAGGACAGCGAGATCGACAAGGTCGTCGGGCTGGAAATAGGAGCCGACGACTACGTCACCAAGCCGTTCTCCTCCCGGGAGCTCGTCGCCCGCATCCGGGCCGTCCTGCGCCGCCGCGGGGAGCCGGAGGAGGTCACCCCGGCCGCCCTGGAGGCGGGTCCGGTCCGGATGGACGTGGACCGGCACGTGGTCACGGTCTCCGGCGGCAAGGTCGACCTCCCGCTCAAGGAGTTCGACCTGCTGGAGATGCTCCTGCGCAACGCGGGCCGCGTGCTGACCCGGATGCAGCTCATCGACCGGGTCTGGGGCGCGGACTACGTCGGCGACACCAAGACCCTCGACGTCCACGTGAAGCGCCTGCGCGCCAAGATCGAGCCCGACCCGGGCGCCCCGCGCTACCTCGTCACCGTGCGGGGCCTGGGGTACAAGTTCGAGCCGTAAACCGAAGGACGCCGAGGGTCGACGACACCCGCGGCATGCCGAATGGGCGCTTCCCGGCCGGGAAGCGCCCATTCGGCTGGCTGTACGCCCGCGTCTGCGTTACGGGGCGGAGCCCCGCGTCAGTCGGCCGCGGGCACCGAGGCGGCGTCGCCCGTGCCCGTCTCGCCCTGCGTGCCGGTCTCGCCCTGCGTGCCCTCGGAGCTCGCGCCGTTCGCCGGCGTGCCGGAGGTCTCACCCTCGGACGCGCCGGGGGTCTCCGCGTCGCCGGACGTGTCGCCGGACGCCTCGCCCGACAGCGTCGGGCTCGGCTTCTGCGCGGGCGCCTCCGCCTTCGGGCTGGGGCCGAAGTCCTTGAAGAAGCCCTCGGCCGGGAAGACGCTGGCACCGAGGCCGACATCGCCGGTCCGGCTGAGCTTGAAGACGACCTGCTGGACGTCGCCGTTGCGCGCCGCCTCGCCGCTGTTCTCGATCGTGGCGGCGGCGTTGCCCTTGCCACCGATGGTGACCTGGCCGCCGGCCGGGACCACGACGGGACCGTTGCCCTTGGCGGCCCGGAGCTTCACCTCGACGTCGGTGCCGGGCAGCGTGACCGCCTCCAGCACCTCGCGCTCGGTGCCGTCGTTGAACAGCGTCGCGGCGACGACGGCGGGGCCGTCCGCGCCGCCCTCGGGCTGGGTGAGCACGTTCACGTTCTGGATCTTGATGTCGCCCACCGTGGTGGCCGGGTTGTCCGGCCTGACCTTGAGCGTCTCGGCGCTGTTGCCCGCTGCGCAGGCGGACAGGGAGACGATCGAGAACACGGTGGCGGTGGCGGCGAGGGCGCCGTGTCGAAGGCTGCGGCTCACGGCGGCGGCAACTCCTTGAACGAGTCGGACTGCGGACTTCGGACGGTCAGTCGTCGAGCGGTGGTGTAAAGCCGCCCTAAGGGTGTGTCAGCGGCCTTAGGCTACCGAGCCGCCGTGCCCGCCCTGCACCCGACCCGCCTCTACGCGCTCGGCCTCTTCGTCGAGGGTGGTGAGGGGCCTTCCTCGGAGTGCGGCGAGGGACGTCCTCGGGCGCGGCGAGGGACGTTCCACGGGGTGGCCGTGGGCGGGCCGGGCGGCTCGGCGGCAGGCCCGGTGGAGGCGCCTCGGGGCGTTCTACCGACGGGTAAGCCATGTGCCGTTCACATAATCCGTGTGATCAATTCTTCTGCCCGCGTCGCGGCTTCGTCGTGAGCTTCTTCGCCATTCCTGGCTTCGCGGCGGAAAGGCACCGGGCGCCATGTGGCTTGATCAATTTCATTGCGGTCGGACAGATACGCCCGTACGGGTGAGCGACCATCGAACGGAGTACGGAATGACGGCCATGCCGAAACCGACAAAACGGGACTTTCGTCCTCTTCTGTAGGGCTTCCGGGCCATGTGGCGTGGATGTTTCACTCCCGGTGCACAGTGGCTCCGACCTGCGAATACCGTCTTCCGGAAGCCTTCCGCAGCACGTTCGTGTCGCTGTTGTCAAGCCCCGAGATATGCCCTGACCTGCGAAAACGCCATTCAGGAGATGCGGTTCTCGTGTTACTCTGGATAGCCACGGAAGGGGTACCTGTCACATGACGTTCAAGGTTGGCGACACCGTGGTCTATCCCCATCACGGGGCCGCGCTGATCGAGGCTATCGAAACTCGCCAGATCAAAGGCGTGGACAAGACCTACTTGGTGCTCAAGGTCGCCCAGGGCGACTTGACGGTTCGTGTGCCGGCGGACAATGCGGAGTTCGTGGGCGTGCGCGACGTGGTCGGGCAGGAGGGGCTGGACCGGGTCTTCGAGGTGCTGCGCGCACCGTATGCAGAAGAGCCGACGAACTGGTCCCGGCGCTACAAGGCAAATCTCGAAAAGCTCGCCTCCGGCGATGTCATCAAGGTCGCGGAAGTAGTGCGTGACCTGTGGCGTCGGGAGCGTGAGCGCGGTCTCTCCGCCGGAGAGAAGCGCATGCTCGCCAAGGCCCGCCAGATCCTGGTGAGCGAGCTCGCTCTCGCGGAGAACACGAACGAGGACAAGGCCGAGGCTCTGCTCGACGAGGTCCTCGCCTCCTGAGAACCGGATGATCCGGCTCGTCATGCCGGATCGCACCGGTCGTATGAATGTGCCGCGGTGCCCGCTGACCAGTTGCTTTCGCGCTGCGTCGTCGGGCGCTGCGGCATGTTCGGACCCCGACCGCATCCGGTGCCCGACTGCCGGTAGGCCCCGTGCCCGCGGTGTGATCCGCGTATGCGGCGGCCGCCGGTGAAGGGCGGCCCCCGTGTTGCGTGAGCGCCCGATGCGACCTGTGCTCGACCGGGTGTCACGGAAGGGGCCCGGTGCGAGCCCAGGGCGTCACGCCCGGCTCGGTGGGGCCCCTACCCATGTCGGTCGTGGAAACAAACCTGCCGAACCTTCGGACCTTCTCGGACCTTCGGAGTGCACCCGATGTCATCGACACCACCCCCGACCGACCGGCCGCGCCCTCCCCGTACCGCCGCGGTGATCCCCGCGGCCGGACGGGGCGTGCGGCTCGGGCCGGGCGCGCCCAAGGCCCTTCGGGTGCTCGGCGGGACGCCCATGCTGATCCACGCCGTTCGCGCCATGGCCGCGTCCCGGGCCGTCTCCCTCGTCGTGGTCGTCGCCCCGCCGGACGGCGGGCCCGAGGTGAAACACCTCCTCGACGAGCACGCGCTGCCCGAGCACACCGACTATCTGGTGGTGCCGGGCGGTGAGACCCGCCAGGAGTCCGTGCGCCTGGGCCTCGACGCGCTCCCCGACGACGTCGCCGTCGTCCTGGTCCACGACGCCGCCCGCCCCCTGGTGCCGGTCGACACGGTCGACGCGGTCGCCTCGGCCGTACGGGACGGAGCGCCCGCCGTCGTTCCCGCGCTGCCCCTCGCGGACACCGTCAAGGAGGTCGAGCCCGCCAAGACGCCCGGGGAGCCGGAGCCGGTGCTCGCCACCCCCGTACGGGCCAGGCTGCGCGCGGTGCAGACACCGCAGGGCTTCGACCGGGACACGCTGGTGCGGGCGCACGCCGAGGTCGCGGTCGACGGCGAGGGCGCCACGGACGACGCGGGCATGGTGGAACGGCTCGGCGCGCCGGTGGTCGTCGTCCCCGGCCACGAGGAGGCGTTCAAGGTGACCCGGCCGCTCGACCTGGTGCTGGCCGAGGCGGTACTCGCCCGCAGGAGGGCCAACGATGGCTTCTGAGAACCCCGGGGCGAAAGCCCCCGTCATCCCGCTCGTCGGCATCGGCACCGACATCCACGCCTTCGAGGAGGGCCGTGAGCTGTGGTGCGCGGGCCTGAAGTGGGAGGGCGAGGGTCCCGGTCTGGCCGGCCACTCGGACGCCGACGTCGTCGCGCACGCCGCCTGCAACGCGCTCTTCTCCGCCGCCGGCCTCGGCGACCTCGGGCAGCACTTCGGCACCGGCCGTCCCGAGTGGTCCGGGGCCGCGGGCATCACGCTGCTCACCGAAGCCGCCCGGATCGTCCGCGCCGGGGGCTTCGAGATCGGGAACGTCGCCGTCCAGGTCGTCGGCCTCCGCCCGAAGATCGGCAAGCGGCGCGAGGAGGCACAGAAGGTGCTGTCCGCCGCCGTGGGCGCCCCGGTCTCGCTCTCCGCCGCCACCTCCGACGGGCTCGGCTTCACCGGCCGGGGCGAGGGCATCGCCGGCATCGCGACCGCCCTGGTCTACCGGACCGCCTGACGCCCGGTCGGCGCCGGGCCCCGCGCCTGCTGCACATCGCTTGCACGTACGCTGAAGGTGCAAGCGATGTGAGGCAGGAGGCGGGAGTGGCACCGGTGACCAGCGCGACCACGGTGACGGCGGTCGACCGGCCCGACGACCGGACCGCCCACGATGACCACGGGGACCACGCAGGCCGCAAAGGCCACAGGGACGCCGGATACGTCCTGCGCACCGCCACCGCCGACGACCTCGGCGGAGCGCGGGCCGTGATGCTCGACACCGTCTACCGCGACCTGAAGTCCGGCTACGTACCCCGCTGGCACGCCGACATCATCGACCCCGGGACCGCCTATCTGCGCCCGGAGCGCTGCACGCTGCTCGTCGTCGAGCACCGCGGCGAGATCGTCGCCACCGGGGCCGTACGCGACCGGGGGCCGCAGGCGCCGCCCAACCCCCCGTGGGTCGCCGAGCGCTTCCCCTCCGGGACCACCGCCCAGCTCTGCCGGATCTATGTGCGCCCCGAGCACCGCAGGCACGGACTGGCCCGGCGGCTGGTGCGCGAGCTGGGGGAGTTCGCCGCCAGGGCCGGGGGCTACGAGACGCTGTACCTGCACACCGACCCGGCCGTGCCGGGCGCCGAGCCCTTCTGGCGTTCGCTGGCGCGCGAGGTGTGCGACGAGCGGACGCTGCCCGGGGGCGGGCAGGGGATCGTCCACTTCGAGCTGCCGATGCCCGGAGTCGTCCCGGCTCCCGTCGGCGGTTTCACCCGGACCACCCCCGCCAGTTAGACGACAATCATTTTCATATAAGGTCGTTGCGATGCCCACCCCCCGTCCCCGCCCTCACCGCCGCCGCGTAGCGCTGCCCCTGGCCGCCGCCGCGCTCCTCGTGCCCGTCGCCACCGCCTGCACCTCCTCAACGGATTCCGGCGGCTCCGGCGGGGACCAGCGGCTGAAGGTGGCGATGGCCTTCCCGCCCGCCCAGGCCATGTCCCCGTACGGCGACGACGCCGTCACCCTGAGCCGGCTCGCCGTCGTCGAGGGACTCACCCGGCTCGACCGGAACGGGGAGGCCGAGCCGGCTCTCGCCGCCTCCTGGAAGCGCGACGGCGACCGCGCCTGGGAGTTCACGGTCCGCGAGGACGCCGTCTTCCAGGACGGGACGAAACTCGACGCCGCCGCCGTGGTCCGCTCGCTGACCGCCGCGCAGAAGGCGTCCCCCAAGCCCCGGGTGCTGTCCGACACCACGCTCACCGCCACGGCCGAGGACGCCGGGACCGTACGGATCACCACGAAGGACGCCGACCCGCTGCTGCCCCAGCGGCTCGCCAACCCCTCCCTGAGCATCCTGTCCGCCGCCGCGTACAAGGACGGCTCCAAGGTGAACCCCGCCGGGCACGCCACCGGGCCCTTCACCCTCGCCGAGGTCAACGGCGCGGTCAGCGCCACCCTGGAGCGCAACGACACCTACTGGGGCGGCAGGGCCAAGGCTCCCGGCGCCGACGTGAAGTTCGTCGCCGACGGCACCGCCCGCGCCAACGCGCTGCGGACGAAGGACGTCGACGTCGCCGAGTACGTACCGATCTCCCAGGCCTCGCTGCTCGGCGACGGCCTGGTCCACGAGTTCCCCTCCGCCCGCACCAACGGCCTCTCCCTCAACACCGGACGCGGCGTCTTCGCCGACCCGGCGATGCGCGCCGCCGCCCGCGAGGCCATCGACCCCCAGGCCCTCGTCGACGGCGTCTACGAGGGCCGCGCCGACACCGCCCAGGGGCTGCTGGGCCCCGGCGTCCCGTGGGCCGCCGGCCTGCGCACCGCCCCCACCGGCCGCACGAAGGCCGCCGCCCCCGCCGAGGTCGCGGGGACGCGGCAGATCGTGCTCGCCACCTACACCAACCGGCCCGAGCTGCCCGAGGTCGCCACCGTCGTCCAGCAGCAGCTGGAGAAGCGCGGCTTCACCGTCGAGCAGGTCGTCCGCGACTACGCGCAGCTGGAGGCCGACGCGCTCGCCGGGAAGTACGACGCGTTCATCCAGGCCCGCAACACCCTCCTGGACACCGCCGACCCGGTCTCCTACCTGGCCTCCGACTTCACCTGCGACGGCAGCTTCAACATCACCCAGCTCTGCGCGAAGCCCGTCGACGCCGCCGTCGGCCGAGCCGCCGCCCTCGCCGACACCGACGCCCGCCACCGGGCCGGGATGACCGCCGAGGCCGCGATCCTCGGCTCCGACGCCCTCGTCCCGCTCGTCCACGAGCGCTTCGTGCAGGGGTACGACGACACCCGCGTCCAGGGCGTCGCCCTCGACCCGATGGAGCGCACCCTCATCACCGCCGACACCCGCATCGGGTGACCGCGTGAAGTACCTCGCGGGACGGCTCGCGACGCTGCTCGCCGTCGTCGCGGTGATCGGGCTGCTGCCCTGGCTGACCCGGACCGACCCGGCCCGCACGATCCTGCACGCCCGGTACGCCGACCGGCCCCCCACGCCCGAGACCCTCACCGCGATCCGCGCCGGGACCGGGCTCGACGGCGGGCCGTGGCACGTCCTGGCCGGCTGGCTCGGCGGGCTGTTCCGGGGCGACCCGGGGGAGTCCTGGGTCTCCGGGCAGCCCGTCGGGCCGGACGTCGCCGCCGCTCTCGGCAACTCCCTCACCCTGATGGGCGCCTCGCTCGCCGTCGCCGTGCTCCTCGCCCTCGCGCTGAGCGCCGCCACCCTCCGGCGCGGGGCCGCGCGCCGGATCGTCCGGGTGCGCGCCGGAGCGGGGGCGGCGGTGCTCGCCGCGCTGCCGGAGTTCCTGCTCGCCGCCGTGCTGGCCACGGTCCTCGCCGTGCACCTCGGGTGGTTCCCGGCGCTCGGCTGGGGCGCCCCCGACCAGCTCGTGCTGCCCGCGCTCGCCATGGGCGTCCCGGCCGGGGCGCTGCTCGGCCGGCTGCTGGACGACGCCCTGCCCGGCGCGTTCGCCGAACCCTGGGCCCGGGCCGCCGCCGCGAACGGCCTGCCCGGC
>NZ_NTGZ01000449.1 GCF_002551245.1 Streptomyces sp. rh34
GTTGGTGCCGCTGACCGGGTTCAGGGTCAGGTTCTCCGCCGAACGCCAGAAGTTCTGCGTCGCGTTCCCGTCGAACCAGCCCGCGTCCACGGTCACATCGCCGTTGAACGTGGTGTCGTTGGGGTGCAGGCCGAGACCCGCGATCTGTGTGTAGAAACCGATCTGCGCGTTGATGTCGTCGTACGTGCCCGGCTTGAACATCAGCGCGTAGCGGTCGGTGCCGAACTGAGCGGACTCCTGCTTCCTGAAGATCGCGTCGACCTTGCCCTGGATGTCGGGCGTCGAGGGGTCGAAGACATGGACGTTGGGGCCGAGGTCGCCGCCGCCCGGCACTGCCCCGGCCTCCTCGCCGAAGGCGGTCTGCGCGGTGGGTACGGACATGAGCAGCGCCACGGCGAGCGCGGCGAACCCGAGGGCCCGGATGCGGCGGCGGGCGCGTGGTGCGGTGGGGGGAGCATGCATGAGGTACGTCTCCTGGGTCGTGGTACGTGTGCACGACGAACGGACGAGAGAGCTTGGGGGGAAGCGGCGGGGGGAGAGCGCTCTCTTGTGACCGTGATGTTTCCTCCGTGGGCCTGTACGCGTCAAGAGGTGTGCGTCAGGAGCCTCAGGGGATGCCCCTGAATCCAACAACTGGCGTCAGCGATGGGGCAATTGACGGCTGTGGTGGGCTCGGGGCCGTCTCCGGCTTCAGAAACTGACGTCATGCCTGCTCGTCGGGGTGGACAGGCGGGCGCGCCGTGCGCGGGGGACCATGGGGCCATGAGTTCCCCCGCCGGCCAGGAACGCCCGCCCCGCGAAGCCCATCAGATCAAGGTCTGGTTCCGCTTCGTCCCGCGCGAGGGCTGGCTGCCCTACGACACCGAGGGGTTGTGGGCGACGCGCCTCGGCCCGGACACCGCCCGGGTGGACAACGTGCCCTTCCTCCAGGACGGGGTCGCCGAGGGCGAGACCGTACGGTTCCGCACGGACGACGACGGGGTCCACTGGGCCGTCGGCCGCGTGGCCGACTCGGGCAACTGCACCGTACGGGTGCTGCCGTTGCCGGACGGGCCGCTCGGGCGCGACGCCCGGGCCGTGCACGAGCGGCTCGCCGTCTTCGGGCTCACCGGAGAGGTCTTCAGCGCCGAGTTCCCGCTGGTCGCCCTGACCGTGCCGGGCGGCGCGGACCTGCGCGGGGTCAAGGCACTGCTCGCCCGTGGCCGGGACGAGGGCTGGTGGCACTTCGAGGTCTCGTGCGTCACCGACGCCTGGCGGGCCGCGTAGCACCCGAGGAGCTACGCCTGGCGGGCTGCCCAGCACCCGATGGGCTACGCCCGGCGGGGCCGCGGGAAGCCGGAGTGCCGCGGCCGGTGGGCCGCGGGGGCCCTGGGCGTCACGCCTCCTCCTCGCCGATCTTCCGGATCACCCGGGCCGGGTTGCCGACCGCCACCACGTATCCGGGCAGGTCCTTCGTGACGACCGCCCCCGCCCCGACCACCGTGTTCTCGCCGATGGTCACCCCGGGGCAGACGATCACCCCGCCGCCCAGCCAGACGTTGTCGCCGATGGTGATCGGCTGCGCGGCCTCCCACTTGGCGCGGCGCGGCTCGGGGTCGATCGGGTGGGTCGGGGTGAGCAGCTGGACGTTCGGGCCCATCTGGACGTCCGCGCCGATGGTGATGCGGGCGACGTCCAGGAGGACCGCGCCGAAGTTGATGAACGTCCTGGGTCCGATGGTGGTCTGGTAGCCGTAGTCGACCCGCAGCGGCGGCCGGACCTCCACGCCCTCGCCCACCTCGCCGAGGAGCTCGCCGAGGGCGGCACGCCGGGCCTCGGGATCGGCGGCCGAGGTGGCGTTGAAGCGCTCGCTGAGCACGGCCGCGTGCCGCGCCTCCGCCGCCAGTTCGGGGTCGTCGGCGATGTAGAGCTCGCCGGAGAGCATGGCTTCCTTCTGGCTGGGCCTGGCCTCGTCGCTCATGTGGTCTCTTTCTTGCGGGGTGTACGGGACGCTCGTGGTGATCCGTCCGCTACCGGCAGTCTGCCCCCGGCGTCCCCGGACCGGTCACGCAGCCCCGGGGCCAGCGCCAGCGTCACCGCCACCGAGATCCCCGCGACGGCCGCCATGCCCGTGGCGGGGGAGGTCAGCTGCGCGATGCCGCCCGCCACGGCCGCCCCCACGCCCTGCATGGCGAGCATCCCCGAGGAACTGAGCCCGAGCGCCTGGCCGCTCAGCTCCTGCGGGGTGAGGGCCATCAGCCGTTCCTGGAGCAGCAGACTCGCGGCGAAGCCCACGCTCGCCAGGACGACCGCCGCCAGCGCGAGGGGCAGCTCCGGACGCAGCGCGAAGAGCAGATAGGGCGCGGCGAGCAGCAGCCGGAGCGGGGACCCCAGCCGCGCCCGCCACCGTGCCGTGACGAACCGCCCGACCAGCGTGTCCCCGGCCAGCATGCCCAGGGCCCCGCCGGCGAAGAGGAGCCCGGCGTGCCCGGGTGCGTACGCGACGTACAGGGACTCGGCCCCGACGACGAGCCCGTTGGGCACCCACAGCGCCAGGAACACGTACCGGCGCGGCGTGGACGACCAGAGCAGCGCGTTCGTCCGCCGCGTCTCCCGGACCGACGGGCGGCCGGTGGCCCGGGGCGGCCGGGCGGACAGTCCGAAGCGGGTCACGGCCGCCGCGACGACGTACAGGCCCGCCCCGATCAGCAGCGTGCCGCGCGCCGAGAACACCGTCACCAGCAGCCCGCCCACCGCGAACCCGCAGATCTGCATCGCGCCGCCCGTCATGTTCAGCACGGAGCGGCCCAGCAGGAATCCCTCGCGCGGAACGATCTCGTTGAGCAGCCCGTACCGTACGCCCCCGCCCGGTGACGAGGCCGCGCCCCACACCAGCAGGACGGCGAACGCGGCCCACAGCGGCAGCCCGGGAGCGGCCTGGACGCAGGCGGCCCCGGCGGAGAGCAGCGCCAGGGTGGTCAGCGC
>NZ_NTGZ01000450.1 GCF_002551245.1 Streptomyces sp. rh34
GTCGGGCCCGATCTGGAGTGCCTCGCGTACTTCGTCGGGGGTGTAGGGCTGGTGTCCGTCGAAGCCGTTGAGGGCGATGACGAAGGGCAGCCCGCTGTTCTCGAAGTAGTCGACGGCGGGGAAGCAGTCGGCGAGGCGGCGGGTGTCGACGAGGACGACGGCGCCGATGGCGCCGCGGACCAGGTCGTCCCACATGAACCAGAAACGGTCCTGACCCGGTGTACCGAAGAGGTACAGGATCAGGTCCTGGTCNGACGACGGCGCCGATGGCGCCGCGGACCAGGTCGTCCCACATGAACCAGAAACGGTCCTGACCCGGTGTACCGAAGAGGTACAGGATCAGGTCCTGGTCGAGCGTGATGCGCCCGAAGTCCATCGCGACGGTGGTCGTCGTCTTGTCCCCGGTGTGGGTCAGATCGTCGATGCCCGCCGACGCGGACGTCATGACGGCTTCGGTGCGCAGCGGGTTGATCTCCGAAACGGCACCGACGAACGTGGTCTTGCCCACGCCGAAGCCGCCCGCCACCACGATCTTCGCCGAGGTGGTGGCGCGGCCCGTACCGCCGCCGCTAGAGCTTGCGAAGTCCACTGAGCACCCTTTCGAGCAGTGTCACATCCGGCGCGCCGCCGGCCTCTCCGTTGCCCGGCTGGTGGATGGCCACCATGCCGGCTTCCGCCAGGTCCGCCACCAGGATCCGGGCGACGCCGAGCGGCATCGACAGCAGGGCCGACACCTCCGCCACCGACTTGACCTCACGGCAGAGGTGGCAGATCCGCTGGTGCTCGGGGAGCAGGGTCCCCAGATGCGCGGGGTCTGCCGTCGTGCTGACCAGCGCCTCTATCGCGAGCTGGTAGCGCGGCCGGGTCCGGCCGCCGGTCATGGCATAAGGACGAACCAGCGGCTGGTCGCCTTCCCCGTCGTACGACGCGTGGTGCAGTGCTCCGTACGGATCGGGTGAGGCGGGTGGCGGGGTCATGAATCCTCCGGGCGTGACAGCAGGTTCTCGGCTTGCCGTCTGCAAGGGGCCGGTGAGGGGACTAAAGCGGCCTGACGGGTGAGGGTTGTGGGCATTACCTGGGGGGATCGTGTCGTGAATCCGCTGGATGGCCGCCTAGTGGAGCAGACTTCCTTGGAGTTCGGCGCGGAGGTCGGGCGTGAGGACGGTGCCCGCACGGTCGACCAGGAGGGCCATCTCGTACCCGACCAGACCGATGTCGGCGTCCGGGTGGGCCAGAACGGCCAGTGACGAACCGTCGGAGATGGACATGAGGAAGAGAAATCCCCGTTCCATCTCCACAACCGTCTGACTGACGGCACCGCCCTCGAAGATCCGGGACGCACCCGCGGTCAGCGAGGTGAGGCCGGACGCGACGGCGGCGAGCTGGTCGGCGCGGTCGCGCGGGAAACCTTCGGACATCGCCAGCAGCAGGCCATCCGCGGAGACCACCACCGTGTGGGACACCCCTGGGGTGTTGTCCACGAAGTTGGTGATCAGCCAGTTCAGATTCTGCGCGGCCTGACTCATGGGGCTCAACTAACGCTCCTGCTGGTGAGTGGGGCCGAGATGGATACTGCCGGTCTGCGGGCCGTTGTTGGCCTGCCGACCCTGCTGGATGCCCCGGCGGAGATTGGTCAGACGACCGCGCACGTCATCGGGCGCGCGCGAAACCTGTGGTCCGGACTGGTGATTCTGCTGCTGTGCGGTCCCCGGAACCAAATTGGCGCGGGGAACACGGCGCGGCAGCCCGGAAGTGGTGACCCCGCCGGCGGCGGGCTTCTTGACCCGTTCGGCCTGGCGTACGAGTTCGTCGTTGGGCGATGCCCGCCAGGAACTGGTGACCGAGGGGTCGGCCGCACCACGCTGAGGCATGGGCGGGACCGGCACACCGGAGGGCTCCGGGGCGGCCGGCGCCTGCGGTTCGGCGGGCGGCTGCTGGCCGCCCTGGCCGGGACCGTGGAACCAGTTCGTCTCCAGGGTGTCGTACAACGGCGTACGACCGTCCCCGGGACCGGCCGGCGGCAGGGACTCCGGCTGCTGCGGCAGCGCCGGACGGTACGGAGCCTCGCCCGTCGGGGAAACGGGCGGACGCGGCGCGCCGAAGTCGGGACCCTCCGGGCCGCGGTGACGCGGCGCGGGCAGCTGCTCGCCCTGGTCCGGCCGTCCCTGGCCCTGCTGGGGCTGGTGCGGGACACCGAAGTCGGGCCGGGCGAACTGGGCGGTGCTCGCCGGGTCCTGGCCCTGCGGAGCACCCTGCTGGTACGACCCGTCCTGGGGAGCCCCCGGCGCCGAGAAGTCGGGCCGGGCGAACTCGGAGGTCGCGCCGGGGCCCTGGCGGTCGTCCGACGGCCGCCGGCTCAGCGGGGCCTTGAACGACTGGTCCTGACCGAGGTCCGCGGGACGGGCGAACTGCCCGGTCGCGTCGTGCTCCTCGTGACCGCGCGGTGTGTCGGCGCCCCAGCTGGGGGTCGCCGGCCGCTGCGGCTGCGGGTTGCCCCCCGGCAGCTCGGCCCGCGGTCCACCGGACGGCGGCAGCTGACGGCCGGGGCCGCCGGGCTGCTGGAAGCCACCCTGGGCGGGGCCGCTCTGCTCCTGACGGTCCTGGGGCTGCAGCGCTCCGGGACCCTGCTGGTTCGACTGGTCCTGCCAGCCGGACGGGTTCTGCTGGTTCTGCGGTGCGAACTGACCCGGGCGCCCGTTCTGCCCGGGGGAGGGCGGAGCGCCGTGCCCGAACAGGTTGGTCGCGTCACCGCGGCCCGGGGCCTCGCCCTGCGGGCCGCCCTGGGCGCCGCGGGCACCGATCCGGGCGCTGTTGCCGAAGGCGCCGGCGAGGCCGCCGCTCTGGCGCTGGGGCGCCGGACCCTGACCCGGGAAGTCCTGACCGGGGCCGGCGTTGTTCGGCTGGCCGCCGCCCTGGGGCTGTCTCTTATACACATCTCTGATGGCGCGAGGGAG
>NZ_NTGZ01000451.1 GCF_002551245.1 Streptomyces sp. rh34
AGATGTGTATAAGAGACAGGTAGCCGCCCTCGCCCAACGCGTCCACGCGCCGCTGCCAGCTCGCGTCGGCCATCCGGCGCGGGGTGCGCAAACCGTCCGCGAACAACGCCCGCGCGGCCGCCACGGCGACCGACGCCCGGATTCGGGCGCTCAGCAGATGACTGAGCACCAGGAGCTGGTAGAGCGGCTGCGGAGTGTCGCGCAGCCGGATCCCCGCCTCCGCCGCATACGTCCGCCCGTACCCCTCCAGCAGCGCGTCGGTGACCCGGCGCGCCGACGCGGACACCTGGCGGCTCATCCGTAACCGAAGATCCGGGCGAGGAAGAATCCGGCGACCGCCAGCGCACCGACCACGATCAGGGCGATCCAGACGCCGGGGTGCTCCCACAGCCCTCCGTCCGCGCGCTCTTCGTGGGCCTCCCCGATGGAACCCTCGGCCGGCGGTGTCTCTCCTGGGGGATTCAGTAGAACAGCCATGCCTCCAGGGTCTCTCCGTCCGAGCGCCCGCGCACGCCGTCGGGGTTCCGAAGCCGGGGGCGCGGACGCTGCGCTCACCGGCGGCCGGCATGGTCTCCCTGCGGCTGCCGGAGCAAAGTCTCACCCTCGACCCCAGGGTGAGGAAGAGGCCGCTCCACCGGGCCGTCCCGCGCACCGGGCTCCGGACGCCGGAGATCCGCGCCGAGAGCCCCGGCCGCGCGGGATGCGGAGGCGACCGGTCCCTGGTTCGCTGGGGCCAGGGCCCGTCCGGCGCCGTGGACCCCGTCAGGATCCGCCGGACACGCCCCGGAGATCCCCAGCGTCCAAGGAGTGGTGATGAGCGGTTCGGACGAACCCGCCGACCTGGCTCGGCAGATGCGTGAGAAGGCCCAGCAGCTCGCGGAGGCCGCGGAGCGCGCGAGCGATCCGCACGAGCGCGAGCGGTTGGAGAAGAAGTCCCGGACGATCCGGGACCGGAGCGAGCAGCAGAGCGCCATGGAGGCCGGGGACATCTACCCCGAGAAGTAGCCCCGTCGGCACCCGCCCGCCTCCGGAGGACAAACGGAACCCCCGGGGGCGGGCGGCCGCGCGTGCAAGCGCCGGCTCAGTCGGCCCACTCCAGGAGCCGTTCCGCGCTCCAGGTCGTCACCACCCGGTCGGCCGGCACCCCGCACTCATCGGCCCGGGAGCACCCCGACCGCTGCCAGTCGAGCTGCCCCGGGGCGTGCGCGTCCGTGTCGATCGCGAACAGCGCCCCCGCCGCGACGGCCGCGCGCAGCAGCCTCCGGGGCGGATCCTGCCGCTCGGGACGGCAGTTGATCTCGACCGCCGTCCCCGCCCCGGCGCAGGCCGCGAAGACCCGGTCCGCGTCGAACCGCGACTCCGGACGGCCGCGCCCGGCCAGCAGGCGTCCCGTGCAGTGGCCGAGCACATGCGCCCGCGGATGGCGTACCGCCCTCTCCAGGCGCCGGGTCATCGGCTCCGGGTCCATCCGCAGCTCGGAGTGGACGGAGACCACCACCACGTCGAGCCGCTCCAGCAGCTCGGGCTCCTGGTCGAGCGAGCCGTCCGGGAGGATGTCGCACTCGATCCCCGTCAGCAGCCGGAACGGGGCCCACTCCTCGTTGAGCCGCGCAACCACAGCGAGCTGCTCCCGCAGCCGCTCCGGCGACAGGCCGCGCGCCACCGTCAGCCGGGGCGAGTGGTCGGTGAGGACGGCCCACGCGTGCCCCAGCTCCGCGGCGGTCCGGCCCATCTCCTCGATCGGGCTGCCCCCGTCCGACCAGTCCGAGTGCAGATGGCAGTCGCCCGTCAGCCGGGCGAACAGCTCCTCGCCCCCCTCGACGGGCGGCTCGGCGGCGGCTTCCCTCTCCAGCCGGTCCAGATACCCGGGCGTCTCCCCGGCCAGGGCCTCGCGGATCACCTCCGCGGTGCGGGGCCCGATCCCGGCGACCCGCTCCAGGGAGTCCGCGGCCACCCGCTCGGCCGCCTCCCCGGCGGCCATCGCGTCCACGGCGGCCGCGGCCGTGCGGAAGGCCTTCACCCGATAGGTGGCGGCCTGCGAGCGTTCCAGCAGGAAGGCGATCCGCCGCAGGGCGGTGACGGGGTCCATCGGCACCTCCACCAGGAGCGTCCGCGGTCCGCCGGCAGGCCGCCCGCCCCACCAGGATGGGCGCATCCGGCCCCGGGCGCATCCGGCCCCGGGCGCATCCGCGCCGCGGCCACACCCCCTCAGGACGCGGCCTCCCCGGCGCCCGGCACGGACACCCAGCGGCCGGTGTCCGTGTCGTAGTCGAGTACGGCACGCCCCCGCACCCCGGTCGTACGGAACGGCCGGCCGCCGTCGTCGACGCGCACCGTGCCGGACCGGCCGCCGCTGCTCCAGGTCAGCTCCGCGAACCAGTCGCAGTCGCAGGAGACCGTGCGCCCCGTGATCAGGAGGACCTCGGGATCGGTGACGGAGACGCTGTACGGGAAGGCGACCGCCTCGATGGGCTCGCCCGAGTCGTTGCCCGCGACCGAGCGGGCGACGGGCCGGGGCATGTCGAGATCCACGTCGAACATCCTCGGAGTGAGGGCCCCGCCGCAGCCGGAGCTCATCCGGTAGACCCGGCCCTCCGGCGGCGAACGGCG
This sequence comes from Streptomyces sp. rh34, assembly GCF_002551245.1. Taxonomy (GTDB): domain Bacteria; phylum Actinomycetota; class Actinomycetes; order Streptomycetales; family Streptomycetaceae; genus Streptomyces. The sequence goes on from NZ_NTGZ01000451.1 coordinate 2,611, forward strand.
CTCGACCACCCGGATCCGCAGGGCTTCCAGCACCACGGCCCGCTCGTCCCGGCCCTGCAACGTGATCCGGACACCGGCCTCACCCGCGTGCACACCGCCGAGCGCTCCGGCCCAGGAGTTCGCGTCCGCCTCCACCGGGGGCGGCGGGACGGCGGCGGGCGCCCGGTCGACGAGGTAGGAGTGGTCGCAGCCGTTCTTCCAGACATGGTCGTCCGCGGTCCAGGTGAACGGCACCCGCCCGGCCTGCGGCCCCGGCGTGCCCCCGGACGGCCGGGGGAGCGTCTCCTTGCGCGGCCCGACGCCGGGC
>NZ_NTGZ01000452.1 GCF_002551245.1 Streptomyces sp. rh34
CCCTCGCGCCATCAGAGATGTGTATAAGAGACAGAGTACGGCCTGGCGGCCGGCGCCGGGCCCCGCCGCCCCGCGGCCCTGCGGACCGTGGAGGACGGCCGGGAGCGCGAGATCGCGGCCCTGCTCGACGGCCCCGCCCCCGACTGGGCCGGCCTGCGGACCCGGCTGCTCGCCGGAATCCACGCGGGCGCGACGCCCGAGCGCCGCGACCGGCTCTTCCCCGGCGACCCGAAGGCCTTCGCCACCGGCGGAAGCGACCTGGCGCACGGGGCCGCCGGCGTCCTCTACGCCCTCCACCGCACCGGGGCCCCCGTCCCGGACGCCTGGACCGACTGGCTCGTGGCGGCCGCCCACCGGCGCGACCCCGCGTCACCCGGCGGCCTGTTCGACGGACTGCCGGGCACCGCGGCGGTGCTGGCGCTGCTCGGCCGCCCGGACGAGGCGCGGGAACTGTTCGCCCGGGCCACCGCCGCCGCGCACCCCTCCACCTCCGCCGACCTGCTGACCGGCCGCGCGGGCACGGCCCTGGCCGCGCTGCGGCTGGCGACGGCCGGCACGTCCGCCCCGGACCCGGAGCTGGTGGACTTGGCCCTGCGCACCGCCTGGGACCTCGACTGTCTGGTCCGCGGCGAAACGGCGGCGGGCGGCGGCCCGGCCGCCCCGCCCTCCGCGGGGCTGCTGCGCGGACTGAGCGGCGTCGCCCTGCTGCACCTCGAACTCCACGCGCTCACCGGTGAGGAGTGGCTGCCGCGCGCCGCCCGCACCGCCCTGTACCGGGACTCCGGTCACTGCACCGCGATGCCCGACGGCACCGTCCAGGTCAAGGACGGCCGCCGCCACCTGCTCTACCTCGACCAGGGCAGCGGCGGCTTCGCCCTGGTCGCCCGCGCCTACCTGGCCCGGCACGAGGCGCCCGCGCTCGCCGCCCTGCTGCCCGGCGTGCACAAGGGCTGCACCAACGAGTTCGTCCGCGAACCGGGGCTGTTCACGGGACGGGCCGGACTCGTCGCCACCGCACGCCAGTTGGAGCGGGGCCCGGCCGGGCCCGGGGTCCTCGCCTCCGTACGCAACCTGTCCTGGCACCTGGTCGCCGACGGGGACCGGCTGCTGGTGCCCGGGGCGGGGCTGCGGCGCTGCTCCGCCGACCTGGCCACCGGGGCGGCCGGGCTGCTGCTGGCCCTGCACTTCCTGGCCGCGGCGGAAGCCGACGGGCCCTCCCACGGGGCCCCCGCCGGCGACCGGCCGCACGACCTGCTGAAGCTGCTCACCCTGGGCTGAGCGGACCGGCCGCCACCACCGTGCGGGCAGGTACGCCGATGAGATCCGGGGCCGGAGTCGGGGGCAGATACGGGGGCAGGGCCGGCACGCCGGAGGGGGCCGGTGGGCCGGGGTGACCCGGTACGCCGGTGGGAGCGGGTGCGCCGGGGTGCGCGGGCGTGACCGGTACGCCGGTGCCGGCGGGTGCGCCGCCGTGCGCGGGGGCCTCCCGCTCGCGGGCGTACAGGCCGAGCAGCCTCGGCACCTCGTACAGCGCGGCGTGCGCGGTGACCTCCCCGGCGGGCGAGGTCACCGCGCCGGCGTCGATCAGCGACTCGACGGCCCGGATCGCCGCCCGCTCCCCGCAGCCCAGCGCCGCCGTGGCCCGGTCCAGGGTGAACCCCCCGTCCTCGGAGAGCCCCGCCAGCCGCCCCAGCACCCGCCGGTCGCCGTCCGCGAGATCCCGCCAGCCGGACGCGATCCGATCCCGTACGGAGACGTCCCCGGCGACCAGTTCGTCCAGTGCGGCCGACGGGTCCTCCAGCCGGGCCGCGTACTCCGCCAGCGGCAGATGCCGCAGCACCGCCAGCCGCATCCCGCTCACCTCCACCGCGAGCGGCAGCGCCCCGCAGGCCCGGACGATCCGCAACGCCGCCCCCGGGTCGGTCCGCAGCCGCCCGGCCCCGATCAGCTTCCCCAGCAGCTCCAGGGCCTCGCCGTCCGCCGGCGCGGGCAACGCGATCCGGTGCACCGGGGCGAGACCGGCCAACTGCCCCCGTGCGGTGACCAGTACGGAACACCGCCCGGACCGCGGCAGCAGCCCCCGTACGGCCGCCTCGCCCGGCACGTCGTCCAGGAGGACCAGCGCCCGGTGCCGGGCCAGCCACCCCTGCCAAGCGTCCGCGAGAGCCCCCGCCGCCCGAACGTCCCCCTGCCCGCCCTCCGGCCCCGGCGGGGCGGCGCCCGCCACCCCGCACAGCCGCCCCAGCTCCGCCAGGACCTCCGCCAGGCCGCGCGCCGTACCGTCCTCCCGGCGCACCCGGACCTGGAAGCGGCCGTCGGGGAAGCGGTCGGCGAGCAGGTGCGCCGCCCGGACCGCCAGCGCCGACTTGCCCGCCCCGGCCGGGCCCGAGACGACCACCACCCGCTCCTCGCCGCCGCCCAGCACGTCGAGCAGGTCCCGCAGTTCGTCGCGGCGGCCGGTGAAGGCCCCCGTACAGGCGGGCAGCGCCACCGCGCTCACCGTCTCCCGGGCTGCGGCGGGCCGCCGGACCTCGCGCCCCCGGCCGAGCATCGAGCGGTACAGCGCCGCCATCGCCGGACTCGGCTCCAGACCCAGCTCCCGCGCCAGCAGCTGCCGGTAGTCGTCGTACACCGCCAGTGCCTCGGCCTGCCGGCCCGACTGGTGCAGGGAGTTCATCCAGGCGGCCCGGAGCCGCTCCCGCAGCGGATGACGCTCCACCAGATCCCGCAGCCCGTCCACCGCGACAGCGGCCCGGCCCAGCTCGATCTCGGTCTCCGCCCAGTCCTCGAACACCGTCAGACAGCGGGCCTCCAGCCGGTCGGCCTCCTCGGCGACCTCGGCGGAGTCCCGCAGGTCGTTCAGCGGCGGCCCCTCCCACAGGTCCAGCGCCTCACGCAACAGCCGGGCCGCGCCCGGCAGGTCCCCCCGCCCGGCCGCCGCCCGCCCCGCGC
>NZ_NTGZ01000453.1 GCF_002551245.1 Streptomyces sp. rh34
ACCCGGTCCGGCGTCCGGCCCGGCTGACCGGGGCCGACGGCGTGCCGGTCGGCGTGGCCGGCCGGCTGGAGCTGTCGGCCGAGCCCGCGTTCCTCTCGGTCGACGGGCGGCGCCGGGCCGGGGTGAGCGGATGGGCAGGGCCGTGGCCGGTGCTGGAGCAGTGGTGGGCGCCGGACGGCGGCCGGCGGGTCGCCCGGATGCAGGTCACCACCGACGACGGGCACGCCTGGCTGCTGCTCGTCGACCGGAGCCGGTGGTGGGTGGAGGCCCACTATGGGTGAACTCCTGCGCCTCCCCACCGCCGACCACCCGGAGGAGGGGGGCGGCTGGGCCGAGCTGCACGCGCACAGCGCGTTCTCCTTCCTCCGGGGGGCGAGCCGGCCGGAGGACCTGGTCGCCGAGGCCGCCCGGCTCGGCATCGGCGTGCTGGCGGTGACGGACAGGGACGGCCTGCACGCCGCACGCCGCCTGCACGCCGCCGCCCGCGACCACGGGATCGGCACGGTCCACGGCGCCGAACTCACCCTCGGCGACCCCGTACTGGGAACGCCGGTGGTGCTCGCCCGCTCGGTGGAGGGGTTCCGGCTGCTGTCGTCGGTGATCACCGACGCGCAGCTCGCCGGTTCCAAGAACGCCCCGGTCTACGACCTGGAAGCGGTGGCCCGGGCGGCGGCCGCGGGACACTGGGCCGTCCTGCCCGGCTGTCCGCCGCCGGGCACGGACCGGTGCGACGTCGCCGCCGTCGCCCACCGGCTCACCCGGCTGACCGACGTCTTCGGTACGAGCGGTACGCACGCCGAGCTGGTCGACCACCGGCTTCCGGAGGACTCGGTCGCCGCCGACGCGATGTGGGTGGCCGCCCGCCGGGCCGGGGTCCCCGTGGTGGCCACCGGCGCCGTGCACTACGCGGCTCCCCGCCAGGCCCGCGTGGCACAGGCGCTCACCGCGCTGCGCCGCCGCGAGACCCTGGACCGGGCCGCCGGGCATCTGATGGCCGCTCCGACCGCGCACCTGCGCCCCCGGGCCGAGCGGGCGTCGTTCCTGTCACGGTATCCGGGCGTCGCGGACGCCACCGTCGCCCTGGGCCGCGCCTGTGTCATCGACCTCGGCGAACTGCGCCCCGAACTGCCGGAGTTCGCCGTACCCGCAGGGCATACGCAGGACTCGTGGCTGCGGGACCGGGCGGAGGCCGCCTGCGCCGGCCGCTACGGGCCCCGCGCCGACCCGGCGGCGGGGGCGGCCTGGCGGCAGCTCGACCACGAACTCGGCCTCGTCGCCGGACTCGGACTCGCGGGCTACTTCCTGATCGTCCACGACATCGTCCGGCACGCCGCCGAACAGGGGATCTGGTGCCAGGGCCGGGGCTCCGCCGCCAGCAGCGTGATCTGCTACGTCCTCGGCATCACCGCCGTCGACCCCCTCCGGCACGGCCTGCTCTTCGAACGGTTCCTGTCCCTGGAGAAGGCGGGCCCGCCGGACATCGACCTCGACCTGGAGTCCGGGCGCCGCGAGGAAGTCATGCAGTACGTCTACACCCGCTACGGCCGCCTGCACGCCGCCCAGGTCGCCAACATGATCACCTATCAACCGCGGCTCGCGGTCCGCGACGCCGCCCGGGTCCTCGGCTACCCGGAAGCCCAGACCCGGGAGATGACCCGGCACATCCACCACACCCCGCCCGGCCCCGACACCGGCCTGCCCGGCGACGTCCGCGACCTCGCCGCCCAACTCCACACCCTCCCGAGGCATCTCGGGGTGCACTCGGGCGGCATGGTCCTCACCCGGCAGCCCATCGGCGAGATCATGCCCGTGGAGTGGGCGACCGCTGAGGGCCGCAGCGTCCTCCAGGGCGACAAGGACGACGTCGCCGCCGCCGGACTCGTCAAGATCGATTTGCTGGGTCTCGGCATGCTGTCGGCCCTCCACACCGCCTGCGACCTCATCCACGCGTACCACGGCGTCCGCTACGACCTCACGTCCATCCCCCAGGACGACCCGGACGTCTACGGGATGATCGCCCGGGGGGACACCATCGGCGTCTTCCAGGTCGAGTCCCGGGCCCAGATCTCCACCCTTCCCCAACTGCGGCCGACGAAGTTCGAGGACCTGGCCGTCGCCGCGTCGATCATCCGCCCCGGCCCCATCCAGGCCGGCAGCAAGCACCCCCTGCTCCGCCGACGGCGCGGCGAGGAGACGGTGACGTATCCCCACCCGCTCGCCAAAGCCGCGCTGGAGCCGACCCTCGGCGTCGCCCTCTGGCAGGAACAGGCCATGCAACTCGCGATCGACTGCGCGGGGTTCAGCCCTGGCGAGGCCGACCGGCTCAGGAAGGCGATGGCGGCCAAGCACGCCCCGGAGAAGGTCGCCGCGATGCGCGACCGCCTGCTGACCGGCATGGCCGGGCGCGGCATCCCCCCGGCCGCCGCCGAGAAGATCGCCTCGATGATCGAAGCCTTCTCCGACTACGGGTTCCCCCAGTCCCACGCCCAGTCGATGGCCGGACTCATCTACGCCAGCGCCTGGATCAAGCACCACCACCCCGCCGCGCTCATCGCGGCGATCATGGCGCACCAGCCGATGGGCTTCTACGACACCCAGACCCTCATCGGCGACGCGGAACGCCACGGCATCACCGTCCGAGGATCCGACGTACGGACCTCCCGCGTCCACGCCACCCTCGAACCCGGCCCGATACCGGATTCGAAGCCGGGCTCCACGCCGGGCTCCACGCCCGGGGCGCGCCCCCCGGCGATCCGCCGCGGCCTGACCAGCGTCACCGGCCTGGGTGAACAGGCCGCCGAGGAGATCGTCGCCACCCGCGCGCAGCGGCCGTTCGCCGACCTGGACGACTTCGCCGCCCGCACCCGCCTGCCGGCCCGGATCCTGGAGCAGTTGGCCACCGCGGGCGCGCTCGACGGCCTGGGCGGGCACCGTCGCACCGCCCTGTGG
>NZ_NTGZ01000454.1 GCF_002551245.1 Streptomyces sp. rh34
CCGCCGCCCTGGTCCTCGGGGATGTGGCCGCCGCCTGCCGCGCGGGCGCCCGCGCGCTCGCCGCCGTACGGACCAGGGGGCCCGACGCGCTGCTGCCCCAGGCCCTCGAACACCTCGCCTACGCCGAACTGCGGGCCGGCCGGCACGCCGGTGCGCGGGCCCACGCCCTGGAGGGGCTGCACGCCGCCCGCCGTGCGGGGCAGCCCAACAGCTCCGCCCGTCTGCACGCCGTGCTCGCCCTCGCCGCGTCCGTGGAGGGCCCCGCGGAGGCGTGCGCCGCGCACGGTGACGCCGCGCTGGCCGGGGCGGGGCCGCACGGACTGTCCCAGGCCGTCACCCTCGCCACCTGGGCACGGGCCCGCGCGGACCTGGCCTCCGGGCGGCCCGGCGAAGCCGCCGCCCGGCTGGCCCCCCTCGTGGGGACCGGCCCCGGCCGGGGCCACTTCGCCGCCCGGATGCTCGCCGTGCCCTGCTGGGTCGAGGCCGCGGTGCTGGGCGGCCGCCTGCCCGAGGAATTCCGCGAACTCCGGTCCGCCGTCAATGAGTTCGCGTCCTGGGCCGCCCGGACCGCCGACCCGGGAGCGCCCGCCCAACTGGCCCGCTGCCGGGCCCTGCTGGCCCCCGCCGACGAGGCCGACGCCCGCTACGCCGAGGCCCTGGCCCACCACGGCCGGGCGGGCGGCGACTTCGAACGGGCCCGCACCCAGCTGCTGTACGGACAGTGGCTGCGCCGTCGCCGGCGCACCCGCGAGGCCCGCGGCCCGCTGCGCGACGCCCTGGTCGCCTTCCAGCGCTGCTCGGCCCGCGCCTGGGCGGACCGGGCGGCCGGGGAACTGCGAGCCGCGGGGGAGCAGGCCCCGGCCCGGCGGAACGCGGCGGACGAACCGCTGGCGGCGCTCACGCCCCAGCAGCAACGCATCGCCCGCTGCGTCGCGGAGGGGGCCACCAACCGGGAAGTGGCGCTGCGGCTGTCGCTCAGCCCTCGCACGGTCGACCACCACCTCCGCAATGTCTTCGCCGCCCTCGGCATCCGCTCCCGCACCGAACTGGCCAGGCTGCTGGGACCCTAGGGCCCGTCGTCAAGGGCGAGGCAGCGGCCGCGCCTGTCCCGTGTCCGGTGCCGCTTGGCGTACGACCAGGTCACCGCGGTCATCAGGGCCGGGATGGCGAACAGCGGAGCGAAGGCGAGGCCCCAGACCGTCTGTGCCGTACCGCTCGACAGGTACGTCTGACTCTCGACGGTGACGGCGACCACGAGTTGCCACAACGCCATCAGGACCAGGGCGCCCGAGGCGGTCCAGGCCAGCGGGGCGAGGACCCCGGGGCGAAGCGGTCGCCACCGGTCGCTGACGAGCAGCAGCGGGAACAGAGCGGCCAGCTCGGCGAGGACGGAGAGGCCGACGACGTAGGCGATGCCCCAGCCCGGGATGTCGAAGACGTCGCGCAGCACCTGGTCGCTGTAGCCCACCGGGACACCGGAAGCCATGGCGATGCGCCACAGGCCGGACGGGACGGCGCACAGAGCGATCGCGTGGGCGGCGCGGCGAGCCCAGACAGGCGCGGGCGCGGAGGCGGGGAGAGGCGGGGGCGCTGGCGTCATGACGTACATACTGGTCCCGCGCACGGCAGCCGCGCTTCGTCCGCTGCGGCGGACCGTCTCCGCACTGCGGATGAGGGGCATACCCGCCAGGGAGGAAGGGGACCTGGTCGCGAGTATGACGCGGACCCGGCCGTGGCCGCGCTGGGGGTGGCGGTGGACGCGACCGGTCGTATCCGACGCCACGGGCACGGCCCTGACCGAGTGGAACCTCCTCCCTCTCCCGCTCGACTCGGACGAGCCGGACGCGGTGACGGTCCCACCTGCTCACACCGGTCCTCCGGGCCCCGTGAAGGCCGGGAGGTTGCGAGACCGTGATGACGAGTTCCGCGCAGACCCCTAGGTACCGACCGGGCGGTATGCCATTCTGCGGGCGTCAGGATCGTGTACGCCGCGCTCGCGCCCCGACCGGGCCGGGTGCGCCGGGCCCGCCGCTCGCGCGGCCGGCCGATTCCCGGTGGAGGCCGCCATGCCACAGGTCGTACGTTCGCGGATCGGGGCGCTGCGCGGCCCGTCCACGGCAACGCCGTTGCCGCACCGCTTCCGGTCCCTGGCCGACCGTGAGGCCGTCGAGGTGCTGCACCGGGCCGCCCGGGTCCTCGTCGCGTCGCTGCCGGCCCTCACCGACCGGCTCGTCGAGGCCCTGTACGCCCAGGAGCCCGGTTACCGGGCGGCCATCGACTCCGGCCGGGCCGAGGTCTGGCAGGAGGTCCACCACTCGCTGCGGCACAACGTCGGTTCCCTGATCCAGCCCCGGGAGTTCCGGGAGTCCGCCCAGCGCACCTCCCGTTGGATCGGCGAGATCAGGGCCGAGCAGGGCGTGCCGCTCGACGCCGTCCTGCACGCCTTCCGGATGGGCGGCGCGATGGTCTGGCAGGACCTCGTGGACGAGACCGCCCGGCGCGACCCCGACGACGTCCGGCTGCTCGTCCATGTCGCCGCCGACGTGTGGAACTTCGTCGACGAGCACTGCGGGATCGTGGCGGACGCCTACCGGCAGGCCGAGCGGCGGCTGTCCTGGCGGCGCGAGAACCGGCAGCGGCTGATGGTCGCGGCCCTGCTGGACGGGACCGCCCGGATCGCGGACCTCGCCGAGGCGGCCGCGATGCTGGGGCTGCCGGAACAGGGCCGGTACGCCGTGCTCGCGGTGGCCGGGGCCCGGAGCGGGCCGGGGTCCGCCGACCGTCTGCCGCCGGCGCTGCCCGTCGCCGCCACGGAGGTCCCGGCGCTCTGGCACCCGGGCCCGGACGCCGAGTTCGCGATCCTGTCGCTGACGGGCCGGCCCGGCGAGCTGAGCGAGCTGGCCGCCGCGCTGGACGTACC
>NZ_NTGZ01000455.1 GCF_002551245.1 Streptomyces sp. rh34
AGCTGGTGGTCGTCGGCCCGGAGGCGCCGCTCGTCGCCGGGGTCGCCGACGCCGTGCGCGCGGCCGGCATCCCCTGCTTCGGCCCCTCCGGCGAAGCCGCGCGGCTGGAAGGCTCCAAGGCGTTCGCCAAGGACGTCATGGCCGGCGCCGGGGTCCCCACCGCCCGCAGCTACGTCTGCACCACCCCCGCCGAGATCGACGAGGCCCTCGACGCCTTCGGCGCCCCGTACGTCGTCAAGGACGACGGGCTCGCGGCGGGCAAGGGCGTCGTCGTCACCGAGGACGTGGACGTGGCCCGCTCCCACGCGCTGTCCTGCGACCGCGTGGTCATCGAGGAGTTCCTCGACGGCCCCGAGGTCAGCCTCTTCGCGATCACCGACGGCACCACCGTGGTGCCGCTCCAGCCCGCCCAGGACTTCAAGCGCGCCCTCGACGGCGACGCGGGCCCGAACACCGGTGGCATGGGCGCCTACTCCCCGCTCCCGTGGGCCGACCCCAAGCTGGTCGACGAGGTCCTCGAAACCGTCCTCCAGCCGACCGTCGACGAGCTGCGCCGACGGGGCACGCCCTTCTCCGGACTGCTCTACGCGGGCCTCGCGATCACCTCGCGCGGCGTCCGGGTCATCGAGTTCAACGCCCGCTTCGGCGACCCGGAGACCCAGGTCGTCCTGGCCCGGCTGCAGACCCCGCTGGCCGGTGTCCTGCTGGCCTCCGCCAACGGCACCCTCGACGTCCTCCCCCCGCTGAACTGGCGCGACGACGCCGCCGTCACCGTGGTCATCGCCTCGCACAACTACCCGGACACCCCGCGCACCGGCGACCCGATCGACGGGCTCGCGGACGTGGCGGCGCAGGATGCCCCCCACGCGTACGTCCTGCATGCCGGGACCCGCGCCGAGGGCGACACGGTGCTCAGCGCGGGCGGCCGGGTGCTCTCGGTGACCGCGACCGGCAAGGACCTCACGGCGGCCCGGGAGCGGGCCTACACCGCGCTCGGCCGGATCCGCCTGGACGGATCCCAGCACCGTACGGACATCGCCCTGAAGGCCTCGCAGAACTGACGGCCGCGGCCGTCCCGCCGTTCACCTCCCGCCGTCACGGGCCTGCCGTTCACCGTTTCGCCGTCACGGGCCTGCCGTTCGGGCGCTCGCCCTTCACGGACCGGCCCGGCAGGCCAAGGGCCCCGCAGCCCCTCCGCCCGCCCCCGTACGCCACCGGCGTACGCGGCAGGCGCGAGGGGCTGCTCCTTGCCCGGGCGCCCCGGCGGGCGCGCTTGCCTATGGACGCGAACACGTCAGCAGCTTTGCCCAAAGCCATTCCATCGGGTGACGACTGGGCCATCCGGATGACGGCTGCCGGAGCCCCAACTAGGGTGCGGCGCAAGCGTTCGGGCACTTGGCCCACCGGCATTGCGATGTCGGTGACGGGTGCCACAGTGGGGGAGTGAGCAACACCGTCGAGGGGCAGAGGGGGTGACGTCCGGCCGTGTCCGGTATCGATGTGGGTGAGGAGCTGGGTGCGCGGGCCGCACAGGCCCGAGCGCTCTCCCTGCTGCGGATCCGCAGCAGGGCACTGGCCGTGGCGATCCTGCCCGCGGCCGTCGCCGTCGTGCTGTTCGCGGCGGGCGCGCAGGGCCACCTGGCCGGTCCGGCCTGGGACGCCGTGCGCTGGACGGTCCTCGGCGTCGCGGTCGTCGTGCTGCTGGTGACCGTCCTGGTCGCCGTTTCGGTGGCCCGCGCGCGGCCCGCCATGAGTCCGACCGTCCCCGTGCCGGAGGAGGGGGCCCCCGACCTCTACCGTCTGGTCCGGGACCTGGCCGACCGGCTCGACGTGCCCGCGCCCTCGGCCATAGCGCTGACCCCGGACTGCGACAGCTGGCTGGAGGACCGGACACACCGCGCGCTGCGGAAGGGCGCGGGGGTCCCGGGGGCTCCGGGGGGCGAGGCGGGAGGCGGGGACGCAGCCCCCGTTCTGGTCATCGGCTCGCCGTTCCTGTGGTGGATGCGGGTCGCCGAGCTCCGCGCGGTCCTCGCCCCCGTGGTGGCGGGCACCGGCCCGTCCGCGCACCCCGACATAGCCGCCGCCCGTCGCTTCGTACGCGGTCTGGACGCCTCGATCGCCGATGCCGCCGCCCCCGGCCGGGGCGCGGTGCGCGGTGCGCCGCTCGCCTTCGCCGGCTGGATCTCCCGGCTGCTGCTCCGGGCCTGCCGGGGCCACGCCGCCGAGATGGAGCGCTGTGTGGCGGCCGCCGCCTCCATGCGGGCCCAGACGGTCGACCACGGGCTGCGGATCGCCGCCCAGGAACAGGTCGGCCTCGCCTATGCCGGCTGGGACCGGCTGCTGACCCGGGTGGCGCTGCCCGCCTGGCGGATGGGCCGCTGGCCCTCCCGGCTGGACGCCGGGGTCGTCTCCGCGCTCACCGAGCTCTCCCGCCGGGACCGGCTGGCCGACGGCTTCGCCCTGCGCCTCGGCGAGCGGCCCGCGTGCGACCTGCTGGAGGAGCCCGGGGTCGCCGACGAGGCGGCGTCCCTGCTCGCCGCCCGGCTCTTCCACGGCGGCCCCGCCGAGAGCGGTCCGGGCTGGGCGCCGGTGGACTGGCAGCAGTATCCCGACGAGGTCGTCGACCGGAAATGGCGTACGGAGGCGGCGCGGCTGCACCGGGTCCTGGACACCCTGGGCATCCCGCGCGCTTCCGCCGCCGACCCCGCCGTCCCCACCCTGGCCCGGGTCATGGAGCATCTGTCCGGTTCCGGCGGACCCGGCGGTCCGGGCGAGGAGCTCGCGGCGGGCATCGGCGCCGCGGTCGCCCGTGAGGATGCCGGGGCCCCGGGGCACGGCGGCGGCCCGGGGCACGGCGGCGGCCCGGGGCACGGCGGTCCGGAGCCTGTCTCTTATACACATCTCTGA
>NZ_NTGZ01000456.1 GCF_002551245.1 Streptomyces sp. rh34
GTGTATAAGAGACAGCCGCCGAGGAGGCTCCGGCGGCTGGGGCGGCCGGAGGCGGGAGCGTCGGCGGCGGACGCGGGGGCGCGGCCGGGGCGGCCTGGACGGTCGGGGCCGACGTTCGCGTGGTGGGCAGACTTCATGCGAGGCACCTCGTGTGGGGGTTCGGTTGCTTCGGATGCGTCCGCCACCCTGGCGCGCCCCCGGCCGTTCGACAAGAGGTGCAACCGGAGTTGCACCCTGCGCAACGCAACCGAAGGTGTCATCAGCCGCCCGCCTGGATGTCCCCCCTGGTGGAGGAGGCGATGGCGTCGCCGTGCGCGAAGTCGCCGGGCGGGATGCCCGGGTGGTGCCCCTCCCGGTCGGGGGCGACCTCGGCCGCCGGGCCGAGCGCGAGCCGGGAGACGATCCGGTAGCGGTCGCCCCGGTACAGCGAGTGGACGTACTCCACCGGACGGCCCGTGGTGTCGGAGGTCAGCCGCTCGAAGAGCAGCGCCGGCGACAGCTCCGGGACGTCGAGCAGCCCGGCCTCGGCGCGGGTGACGACCGTGGGCTCGATGGCCTGGACCGCCTCGTGGACGTGCACCCCGTGCGTGCCGCGCAGATGCTCGTACAGGTCGCCGCTCTCCAGCTCCTGCGCACTGAGGCCCGGCACCAGCTCGGCCCGGATGTGCAGGTGCTCGATGGCCATCGGCGCACCGTCGACCAGCCGCAGCCGCGCCACGTAGACGATCTCGGCGGCGGGTGACATCCGCAGCTTGCGACCGACCCGGGCCCCCGCCTGGAGCGTGGTGAACTCCAGCAGCCGGCTCGACCAGGCGCCCGCCGCCTGCGGCACGCTCAGCGCCCGGTCCCCGGCGACCAGTTCCTGGGTGATCTTGGCGGGGGCGACGAACATGCCCCGGCCGTGCTCGCGCACCAGGAGCCCGGCGGCGACCAGCTCGTCCACCGCCGCGCGCACGGTGGGCCGCGACACGCCGAGCAGGGCGCACAGGGCGCGCTCCGAGGGGATGGCGTCCCCGGGGCTGCGCGACTCGATCAGCTCCAGTACGGCATCGCGGGTCCGCTCCCGTTTGAGCACCGTCCCCGGCACGTCCGCGTCCACGCGCTCCCCTCCCGACAGACCGCATTCCTTACCAGTTCATCACCAGCTCGACCGAACTGGCTTGCTGGTCAGGCGAAGTGTAGCGCCTTCCGCGCGAGACACGAGCGCTCCCCCTCCGCACGGATCGCCAAATCCCCTTCGTACGCGGGGGGTTGACGACCTCATTGGTCTATGCCACCTTCAACCCCCATCGAGAGGTGAGCTGTCCAGTGGAGACCACTGGTCAGGTGGTCAGGTGGTCAGGTCAAAGCCGGCCAAGTCAAAGCCAGTCAGATCAAAGCCAGTCAGGTCAGGTCAGGTCAGGTCAGGTCAGCCACATCAGTTCTGCTTCCGAGGTGAACCGTGAAGTACCGCTTGCTCGCCGGTGTGTCCGTGCTCGTCCTGACCACCGCGCTCAGTGCCTGTAGTTCGTCGTCCGGTTCCGACTCCGGGAACGGGGACGGGGACGGCCGGACGACCGTGGACGTCTGGCTCATGCGCGACAGCGTCTCTGCCAGATTCCAGAAGGAGTTCACGGCGGACTTCGAGAAGCGCCACCCCACGATCGACGTGAAGATCCAGATCCAGGAGTGGGACGGGATCGGCCAGAAGATCACCGCAGCCCTGGCGAGCAACGACGCCCCGGACGTCATCGAGGCGGGCAACACCCAGGTGGCGCAGTTCGCGGAGAGCGGCGGGCTGCTCGACCTCAGCGACCGGACCGAGGAGCTGAACGGCGAGGACTGGCTGAGCGGCCTGGCGGAGCCGGGGTCGTACGAGGGCAAGCAGTACGGCATCCCGTACTACGCGGCGAACCGGGTGGTCGTCTACCGCACCGACCTCTTCGAGAAGGCGGGCGTCGACGCTGCGGCGGTCAAGACCCGTGAGCAGTGGATCGACGCCACCACCAAGCTCAACCGGGGCGGCACACAGGGCATCTATCTGCCCGGGCAGATGTGGTACGCGCTGGCCGGGTTCATCTGGGACGAGGGCGGCGACCTCGCGAGCGAGTCCGGCGGAAAGTGGTCCGGCGCGCTCCACACCCCCGAGGCACTGCGCGGCATGGCGTTCTACGAGCAGCTCCAGGCGCTCGGCAGGGGGCCCAAGGACTCCGACGAGGACGATCCGCCGCAGGCCGAGGTGATGGCCCAGGGGCAGGTGGCGCAGGTGATCTCCACGCCGGGCGGGGCGAGCGTCATCGCGGAGCAGAACCCCGAGCTCAAGGGCAAGCTCGCCTTCCTCCCGATCCCGGGCAAGACCGCCGACACTCCGGGCGCGGTCTTCACCGGCGGCTCCGACCTGGTCGTGCCGGCCGCCGCGGCCCACCCCGACGAGGCGGTCACCTTCATCAAGGAGCTGACCGGGGACGCCTGGCAGAAGAAGCTCGCCGTCGCCATGAGCTATGTGCCGAACCGGACCACCCTGGCCTCCGCCGTGGCCGACGACCCGGGCGCCGCCGCGATGGCGGTCGGCGCGGCCAACGGGCACGCGACGCCCAACACCCCGGGCTGGGCGGCGGTCGAGGCGGAGAACCCGATCAAGGACTACATGACGGCCGTGCTCACCGGGGGCGATCCGGCGAAGGAGGCGGCGAAGGCCTCGGCGGACATCACCCGGGCCATGAACGCCGGTTCCTGACCCCGCTCCGCCCGCTCACGACCCGGACAAGGAGGCGTGCCGTGCCGGTCGTCGACCAACGGACCGCACCCCGCACACCCCGGCGGCGCCCGGCCTCGCGCCTCGCCGTACGCAGGGCCGGGCCTGTCTCTTATACACATCT
>NZ_NTGZ01000457.1 GCF_002551245.1 Streptomyces sp. rh34
ACCCCGGTCAGCCCACCAGCGCCGCCGCCGCCCGCGCACACCCCCAGGCCACGGTCACGCCCGCGCCGCCGTGCCCGTAGTTGTGCACCAGCAGACCGCCGCCCGGCAGCGCCTCCGCCTCGATCCGCACCCCGGCCTCCCGCGCCGGCCGCAGCCCCACCCGGTGCCCGAGCACCCGGGCGCCGGCGATCTCCGGCCGGATCCGCGCACACCGCGCCACGATCTCCCGCGCCGTCCCCGGGTCGGGCTCCGTGCGCGGATCGTCCGCCTCGGCCGTACCGCCCAGCACCAGCCGGCCCGGCTGCGGGAAGAAGTACGTCGTCGCGGCCGACGCCGGATCCGCCTCGGTGTACCACTCCTCGATCCCCGGGTTCTCCACCGCGACCAGCTGCCCCCGCACCGGCCGCACCCCGGCGTCGGGCACCAGCGCGCGTGCCCCGAGCCCCGTGCAGTTCACCACCACCGGGCTCCGCCCCGCCGCCTCGGCGAGCCCCGTCACCGCCCGCCGCTCCACCGTGCCGCCCGCGGCCGCGAGCCGTCGCTCCAGCCACGCCAGATGGACGGGCATGTCCAGCAGCGGCAGCGTCACCCGCAGCCCTTCGGGCACTTCCACTGCGTCCTTCAGCCCGGCCGACCAGTCGCCCAGCGCCGCGAGCCGCTCCCCGGCGTGCAGCCCCGCCACCCGCCGTACGCCGGTCTCCTCCGGGGCGCCCGACAGCCCCTCGTAGACCGCCAGCGTCGCCAGCGACCAGTCGCCCACCCGCTCCGCGGGCTCGATCCGGTACGGCCACCACAGGGCACCCGCCACCGCCGACGTCGTCGCACCGGCCGCATCGCGCGACCAGACCCGCACCCGCAGCCCGCGCTCCGCCAGTGTCACGGCGGTGGTCAGACCGATGACCCCGCCGCCCACCACGATCACATCCGCCCTCACGGTCACTCCTGTCACATCGGTGCACCCGGTCGCTGCGTGGACGCTAACGGACACCGGAAACCGGAGGCCAGGGGTACAGGGCGCTGGGCATGGAGCGCCGGCGATTAGGATCGGCACCCTGATGACTGCCACCCTCGTCGCCAAGGACCTCGCCGCCGGACACGGCGACCGCACGCTCTTCGCCGGGCTCGACCTCGTCGTCGCCCCCGGTGACGTGATCGGTCTCGTCGGAGTCAACGGCGCCGGCAAATCCTCCCTGCTCCGGCTGCTCGCCGGGCTCGACCGCCCGGAGGAGGGCGAGCTGCGGCTCTCCCCGCCCACCGCCACCGTCGGCCACCTACCGCAGGAGCCCGAGCGCCGCGACGGGGAGACGGTGTCCGCTTTCCTGGCCCGCCGCACCGGCGTCGCCGACGCCCAGCGCACGATGGACGAGGCGACGGAGGCCCTGGTCGCGGGCGCCCCGGGCGCGGACGACGCGTACTCCGAGTCCCTGGAGCGCTGGCTCGCCCTCGGCGGCGCGGACCTGGAGGAGCGGGCCGAGCAGGTCGCCGCCGAGCTGGGCCTGACCGTGGGCCTCGACCGGCCCATGACCGCGCTCTCCGGCGGGCAGGCGGCCCGCGCGGGACTCGCCTCGCTGCTCCTCTCCCGCTACGACGTCTTCCTGCTCGACGAGCCCACCAACGACCTCGACCTCGACGGCCTGGAGCGCCTGGAGCGCTTCGTGTCCGGCCTGCGCGCGGGCACGGTCGTCATCAGCCACGACCGCGAGTTCCTGATGCGCACGGTCACCAAGGTGCTGGAGCTGGACCTCGCCCAGCAGCAGATCAACCTGTACGGCGGTGGCTACGCGGCCTACCTGGAGGAGCGGGAGACCGCCCGCCGGCACGCCCGGGAGGGCTTCGAGGAGTACGCCGACAAGAAGGCTTCCCTCGAAGCGCGCGGCCATATGCAGCGTTCCTGGATGGACAAGGGCGTCAAGAACGCCCGCCGCAAGGCGACCGACGGCGACAAGCTCGGCCGCAACGCCCGCAGCGAGGCCAGCGAGAAGCAGGCCGCGAAGGCCCGGCAGACCCAGCGCATGATCGAACGCCTGGACGTCGTCGAGGAGCCGCGCAAGGAGTGGGAGCTGCGGATGGAGATCGCCTCCGCCCCGCGCTCCGGATCCGTCGTCGCGACCCTGCGCGACGCCCGCGTGGCGCGCGGCGACTTCTCGTTCGGCCCCGCCTCGCTCCAGATCGACTGGGCGGACCGCGTCGCCATCACCGGGGCCAACGGCGCCGGCAAGTCCACGCTGCTGGCCGCCCTGTTGGAGCGGCTGCCGCTGGACTCAGGGAACGCCACCCTCGGTTCGGGCGTCGTCGTCGGCGAAGTGGACCAGGCCCGAAAGCTGTTCCTCGGAGCGCAGTCGCTGCTGGACGCGTTCTGCGCGGCCGTGCCCGACACGGAACCGGCTGAAGTCCGCACCCTGCTCGCCAAGTTCGGCCTCCGCGCCGACCACGTGATGCGGCCCGCGACCAGCCTGTCCCCGGGGGAGCGCACCCGCGCCGCCCTCGCCCTGCTCCAGGGCCGGGGCGTCAACCTCCTGGTGCTCGACGAGCCGACGAACCACCTGGACCTGCCCGCCATCGAGCAGCTGGAGGCGGCCCTGGAGACGTACACGGGCACCCTGCTGCTGGTCACGCACGACCGGCGGATGCTGGAGGCGGTCCGTACGACCCGCCGCGTCGAGGTGGCGGACGGCCAGGTCAAGGAAGTCTGAGCACGGTTACGGGGACGGGGGCGGGCCGCACGCGGCGACCCGCCCCCATCCGCTGCGTTCAGCGCCCCCGGCCGCCCCGCTTCGGGTCGGTCAGACCGGCCCGCCGCAGCGCGTCCGCCATCGCGCTGTTGGCCGGAGCAGGGGCCCCCTGGCCCTGCCGGGA
>NZ_NTGZ01000458.1 GCF_002551245.1 Streptomyces sp. rh34
AGATGTATATAAGAGACAGTCCCAGGACTGTTCGGCACGCTGGGCGCGGGCGAGCCCGCGTCCGGCGGACCGGAGCCGGGCCCGCCTGCGGTTCAGCGCTCCCGCCATCAGGAGTTCACGCAGCCCGTCGACGCTCTCCACGGTCTCGGACGAGACGTCGGCGAGCGCGCTGCGGGTCCGCGCCCCGCGTTCGGCCCGTCCGCGCGCTTCGAAGAGCGGCGACCAGATCAGGAGGAGCGCGGCGGGCACGACGGCGAGCAGCAGCCAGGGGCCGAGGGTCGCCAGCACGGCGGCCGACACCGCGAAGACCACGCCGGAGGCGAGGAGTTGGGCGATGGCGTGGGCGTAGAAGAACTCCAGCGCCTCGACGTCCCCGAGCGCGGTGGACGCGAGGTCGCCGCTGCGCCGTCCCGCGATCCGGGCGGGGGCGCTGCGGGCCAGCCCGTCGAAGACCCGGACGCGCAGTTCGGCGAGGACCCGGTACGCGAGGTCGTGCGAGAGGTCCATCTCCCGCCAGGTGGCCAGCGCCCGGAGCAGGACGAGTCCGATCAGGACGGCGACCGCCCCCGCGGTGGGCGGGCGGTGCTCCGTGACGGCCGTGCCCACCGTGTACGCGGCGAGCGTCACGAGGGCGACCAGGGCCGCCTGGTCGACGAGGGCGGCCAGGCAGGTGCGCAGGACGGTGGCGCGGTGCGCGCCGAGGACCGGGAGGAGCGAGCGCAGGGCTCCGCTCGCGGCGTCGTCGAGGGCGGCGGGGTCCGGCCCGGGGGGACGGGTGGGGCCGGTCGGGGCCGGGGTCTGGGTCGGGGTCATGCGGCGCGCTCCTCCTGTGCGGTGCGCCCGGCCGCGACGAGCGAGGCGTACACGCCGCCGCCCGCGAGCAGGGTGGTGTGGTCGCCCGTCGCGGCGACACGGCCCGCGTCGAGGACGACGATGTGGTCGGCGTGGCGTACGGCGTCGAGCCGGTGGGCGACGACGATGCAGGTGCGGCCCCGGCCGGCCGCCGACAGTTCCCGCACGATGCGGGCCTGGCCGCGTTCGTCGACCGCGCTGGTGGCCTCGTCCAGGACCAGGACGGGGGCGTCGGCCAGCAACGCCCGTGCGAGGGCCAGTCGTTGACGCTGACCGCCGGAGAGCGTGGCGCCGCGTTCGCCGACGAGGGTGGCGTAGCCGTCCGGCAGCCGGGCGATCTCCTGGTCGATCCCGGCGGTGCGGGCGGCGGCGCGCAGTTGTTCGTCGGTGGCGGCCGGGCGGGCGATCCGGAGGTTCTCCGCGATCGTGGCGTGGAAGAGGTAGGTGTCCTGCGAGACCACGGCGATGCCCCGGCGCAGTGAGGCGAGGGTGTACGCGGCGGTGGCCGTCCCGGCGACGGTGAGGCGGCCGCTGTCCGGGTCCCGTTGCCGCAGCAGCAGGCTCAGCAGGGTCGACTTCCCCGCCCCGGAAGGGCCGACGACGGCTGTGGTGCGCCCGGGGGCGGCGGTGAAGCTGACGCCGTCGAGGGCGGGCCGCCCGCTCCCGGGATGGGTGAAGCGCACGTCCTCGAAACGGATTTCGGGTGCGCTCTCCCAGGCGGCGGCCGCGGTGCCCCGGTCGGGCACGGCGGCTTCGGCGGTGCGCAGGGCGGCGATGCCGTCGGCCGCGGACACCCCGAGGTAGCCCGCGTGCCACTCGCGGGAGAGGTCGCGGACGGGGCGGAAGCATTCGGAGGCGAGGAGCAGCAGGAGATAGGTGCCGGTGGCGGCGGTACGGCCGGTGGCCGCCGACGAGCACGCCACGAGCACGGCGGCGGCCGTGCCGCCCTGGACGGCCAGGTCGGTGAGGCCGGTGTCGACGAGCGAGACCCGGAGTTTGGCGACGGTGGTCCGGTGCAGGGCGGCCGACCGCCGCTCCAGCCGTTCCCGTACGCGGCCCACCGCACCGGTGGCACGCAGGGTCGGCATCCCTTGGAGCGCCTCCAGGTAGTCGGCGGCGAGGGCTTCGTAGGAGTCCCAGTGCTCCTTGCCGCGCCGCGCGAGCAGCCGGTCCCACCAGCGCGGCCCGAAGAGGGCGAGCAACAGGGCAGGGCCGAGGGCGAGAGGCGCGTACGGCTCGACGAGGGCGACGGCGACGAGCAGCAGCGGCGGAACGGCGCAGGTGATGAGCGCTTGGGGCAGATAGCGCGAGATGTACGCGTCGACGCCCTCGACGCCGTCCACCAGGGTGGCTCGCACGGCTCCGGCCCGCGCACCGGTGATCGCGGTGGGGCCGAGTGCGCCGAGCCGCTCCAGCAGGGTGTCGCGAAGCCTCACCCGTACGGTGGCTCCCGCCGTGACGGCGGTCAGGCGCTGGGCGCGGCCGAGGGCGGCGCGGACCAGGACGACGGCGATGACGGCGGTGAGCAGCGGGGCGAGGGCGGCCGTCTCCCCCTGGGCGATCCGGGCGAGCACGAGGGCGAGGAGGACGGCCTGGGCGAGGTGGGTGGCCGTGACCGCCGCGAGCAGTGCGGTGGCGAGGCCGAGCGGGCGGCGCGCGGTGTTCGCGGCGCGCAGGAGTTCGGGGTGGAGCATCATGGGCGTTCTTCCTCGCCGGGCGGAGCCGCCGGAGCGGCGGGTGTCGTGGTCGCTGTGTCAGGTGCCGTCGGGGCAGGTGGCGCTTTCGGCGTCGGCGGGCGTCGGACGAAGCCCGGGGCGACGGGTCCTGGGGATGGGGGTGCTCCCACCGCCAGGCCGTGCATGATCCAGTCGTGTCCGGGTGCCTCGCCGAGCGCCGCGCCCAGGTCCGCCCGCTGCCAGGAGCCGATCGGCCGGGAGCGCAGGCCCAGCGCGGTGGCGTGGGCCTGAACC
>NZ_NTGZ01000046.1 GCF_002551245.1 Streptomyces sp. rh34
GATGTGTATAAGAGACAGCCCCAATCCCGCCCCGGCCGCACCCCCCGCCGCCGAACCGGCCCCTTCCCCCGAACCCGCTCCGGTGGCGACGATCCCGCAGCAGCGCCGGCCGGCCGCCCCCGCCCGGCTCTGGCAGGCGGTCGCCCGCTGGTGGAGCGGCTACTGACACACCGCCGGCCGTCCGGCCGCGGCGGCCCCGGATCCCGCCCACGGGCCCGGGGCCGCCGCATCGTGTTCCGGGGCGGACGCGGGCGGGGCCGGGGAGACCGGCCCCGCGCGGCCGACGCGGGGATGCCCGGACCTGCCCGTACCATCGAGCAGCGTGAAGCTGACAATTCTTGGCGGTGGCGGATTCCGGGTGCCTCTCGTGTACGGGGCCCTCCTCGGCGATCACGCCGAGGGCCGCGTCTTGCGGGTCACGCTGTACGACACCGACGCCGACCGGCTCACCGCCGTCGCCCGCGTCCTCGCGGAACAGGGGCGGGGCATCGCGGACGCCCCCGCCGTCGTCGCCACCACGGAGCTCGACGAGGCGCTGCGCGGCGCCGACTTCGTCTTCTCCGCCATCCGGGTCGGCGGGCTGGCCGGACGCGCCGCCGACGAGCGGGTGGCCCTCGACGAAGGCGTCCTCGGCCAGGAGACCGTCGGCGCCGGCGGCATCGCGTACGGACTGCGCACCGTTCCCGTCGCCCTCGACCTCGCCCGCCGCATCGCCCGGCTCGCCCCGCACGCCTGGGTCATCAACTTCACCAACCCGGCGGGCCTCGTCACCGAGGCGATGTCCCGGCACCTGGGCGACCGGGTCATCGGGATCTGCGACTCGCCGGTCGGGCTGGGGCGGCGCGTCGCCCGCGTCCTGGGCGCCGACCCGGACCGGGCCTGGATCGACTACGCCGGGCTCAACCACCTCGGGTGGGTGCGGGGGCTGTACGTGGACGGGCGGGACGAACTGCCCCGGCTGCTCGCCGACCCGAAGCTGCTGGAGTCCTTCGAGGAAGGCCGCCTCTTCGGCGCGGAACTGCTCCGGTCGCTGGGCGCGATCCCCAACGAATATCTGCACTACTACTACTTCAACCGTGAAGCCGTCACCGCCTACCAGGAGGCCGAACAGACCCGGGGCGCCTTCCTCCGGGATCAGCAGGAGGGCTTCTACGCCCGTATGCGGGAGCCCGGCACCCCCGCCCTGGCCACCTGGGACCGCACCCGCGCCGAACGTGAGGCGACGTACATGGCGGAGAACCGCGATGTCGCCGGGGCGGGGGAGCGGGAGGAGAGCGACCTGGAGTCCGGCGGCTACGAACAGGTCGCGCTCGCCCTGATGCGGGCCGTCGCCCGCAACGAACGCACCTCCTTGATCCTCAACGTCCGCAACCGCACCGCCCTTTCGGCCCTGGACGCGGACGCCGTCGTCGAGGTGCCCTGCCTCGTCGACGCCAACGGGGCCCACCCGGTGGCCGTCTCGCCCCTCCCGACCCACGCGGTCGGCCTCGTCACCGCGGTGAAGGCCGCGGAGCGGGCGGTACTGGAGGCGGTGGAGGGCCGGTCCCGCGCGGCGGCCGTCCAGGCGTTCGCGCTGCACCCGCTGGTCGACTCCGTGGCAGTGGCCCGGCGGCTGCTCGACCGGTACACCGAAGTCCACCCGGGGCTCGCGTACCTCGCCGGGCCCTGACCCGATCCTCACCGGGCCCGCCCCGCACGGGCGAAGCCGCTGTCAGGCCGTGCCCCGCCAGGCGCCGGTCGCGGTGCCGCGGGCCTCGATGAACTCCTTGAAGTTCTTCAGGTCGCCCTTGGCCTGGCGGCGGACGAATCCGAGTTTGTCGCCCACCGTGTCGGCGATGCCCTGCGGGTCGTGGTCGAGTTGCAGCATGACCTTGGTGTGCGTGTCGTCCAGGCGGTGGAAGGTGACGACTCCGGCTTGACGGACCTCGCCCGCCACCGTGGACCAGGCGACCCGTTCGTCGGGGATCTGCTCGGTGATCTCCGCGTCGAACTTCCGGGTCACACCGTCGACCCTGGTCTCCCACTGGGTCAGTGTGGGTGTGCGTTGTTCGATGCGCTGCACCGCGTCCATGAACTGCGGGAACTCCTCGAACTGCGTCCACTGGTCGTAGGCCGTGCGCACCGGAACGGCGACCTCTACGGACTCCTCGATCTTCGACATGCTCACTCCCTGTGGCGATCGGAATCGGATGGTGACGCAACGCCGCGTACCCGAGTACCTCCGTCCGACACCGGCCAGGACGAAAAGTTCTGTCGGTACGGCCGGGGCCCGGTCCGCACGCCGGGCCACCGTCACCCGCCATGCGGGGCCCTCCCGAGAGCGGCTCGGACCTCGATGTGAGCCACCTCTCCGTTCGAGGAGCGTCGAACCGGTTACCCGGACCCTGTACCCACGGCACGAAGAGAAGCATGGGCGGGACATGATCGAGCAGCTGAAGGACCGGGCACGGCGTTCGGGGGCGTGGGTGGGCCGGGCCCGCCGGTCGCACGGTCATGAACGCGAGCTCGTTCTGATGCTCGGCAAGAGCACTCTGGCAGCCACGGCGGCCTGGTGGGTGGCGCAGGACCTGCTGTCCGCGACGTCCCCGGCCTTCGCCCCGTTCTCGGCTGTCCTGGTCATGAACGCCACCGTCTACCGGTCGCTCTGGCAGGCGGTCCGGTACGCGGGGGCCGTCGTCGTCGGCGTCGCCGTGCAGGGCGCCCTCGGCTTCCTCATCGGGCCCGAGCTGTTCGTCTTCCCTCTCGTCGCCGTCATCGCGCTGACCATCGGACAGTGGCCCGTCCTGGGCGAGCAGCGAACGCAGGTGGCCACCGCCGCGTTCTTCGCCTTCTCCACCTACAGCGCCGCCTCCAGTACCGGCGAGCGGTTGGAGCAACTGGCTCAGATCGTGCTCCTTGTCCTCGTCGGCTGTGCCCTGGGCCTCGCGGTCAACCTGTGCATCGCACCCCCGCTGCGCTATCGCGGTGCCGAGCAGGGCATTCAGGTCCTGGGGAGGGAAGTGGAGCACCTGCTGGCGGACATGGCGGACGGCCTGCGCCGCGGGGACGTCTCCGCGGCGCGCACCCGAGCGTGGATCGCCGTCGGCACCCGCGCGGAACGCTCCCTCGTTCAGGCGCGAGGGAGCCTGAGCACAGCCGAGGACAGCCTGCCCTTCAATCCGCGGCGTCTTCTGCCTGCCCACCGGGGCTACCTCGCCGTCGGCCGCTTCCGGCAGATCCTGCTACCGATCGGGCGGTCCGTGTACCAGCTGAATTCGCTCAACAGAAGCCTCAGCCAGTGGCAGGAGACGGAGAACACCTACGGCTACCTCCCCGTCCTGCACGCCTACGCCGACTTCCTGGCCGTCCTTCGCGACATCGCCCATGTCCTGTCCACCATCGACACCGACGCCCTTCCCGCCCAGGCCGAGGAGGCGGGTCGACTCTCCTACTCCGCCCAGGACGGACTGCGGGCCGTCCTCCGGAGCGCCGAGGAAGCGGGACTTCCGCTGATGGACCCGACCCGGCCGTACGGCGTCCTCGTAGTCGAGGCCACCCGCCTCATGGAGGAGTTCCAGTACACCTGCGACGCACTGCGGAGCACAGCCCGCACCCCGGAACCCGACGGGTCGCAGGAGTGGGCTGGAGGAGGGCGGTAGAGGCGCCACCGGCCCCAGGCCGCCGAACAGAGGGAGGACACCGAACGCCATCGCCACCAGGAGACCGATGCCGTCCTGCCCTGTCCTGCGGGCGGCCGGGGGATTCGTTCCTGGTGAGAGGGGCACGGAGAAGAGCTGTGAATCCCGCGGGCCCGGTCGTGCGGGCCGGGGAATCGAGCGATCGTGGAGGCGCGACCAGCTGTGTCAGACCTGCTCGTCAGTCCTGAAGGAGCGAGAACCATGCCGACAGATCCTGTGCCGACCGGCGACGTGGCGGCGGCCGCGCAAGGATTCGCCGACACGGTCAGACGTATCGAGAACGGGGAACTGAGCTTCCCGCTGCCGGGCTCCGGGCGTACCGCCGAGCGGTTCGCGGCTCTGCGAACCGTCGCCGAGGCGGGCCTGTGCACGGCGCGCCTGGTCGAGGGGCATGTTGACGCCACAGCCATTCTCGCGGAACTGGGAGCACCGCCGCCGTCCCCGGGGGAGCGGTGGGGGGTGTGGGCGGCTGAGCCTCCGGGCGAGGGCCTCACAGCCGTCCGCAAGGGTTCGGGCTGGGTGCTGAACGGGCTGAAGCGGTATGGCTCGGGGGCGCACAGCTGCACCCACGCCCTGGTCACCGCCCGGGAAGGGGAGTCGCGACGGCTCTTCGCCGTACGGGTGGAATCGGAAGGCTGTCGTCCGGTGGAGGGCACCTGGAGCGCCGTGGGCATGGCGGGCAGCGACACCCCGGATGTGCGGTTCACGGACGCACCGGCAGCCGCGGTCGGCGAACCCGAGGCGTACGTGCGCAGGCCCGGATTCTGGCACGGCGGTATCGGCGTCGCCGCGTGCTGGTACGGCGGGGCGACGGCGGCGTCCCGGGTGCTGCGCGAGGCGGCCGCAGGGCGGGCCGAGCCGCACACGGATGCCCACCTGGGGGCGGTGGACATCCAGCTCCACGCGGCCGAGACGCTCCTGGGGCAGGCGGCCCGGGAGATCGACACCGACCCGCACGACGAGCGCGGCGGGGCCCGGCTACGGGCGATGCGGGTGCGCGCGTTCGTCGAGTCGGTCTGCCGGGAGGTACTGGACCACGTGGGCAGGGCGACCGGGGCAGGACCGCTGTGCCACGACGCTGCGCACGCCCGCACAGTGGCCGACCTGACCGTGTACATCCGCCAGCACCACGCCGAACGCGACCTCGCCGGGCTCGGCGCGTTCCTGGCAAGGCCGGAGGCAGGGCGATGACGGGCACCCCGGACGGGGACTTCGCCGATCCCATCCAAGCACCGGGCACCCCCGAGGCGGCATGGCGGGCATGGCCGGGCTGGTCACACCTCCCGGAAGCCGCCCTGGGGCCCTTCGACCGCGTGGTGGTGCTCGCGGCCCACCCCGACGACGAGGTGCTCGGTTTCGGAGGCGCGATCGCGATGCTCGCGGCCTCCGGTACGGAGGTGACCGTCGTTTCGGTCACCGACGGCGAGGGCTCCCACCCCGACAGCGCCCTGGTCACCGCGTCCGATCTGGTACGGCTGCGCACTGCCGAGACGCGGGCGGCGCTGACCGAGCTCGGGGCGGCGGACTCGACCGTCGTACGCCTGCAGGTCCCCGACACACAGGTGGACATGTACGAGCACGAGGTCACCGCCCGGATCACCCCCCTGGTCGACGGCGCAGACCTGCTTGTCGCGCCCTGGACCGGCGACGAGCACGGCGACCACGAAGCGGTCGGCCGGGCCGCTCGGCGCGCGGCGGCCTCAGCGGGTGTCGCCTGCTGGCTCTATCCGGTGTGGATGTGGCACTGGGCGGTGCCGGGAGACCCCCGGGTGCCATGGCGGAGCCTGGCCCGCATCCCGCTGTCGCCAACGGCGCTGGACCGGAAGCGGGCGGCGGTCGGGCGGTTCGTCAGCCAGATCGCCCCCCTGGGGCCGGGGCCGGGCGACGCGGCGATCCTGCCCCCGCAGGAGTTGGCACACCACCTTCGCGACCGGGAGGTGGTCTTCCGGTGAGCGGATACCAGCACCCACCGGACAGGTCCGGCACCCCCGCCGCCTACTTCGAGGACATGTACCGCGACACCCCGGACCCCTGGCACCTCGCCGAGCGGTGGTACGAGCGTCGCAAGTACGACCTCACCGTGGCGAGCCTGCCCCTGCCGCGCTATCGCCGCGCCTTCGAACCCGCTTGTTCCGTCGGCGAGCTGACGGTGCGTCTGGCCGAGCGGTGTGACCAGGTAGTGGCCTGCGACCGGGTGGAGTCCGCGGTCGCGACAGCACGCAAGCGCACCTCGCTCCTCCCTCACGTCGATGTGCGCCACCTGAACATCCCCGACCAGTGGCCTCCCGGTCGCTTCGACCTCGTCGTCCTGTCCGAGCTGCTCTACTACTTCGACGCCCCCACGCTCCACCGCGTCCTGGGCCGTGCCGTCGGCGCCCTGGAGCCGGGCGGCACCCTGGCGACAGTGCACTGGAACCATCCGGTACCCGACCACCGCGGAACCGGCACCACGCTGGCCCGGACCGTCGCCTCCCTCTCCGGGCTGACCTTGACGGCCGACCACCGCGAGGACGACTTCGTGCTGCAGGTGTACCAGCGCACCGGCCCCGACGGCACGCCGGCCCCTTCTCCGGCCGCCCGCGAGGGACTTGGATGACCGCGCCGCACGGCGTCGAAGCCGTTGCCGTCGTCATCCCGGCCCGCGACGAAGAGGCTCTGCTGCCGGCCACACTGACTTCGGTGCGCGCGGCGGCAGAGCATCCCGGCATCGGCTCGACACGTGTGCTCACGGTGGTCGTGGCCGACGCTTGCACGGACGCCACCGCCACGGTCTCCCGCGCTGAGGGTGCTCTGGTCGTTCCGGTCCGCTTCCGCAACGTCGGCCGGGCCCGAGCCGCGGGCGTGCGAGCCGCGCTCAGCGTCCTCGGCGACGCCCCGCACGACGTGTGGATCGCTTCCACGGACGCCGACAGCACGGTGCGGCCGGACTGGCTCGCCCACCAGCTGGCCCGTGCCGCCGAAGGCTGGGACGCGGTCGTCGGCACCGTGACCGTCGACCGTTGGCCACCGGACACCCCTCAGCTGGCTGCCCGCTACCGCCACCTGTACGAAATGACCCGACCACCCGCAGGCCATCCCTGGCACCACCCCCACGTACACGGCGCGAACCTCGGCGTCGGCTGCCGTGCCTACGTGACGGCGGGCGGCTTCCCGCCCGAACCGCTCAACGAGGACCGTGGCCTGGTCGACGCTCTGCAACGTACCGGCGCACGCATCCTGCGCACTGCGGACTGCCCCGTCATCACTTCGGCCCGCAGAACCCCTCGCGCACGCGGAGGCTTCGGCGACTACCTGACAGACCTGGACCGGCCTGCTCCGCTCGCCGCGTCCGGACCAGGAAGCGGCCGGCTGAACGCCGATGCCTTCACCCGTCCTGGAGCACATGCCGATTAGACCCGCCAACCGCGGCGCATGCCCCGGGGCGAGTGTCGCCCTAAGGCGCTGACACGACGCTCGGCGCACCGGCGGTGGCCCAGCTCGGTGCCACCCCGGTCACCTGGCAGACCATCAGGAAGAGCGGAATGGGCGGGGTGTACGGCGTGAGGCCGTCCGGTGAGTGGATCAGCCGGGGCCGTCCGGCGGGCACGTCCGCGTCCCGCGCGTACGTCACCTGCTCGGGCCAGGCGAGATCCAGGTCGGAGTCGGCCGGGACGATCCACCACCAGCGGTCCGCGTCGGCGAAGACGCATCCGGTGCGTGGCAGATGGGACATGAGACGGAAGCCGTGCCGGGCGGGCACCCCGACCGCGTCGCAGCCCAGCGTGGCCGACATCGAGGCCGGCAGGACCAGCCGCACCCTGCCGCCACGGGCCTGCTCGGGCGTCCGGGCCCGGTGTGCCGCACGCAGCCTGGCCAGCGCGTTCTTCAGCATGGCTGCTCCGTGCCGGACAGCTGCTCGGCGTCGTGCGGCAGCTCCGCCCAGACGATGCGCCCGGAGGCGTTCCCGGCGTCGTACGAACCCCAGGCGCTGCTCATCGCGTCGACGAGGAGCAGACCACGGCCGTGCTCGTCGTCGGACGAGCGGCGCAGCCGCGGGCCGCCGGGCTGGTGTCCCTGGTCCTGCACGGCTATCCGCAGTCGTCTGCCGAACCGGCTCAGCTCGCACACCACCCGGGTGCTCGCGGTGTGCACGACGGCGTTGGTCACCAGCTCGGAGACGATGAGGACGGCCGCGTCACAGGCGTCGCGCCCCAGCTTCCAGGCGTCCAGCCGGGCTCGCGTCAGCTCGCGCGCACGGGCCACCGACTCGGGGTGCGCCGGCAGCGCGAAGCAGTGACGGAGCGTATCCGTCCCGGGGCTGAGATCCATGAGCCGGGGGATGAGCGCACTGCCAGGTGCCACGACCGATTCCTCACAGTGGGGGCTGCGTCACGCTTCGTTCCCCGGGGTGATCGGGGGCGGCCGTGACTGAGCGAACAGGTTCGGAAGTCAACTCTCCCCCTGACGATGACACTTGGCAAGGGGCACTCTGAAATTTCCAGAGTGACTGTGTCGTTGGGGGCGCACGCATGGCACACTGCTCGCAAAACAGCGCATGGGGAGGTCTGAAGTGAGCGAACCGCGGTCCGCCCCGACCGTGGGCCAGGTCGTTCTCGGCAAGCGCCTGCAGGATCTGCGCGAGCGTGTCGGCCTGACCCGTGACCAGGCGGCGAAGGTGCTCAGGGTCGCACCGGCGACGATACGCAGAATGGAAACGGCCGAGGTCGGGCTGAAGATCCCCTACGTTCAGCTGCTGCTGAAGGCGTACGGCATCGCCGACCGGGAGGCCGACGCCTTCGTCGACCTGGCCGAGGAGGCGAACAAGCCGGGCTGGTGGCAGCGTTTCCACGACGTCCTGCCCGACTGGTTCAGCATGTACGTCAGCCTGGAGGGCGCGGCGAGCCTGCTGCGCATGTACGAGCCGCACTTCGTGCCCGGACTCCTCCAGACCGAGGACTACGCGCGTTCCGTGATGCGGACCGGGGCGGTCGGTCAGACCCGGCCCGAGGACATAGAGCGCCATGTGGCGCTGCGGATGGAGCGCCAGTCCCTGCTGGCCAAGGACGACGCCCCCCGACTGTGGGCGATCATGGACGAGACCGTGCTGCGGCGGCCCGTCGGCAGTGCGCAGGTGATGCGCGGGCAGATCGACAAGCTGCTGGAGTTCACGGACCTTCCCCACGTCACGCTTCAGATCGCGGAGTTCGCCACCGGCCACCACCCGGGAACCTACGGGCCGTTCGTGCTCTTCCGGTTCGCCGTTCCCGAACTCCCCGACATGGTCTACAGCGAGTACCTGACCGGAGCCGTCTACTTCGACGCCCGCCCCGAGGTGGCCTCCTACCTCGAAGTCATGGACCGCATGGCGGCTCAGGCCGCAACTGCACAACGCACGAAGGAAATCCTCCGGGACTTCCGCAAGGAGCTGTGATGAACCACATATACAACGGCATGCCTGCCGGTGATCTCGGCTCCGAAGGCTGGTACAAGCCGTGGAGCGGAGGGAACGGCGGCAACTGCGTCGAGGCCATGAAACTCGCCGACGGGCGGGTCGCCGTCCGCCAGTCCGCCGACCCGGACGGTCCCGCTCTCATCTACTCCAACGGCGAGATCGCCGCGTTCATCCAGGGCGCCAAGGCCGGCCAGGCCGACTTCCTTCTTACCTGAGACCACCCCCCCCAATATCCTGTCCGGGCGACGAAGGGCCCGGTACGGAGCCCGGCACGGGGGCCGGCGAAGAGCCCGGCCCGGCACAGCACTTGGGCACCCCCCTTCCTTCGCTTGTTCCCCATCGTCGACGTACGGACCCCTGACCACGGAGCGCGCCATGACCGGGCAAGATCACCACTCCATCGAGATCGACACCAGCAAGCCGCACCCGGCCCGGATGTACGACTGGTTCCTCGGCGGCAAGGACAACTACCCGGTCGACGAACAGATGGCGCGACAGCTGCTCGCCCTGGACGCGCGGGGCCGTGACATGGCGCGGGTCAACCGGGCGTTCATGCACCGGGCCACCCGCTGGCTCGCCGAGAGCGGTGTGCGCCAGTTCCTGGACATCGGCACCGGCATTCCCACCGAGCCGAACCTCCACCAGATCGCCCAGCGGGCCGCCCCCGGCGCGCGCGTCGTCTACTGCGACAACGACCCGATCGTGCTCGCCCACGCGGCGGCGCTGCTCCGCTCCACGCCCGAGGGAGCCACTGAGTACATCCAGGCCGACGCCCGCAAGCCGGGGACCATCCTGGCGGAGGCCGGCAAGGTCCTGGACTTCGACGAGCCGATCGCCCTGTCGCTGCTGGCGCTGCTGCACTTCATCGACGACGAGGACGGCGCGGGCGAACTGGTCGACAAGCTGGTCGAGCGGCTGCCCTCCGGCAGCTATCTGGTGCTCTCGCACACCACGGGCGACTTCAACCCGGAGGGCGCCGCGCAGGCACGGGCCATGTACAAGGCGCGCGGGATGACGCTGCGGCCCCGAAGCCACGCGGAACTCACGGCGTTCTTCGACGGTCTCGAACTGGTCGAGCCGGGTGTCTCGCTCTCCGCCGACTGGCACCCGGAGCTCGGTGAGGTCATCGACGTCCCGGGCGACGAGCCGATCCCCGGCTATGCCGGCGTGGCCCGCAAACCCTGACCCCCGGCTCAACCACCGCCCGCACCCGGACCGGGCGGCCGGCGCAGGCTCGTCGAGCACCCGGCCCCCGGAACCGCCGACGCCCAGCTCCGCCGCCGTCCCGGGCTGACGCCCACCGGGTACCGCCGTCGCTTCGCCCCGGCCCGCCGAGCCCGCCACCACGCGTCACAATGGACCCATGTCACGACGCACCTCCCGGCCCCGGGGGCCGGCCGCCGCGCGGATCACCTCCGCCTCCCCGTGCCCCTGCGGCCTGCCCGCCGCCTACGGGCAGTGCTGCGGCCGGTTCCATTCCGCCAGTGCCACCGCGCCGACCTGCGAGGCCCTGATGCGCTCCCGTTACGCGGCCTTCGTCGTCCGGGACGCGGCGTACCTGCTGCGCACCTGGCACCCCGGGACCCGGCCGCCCGGCGTCGACTTCGACCCCGCGATGCGCTGGGTGGGACTGGACATCCTGGACACCACCGAGGGCAGCGCGTTCCACTCCACCGGAACGGTCACCTTCCGCGCCCACTACACCGACGACGGGCGTCCCGACTCCCTCCACGAGAAGAGCCGCTTCGTCCGGCACGAGGGCGCCTGGGTCTACACGACGGCGGTCTTCGTCGACTGAGCGCAGGTCCGGGACGCCGCCTCAGACCGGGGCCCCCACCCGCCTCGAACCGCCGGGACCGGCCGCGGAGGACAGCTCCTGGGCCAGGTCCTCCGCCAGCAGCCGTTTGGCGATCACATCCACGGTGGCCCGGAGCTGACGGTCGTCGGGGCGGGCGCCGTCCTCGGCCAGGCGTTCGTTGAGCCAGCGGCCCCAGGCGTCGGAGATCACCGAGGCTTCACGCCGGCCCGCCGCCGTGTGCGAGAAGATCCGGCCGTCGCCCGTCAGATAGCCCTCCTCGATCATCCGGTCGAAGACGGGCACCAGCACCTCCGGCGGGATGCGGTGCCGGGCCGCGATCAGCCCGAGGCCCGCGTGGCCGACCATCCTGGTGAAGAGGTCGACCTGCATCACCGCCCAGGCCCCCGCCATGTCGAGGCGGGTGTCGGATTCGGCGGTGATCCGCCGGGCGGTGTCCGGGCCCGCGCCGTGCAGGATGGTGGCCACGGAATACTCCAGGACCTTCGCCGAGTCCCCGCTGCCCGGCTGGGCGAAGCCCTCGCCCATGTCCGTCGACCCGAGCCGTGCCGAGTCCCGCAGTTTCACCTCCTTCAGGAACAGCGCGACGACGAAGCCGATCAGCGCGACGGGCACCGTCCACAGGAACACGGTGTGCAGGGTGTCCGCGTACGCCAGCGCCAGTGGCTCCGACTGGGCGGCGGGCAGTGCGTGCAGGTCCTGCGGGTTCTGTGAGGCACGGGCCAGGGCCGCCGGGTCGCCGCCCGCCGCCACCGCCCGCGCGACGCCGTCGGTGAGGTTGGGCTTCAGCGCGTTGGCGTAGATGGTGCCGAACACCGCCGTGCCGAAGGCGCTGCCCAGGGTGCGGAAGAACGTCACGCCCGACGTGGCCGTGCCCAGGTCCGCGTAGTCGACGGTGTTCTGCACGGCGATCGTCAGCACCTGCATGGCCAGACCGATGCCGAGCCCCAGCACCACCATGTAGAGCGACTCCAGCCAGACGCCGGTCCCCGGCCCCATCCGGGACAGGAGGAACAGGCCGGCCGCCATGACCAGGGTTCCCACGATGGGGAACACCCGGTAGCGGCCCGTCTTGCTCACCACGTTGCCGCTGAAGATCGAGGCGGCCAGCAGACCGACGACCAGTGGCAGCGTCCGCACCCCCGAGAGCGTGGCCGAGTCCCCGTCCACGTACTGGAGATAGGTCGGCAGGAAGATCATCGAGCCGAGCATCGCGAAGCCCACGATGAAGCTGAGGATCGAGCAGACCGTGAACACCGGGTTCCGGAACAGCCGCATCGGCAGCATCGGTTCCTTCGCCCGCGTCTCCACCAGGCAGAACAGCGCCAGGGCGATCAGCCCGCCGACGAACAGCCCGATGATCATGGGTGAGCCCCAGGCGTACTCGTTCCCGCCCCAGCTCGTCGCCAGGATCAGCGCGCTCGCCCCGACGGTGACCAGCGCGATCCCGGCGTAGTCGATGACCGGCCGGCCGGCGGCCTTCACCGACGGAATGTTCCGGGCCGCGGCGATCACCACCACGATGGCGATCGGCACATTGACGTAGAACGCCCAGCGCCAGGTCAGATGGTCGGTGAAGAGTCCGCCGAGCAGCGGCCCGATCACCGTCGAGATACCGAAGACCGCCCCGATCGCGCCCTGGTACTTGCCCCGTTCGCGCAGCGGGATGACGTCCGCGATCAGAGCCATCGACGTGACCATGAGGCCGCCCGCGCCGATGCCCTGCATGCCGCGCCAGATGATCAGCAGGAGCATGTCCGACGCGAGACCGCACAGGAACGAGCCCGTGATGAAGATGATCGCCGAGACCTGGAAGACCAGCTTCCGCCCGAACAGGTCGCCGAACTTGCCGACCAGCACGGTGGCCACCGTCTCGGCCAGCAGATAGGCGGTGACCACCCACGACATGTGCGCGGCGCCGCCGAGCTCCGAGACGATCGTCGGCAGGGCCGTGCCCACGATCGTCTGGTCCAGCGCCGCGAGCAGCATGCCCAGCACGATCGTCGCGAAGACGATGTTCCGCCGCCGCCGGTCGAGGACGGGCGGCGGCGCCGCGGCACTCTGCGCGGCGGGGGCTTGCTCGCTGGCAGTGGTCACCTCTGCACCCTCACACCGGCTCCCCGCACCCGCATGCGGGGACGGGCCGGACGGGGGCCGGGGCCTTTCGCCGGATCGTGCCGGGGCACGCGCGCCCCGGCACGATCCGAACGACAGGCCTAGCGGGGCAGCGAGGCGATCGAGGCCGTCAGCCGCGCCACGAACGCCTCACGGACGTCCTCGCCGACCCGGTCGAGCGACAGATAGGGATTGAGGTCCTCCAGCTCCACGAGCAGCAGCGCGCCGTCCGCCGCACGGCAGGCGTCGACCCGCTGGATCCCGTGCGTGAGGGAGTTCCAGGCGATGAAGCGCCGGGCGAACTCCAGGTCCTCCGCGCTCGCCGCGTACGGCTCCAGCACCCAGCGCCGCTCCGGGTCCGGGGCGTACAGCGCGTACTGGAAGTCGTGGTCGACGAAGTAGAAGGACACCTCGTGGTGGAAGTCGATCCGCGGCTGGACGAGGAGCGAGCCCTCGGCCGCCCGCTCCAGCGCGGTGGCGGCCTCCGCCGCCGTGACGAAACGCAGCCCGACCGAGTCCGCCCCCAGCTTCGGCTTGACGACGTACCGGGGGGCGTCGGGCAGCCGCGCCAGATCCACCGCCCGGTCCACCGTGGGGATGACCGGGAAGCCGGCCCGGTCCAGCTCGACCAGGTAGTCCTTGCCCGCCATGTCGCCACGCCCGTCCAGCGGGTTGTAGACCGGCGTCCGCAGCTCCCGGGCCCGCGAGCGGAACGCGTCGTACGCCTCCCGGTAGTGCAGCACGGGCCCGCTGTTGCGGATCAGCACGGTGTCGAAGCCGTCCAGCAGCGCCGCCGCGTCCCGGGGATGGCAGAGCGCGACGTCGAACGTCTCGCGCAGCCGGGAGCCGAGGAAGATGTCCTCGTCGCCGTAGCGGCGGCCGCGGGCCTCGTACGCGAGATCGGTGACGAGCAGGAGGGACGAGCGGCGTGCGCCGGCGGGTGACACGGCGGTCATGAGGTTCTCCCGGGATGAGGACGCGGACGGACGATCACTATCGCCGACGCCCGGGCGGCCTCGCGGAGCGGGTGGTTCCCGGAGTGCCGGGGCCCTCGCCGCTCCCGGCCGGCGCCCGCCGCCCCGCGGTCAGACAGCTTCCGAGGGCCCGCCCCGTACGGCCGCCACCCACTCGACGAGCAGCCGCTCGTACTCCCGCCGGCCCTCGGGCGACACCACACCGCCGTCGGCGACCAGAGCGCGGATCTCCGCGTTCAGCTCAACCATCGGGCGGGCAGGCGTCGGCTCGGTCGAAGTGGAGGTCATGTGAAGAGGCTAGTGGCAGGGGACCCGGAGAGGCACCGGTCAAACGTGTGGGGCACGCCACGGGCACCGTTCGCCCCCGGCTCCGAAGCGGCGCCGACCCGTTCTCGCCCCGTGCCCCGACCCTCTCCACACCGTCGTCACGGATCGCCGCGGATCGTCACGACCGGGCGATCCGAGCCCTGTTGCCGCACGTCGGCGGGGTGTGACGGGACTTCGGTGTTGTTGCGTACGCGTCCCGACGCGCTCGGTGACGATCTCCGTCCGGCCTGGCCCGATGAAGATTTCCCCGGCTCCGTTCCCCGTTGGCGTGACGTTCGGGGCGACGAGGATCACACGGATTCGGGGCGGATCCGGCCCGAATCAGGGACCGATCCAGCAGCAGGGACGGGTGCCCCGAGAGGGGCGACAGAGCGATCGGCAGGTCCGACCTCCTCCCCCTCCCGCCCGCCGCGACGCCGGACCCGACCCGGTGCCGCCTCCTCCTCGTCACCGGATGTGCCGACCCGAGATCGCCCGCGCGATGACGAGGCGCTGGATCTCGCTGGTGCCCTCGAAGATGGTGTAGATCTTGGCGTCGCGGTACATCCGCTCCACCGGGTGCTCCCGGCTGTAGCCCGCGCCCCCGAGGATCTGGACCGCCTTCTCCGTTGCCGAGACCGCGAGTTCGCCGGCCCGCAGCTTTGACATGGAACCCTGCCCGGCGTCGAAGGCCCGGTCGTTGCGGGCCATCCAGGCGGCCTGCCAGATCAGCAGCCGTACGGCTTCGATCTCCGTCCGCATATCGGCCAGGGCGAAGGCGATCGACTGGTTCTCGATGATCGGTCTGCCGAACGCCTCGCGCTCACCGGCGTATTCCAGGGCGTACTCATAGGCGGCCCGGGCGATGCCGAGCGCCTGCGCCGCGACGGTCGGGCGGCTGACCTCGAAGGTCGCCATCGCCGCCTGGCCCTTGCCGGCGTCGCCCTCACGCGCCCTGGCCAAGCGGGCGTCCAGCCTCTCCTTCCCGCCCAGCAGACAGTGCCCCGGCACGGTCACCTCGTCGAGGAAGAGATCCGCGGTGTGCGAGGCACGCAGTCCCAGCTTCTTGACCGTGCGGCCGGCCGTCAGGCCCTTCGTGCCGGGCGGCACGATGAACGCGGCCTGTCCGCGGGCCCCGAGCGCCGGATCGACGGAGGCGACGACGACGTGGACCTCGGCGATGCCGCCGTTGGTGATCCACGCCTTCTGGCCGGAGATCACCCACGCGTCGCTCGCCTCGACGTAGCGGGCCCTCGTCGTCATCGCGGAGACGTCCGAACCGGCCCCCGGTTCGGAGACGCAGAAGGCGGCGACCTTCGGGTCGTCCTCGTCCCCGTAGCACTGCGGTACCCACTCGGCGAGCTGGTCAGGGGTGCCGGAGGCGAAGATTCCGGCGACCGCGAGCGAGGTCCCGAACAGGGCCATGCCGATGCCCGCGTCCCCCCAGAACAGCTCCTCGTTGGCGATCTGGAGGGAGAGCCCGGTGGGGTCCCCGTACAGATCGGCGAGCGACTCGAATCCGTACAGACCGATCCGCGCGGCCTCCTGGATCACGGGCCAGGGGGTTTCCTCCCGGGCGTCCCACTCGGCGGCGGCCGGGCGGACCACCTGGGCGGCGAAGCCGTGCACCCAGTTGCGCAGGTCCTGTTGCTCCTCGGTCAGGGCGAGGGAGAAGAAGCTCACGCGCTCACACCTTCGGGATGTCGAAGTAGCGGGTCAGGCCGGAGGCGAGGCCGACGTCACCGGCGACCTTGAGCTTGCGCGTCATGAACATGGTGACCGGATTGCCGTTGCCGGAGACGAGCTTGAGGAACTCGGCGTCGCCCATCACCAGCGTGGTGCGCGGCTCGGCGTCCGAGCGCCCGGGGGTGATCCGGCAGACGCCGTCGGCTATCGCGGTCTCGTAGACGGCGTCGCTCTCCCCGGTGATCTTCCAGCGGATCAGAGCGGTGAGGCCGGCGGCCGCCTCGGGCCGGAACCGCTGCTTCATCCGGCCGAAGACCTCGCCGAGTATCCGGGTGCGCAGCTCGCCCCGCATGACCTCGGCGAGCTGCCTGGCGGACAGGCTCTTGACGATCCGGGCGAACTCCTCGGGTGCCACTGCCGCGAAGTCGAGCCCGGACAGGTCGTCGGTGAGGTTGCCGCTGCTGGTTCCGTCCACGCCAGTTCCTTACTCCAAAGTAAACTTACTTTTGAGTAAGGTAAGGGGAGAGGTGGCGCCCCGCAAGGCCGAACCGCCGCCCGTTGCGTTGAGTTGGGGTGAGAGGCGGCAGGCGAGGGGCGGGAGTCGGTCAGGGCGAGTCCGGCTTCACGGCGAGTCCGGGGTGGTGCGCGGCCAGAACCTTGTTGGCGCGGGCCAGATCGGACAGGGCCTGTTCGCGGTCGGCCTGGTCCTCGACACCGAGCCGGGGGCCGCGGAACCTGCGTACCTCGCGGGCGGCGCAGTCGGCGAGGAACTCCGCCTGGAGGATGTGCGGCGGAACGCACGAACCGATCAGCGCGGCGACCCGGTCCGGGATCGGCACGGGGACGAGGAGGTGCGAGGCGGTCATGGGGCTTTCCCTCTCGGATGGTTGGCCAGGAGGCGGTGCACGGGG
Organism: Streptomyces sp. rh34; assembly: GCF_002551245.1. Classification (GTDB taxonomy): domain Bacteria; phylum Actinomycetota; class Actinomycetes; order Streptomycetales; family Streptomycetaceae; genus Streptomyces. The sequence continues at coordinate 16,917 of NZ_NTGZ01000046.1, forward strand.
CCTGTCGCCTGATGGGCGGCAGGCTCCTTCCTGTGTACGGGACGCGGTTCCGGGTTTCTCGTCGGATACGTCTCCGTGTCGCAACCGTTGGGGACTGACCGTCTTTTTCGCCTTACGCCTCGGTAAGTTGACCCGCCGCGCCGAACGTGATCCGCGGATCAGGGGGGTGTGTCCGTGGACCGGGAGCGCAGCCGCAGCGCGCGCAGCACGGCCTCGGTGGCGAAACGGCTCTCGGGGTCGACGAGTTGGTCACCGAAGATGGTCTCCAGGCTCCGCATGCGGTAACGCACGGTCTGCGGGTGGACATCCAGCAGTGCGCCCATCTGGGCCGCGGTTCCCCGGGTGTCGAGCCAGATCCGCAGCGTCTCGACCAGCCGGTCACGGCGGCCGGCGCTGATCCCCGCCACGGCGGCCAGCTCCCGTTGGGCGAGCTGGTCCAGCAGAGCGGGGTCGGACAGCAGCCACAGGGTGGTGAGGTGGTCCTCGCAGTGGATCAGCGGAGCGTCGTCGATCACGCCGGAGTCGACGAGCTCCAGAACCCGGCGGGCCCAGCGGATCGACTCGCAGGCCTGCGCCGTCGGAACGGTCAGCCCGATCGCCGCGCGGCCGGCAGGCAGGGCCAGTTCCAGCATCGATCTTCGTGCCTCGTTCAGCGCTCCGGGGATCAGCAGGTGCGGCTGCGGGGCGCTGAGATCGACGAGTAGGTCGCGGTCCACGCTGAGCCGGTCCAGTTCCGCCGGGGCGCGGAGGGCGATCAGTGTGACCTCCTTCGGCAGCGCCCACCCGACCTGCTCGCACAGATCGGCGATGGCGGTGCCCGGGGCCGGGCGTCCGGCGAGGATGAGGTGGAGCAGACGGCGGCGCAACGCCTCACTGTGCTCGCCCGACTGGGACCGCACCTCCAGGAATCCCTCCCGGGAAAGCGATTCCAGTTCGTCGATGTAGGCGAAGAGCGCGTCGGCGAAGCTCAGCATCAGGGTGGGGGACAGGTGGTAGCTCTGCCCGACCTTCTTCGCCCGCCGCAGGGCCACCCGTGCGCCCAGCCGGTAGGCCCCCTGGAGGGTGTCCATGCTCCGGCCCTCGTACGCCTCGAACCGTCCGAAGCGCCGGCACATGTCGTCCCGGAGCGTGGTGGGTGAGGAGGGCTCGGCCACCAGATCGACGAAGGAGGCGAGGCTCTGTTCCACGCCGACCCGGATGGCCTGCCCGTTCGGGCCGTCGAGCAGTCGGGCGTATTCCGGATAGGCCCGGGTGACCTCGACGCCGATTTCCTTGATGAGGCTGGGCAGTTCGGGCCGCATGATCGCCGCGAATTCCTGGGGGAGCGGCCCCAGGGGGTCTTCTGTGTCCAACGGTTGTATGAGATGTGGCATGACATGTCCCCTTGCTCTCGGCGCCCGGTGGTGGGGTGAGGCGGTGGGGGGAAAGCGCTCCCACGAACCGACAGGTGCGTACCAAGTTCGCGACGAAGATAGACCAACGAACAGGCACTGCACACCACTTGGACAAGATCGAAGTGCAGGGGGCACACATCCCGGCCGCACTGTGCGACTTCCGTGCAGGTCGGGCGGCGCTACGCGCTTTCGGACAATGAATTTCGGCCGCGTGCTCCGGTGATGACAACAAAACCGTTCCGCTGCCCCGGGATGTTCCCGGCGTGGAGCGCGCGCGGGGCCGGTCGATCCTGGTGGCGACCGGGCGCGCAGACGGCTCACCACGGCGAATGTGTGCGGGTGGCCCGCCCCTGGAAAGCATTTTCAGCCGACTGGCTGAATTGCATGCCATCCGTGAGGGAGTGGAGGCGGAACTTCCGCGGCCGCCGGCCGCGCGGTGCCGCGTAAGCACAGCATGCGGGGTTCCGGTCGTCGGCGCGCAATTCCATGCCCTCGGATGCGCATTCCTTGACAAGGAGGCAGTGCCCCGATGCTCATTTCCGGATCAAAAAGAGTGCGGTGCAAAGAATCTTAGACGGACGGATTGTGTCGCCCTGTTTCCCGCGAGTAACATCACGCCTCGATCAATTCGGTCACGAAATCTGCCCGAAATTTGATGCTCCGATCCTCCGCCCCCGGGCCCACCCGAGGATCCATCACCGTCGAGAAGTCGTCGCGGTGCGGGCTCGCGTCGCGGAACCGGTCAACTTCGTGCACGAGGCCGCGCCACGGCGGCCGACAGAGGGGACGACATGAGATCCGTTTCCAATCGAACCCGCGTAGGTCTGCTCGCGGCGTTCACGGCATTCAGCGCTCTGCTCTCCACGGGCTCGGCCACCGCCGCCACCCAGCTCAACGGCGACTGGGCGCCCTTCGACCGCTGCCCGGTCGACGCGCCCGCCATGCTGGCCGCGGACGGCCTCAGCACCATCGCCACCTGCATAGCGTCGAGCTCGGCCACCGGAACCATCACGCTGGGCAAGACGAAGGTCTCCACCGGCCATACCGATCTGCAACTCGGGGTCATCCAGCGCCCCGGCGGTGCCGCCTCCCTCGTGGCCCCGCCCGAGGGGGCGCTGACCGCGGACCCGGCGGAGATCCCCGGCGGTCTGATCGGGCTCATGTGTCCCAGCGGAATTCCGATCGTATCGGGAATCTGCCGGCAGCTGACGGACAACAATCTCAACCGTGTGACGGCCACCATCGAACCGGCCGGAGCGCCACGCGACTTCCATATGAACGCGGCGTTCTCCACCGGTGAGCCCATTCTCACCATCCCGGTCCGCATCCACCTCAAGAATCCGTTCCTCGGTGACAAGTGCTACATCGGGACCACTTCCGACCCGGTGCTCCTGAAGCCGCAGAACGTGACGGCGCCGAGCCTCTCGCTTCAGCGGTTCTCGGCCGACGGGACTCCGAACGACGACGAGGGCGAGATGGGGCGCTACACCTTCGACGGCGCCGACCAGGGGGACGCCACGTTCGCCGTTCCCGGGGCCAGCGGCTGCGGTGCGGGTCTCCTGGACTGGGCGGTGAATCTCAAGACCGGCCTCCCGTCCGCCGCCGGAAAGAACAGCGTGACGCTCGACGCCACCACGACGTACTTCGGCAGCCCCTACGACCCCGCCGGCCTCGCGCCGAACGAGGGCAGGAAGCTGGCCGAATTCTGGCACTCCGCGAAGCGGTAGGCCCCGGTTCCGATCCGCCGGACCCGCCCCGACCCCGAGCACCAGGAGGTGAAGCGCAACCCGCCCCCACGTCCTTGTCCGCGCACCTCGACACGAGCCGGTGTCGTGGGCCCCGCCGAGTGCCGCACCGTCCGGCACGGCGAGCAACCGAGCAAGCGCCTCTCCAGTCACGTTCAGTCGCATCCCCAACGGAACGAGAAAAGGGAGTACCCCCATGTTCAAGCGAACCGGAGTCCTGACCGCGATCGGTGCCGCCGCGGCATCCGTCGTCCTGGCCGCCCCGTCGGCCGTCGCCGCGCCGACCAGCTGGACGATCAGCCCGACCGGCGCCTTCAACGGCAGTGCCGGAGTGACCGTCCTGACCGACAACAACGGCAACAAGATCCAGTGTGCGACCTCTGCCGCCTCGGGCTCCGCGCCGACCTCCCCGGTCGCCGGGAGCCCGGCCAAGCTCGCGTCGATCTCCGGGATCTCGTTCAACTCGCCGTGCACCGGGCCGTTCAGCTCCCAGTGGACGGTGACCACCACGCCGCCGTGGGAGATCTGGGGCCTGGACTACGCGGCGGGCGCCGGCACCAACTCCACGGGCCAGGTGACCGGTGAGATCCGAGCGATCAAGGCGAAGGTGTCCGGGAACAGCGTCCTCGGTCCGTGCACCTTCGACGTGACCGGCAAGGTCGCGGCCAAGTACAACAACCCGAGCACGGGCGGAAGCAACGGCACGCTGAACACCGCGGGCGGCGGGCTCACCCTGTCCATCACCAACAAGACCGGCGGCGGCTGCGGCATCGTCGGCACCAGCGCCAGCTTCCAGGGGCTGTACACCATCGTGAACCAGGCGACGGGCAAGTCCCCGGTCATCAGCGGGTGATCCACCGCCGATGACGTCCCGTACCTGAACGTCGTGCCCGGCCGTGCGCACCCGACGGCCGGGCACGACGGCGAGCGGGGGCTCCGGGGCGTCGGCCGGAGCCACACGTGACGCTCCACCGCGCCGGCCGGACACACCCCGTTCTCGCGCACTCGCCGACAAGGGCGCGGCCGCGCATTGTCACCGGCTGCCAAAGTCCGGGCACCGGTGATCCGATCGGAAACCCGGCCCTTCCCAGGCGTCGTCGGCGTGCGTACCGTACCCGTCGGTAGGGCGGCTCACCGTCCCGTCGGCGGACGGCGGAGCCCGGTCGCCGTACAACCAAGGCCGTCCGACGTCCGCTCGAAGTCCGCTCGACGTCCGCCCGCAGGGGCCGTTGCCGAGAAGTGGACCCGCTTTCCGCAGCCATCCCTGGGCCCACGCGCGCCGGAAGGACACATCCGTATGACCGTCGATGCACGCGCCGCGGCGAGACGACCGATCCACTGGGCCGTGGGCGGGGCGCTCGTCGTCGCCACCGCGCTCGTACCCAGTGCCGAGTCGGCCGCCGCGGAACAGACCTCGGAGGTCGCCCTCCACTACGCCTGCCCGTTCCCCTCCGGGCCCGAGGAACTGGACGTCGTCGTCTCGGCGGTGCTGCCCACCTCGGTCCGCACCGGCGAGGAGATCCGCCCGTCCCAGGTATCCGTCGAGGTGAACCTGGAGCCCACAGCGCTCGCCCGGTTCGGGGAGCTGGACGCCGCCACCCTGTCGGCCGTCGCGCGGCTCACCGTCCGCAACACCGTCGGCGACCGGTCCGCCGACGCCTCCTGGCAGGACCTGACCGCTCCGCCCGTCGCCCTGCCGGGGCCCGACGGGGGCGGCCTGGCCCTGACCGCGACCGGTGACGTGCCGACGGTCTCCTTCGGCAGCCCCGGGCGCGCGACGCTGGCCCCCGCCGAGCTCGCCCTCTCGCTGTCCTCGCTCACCGAGGCGGGCGAGCCGACCACGCCGCCCGGGCTCGACGTCACCTGCGAACCGGCCCCGGGCCAGGAACCCGAACTCGCTGCGATCACGGTCCGCGGCGACAGCGACCCCACGGCTCCCGCTCCTCAGCCGGGGGAGAGCGATCCCGCACCGGACCCGACCCCCACCCGCCCGGCCGAGGACCTGCCGCCCAGCGCCCGGGCGAAGATCGACGCCCTCACCGACGAACGGCTCGAAGCCCTCGACGGCGAGGACCCGGGCAGCTGCCCGATCGAGATCCCGCCCGAGTGGGTGATGACCACCGCCGAGACGTACGCGGCGGGCTACGCCAACGCCGCCAAGCTGGACGGCGCGGCGGCGCTGGGGCCGGCGTTCATGAAGGTGGTGCTGAACAAGCGCTACATCAACGACTCCTGCGCCTCGACCGTCGACGTCAGCTCGGAGGTGAACTTCGACTACCAGGGACGGCGGCAACTCCCTCCGACGAAGGCCACGTTCCTCAGCTACGGATTCATGCCGACGACCGCGACCATGACGCTGGAGCAGGTGGGGCCGCCGGCCGCGATCCACACGCACACGGTCACCAACACGCCGACCTATCCGGAGGAGACGACCGTCACGGCCCAACTGGTCATGCGGCTCTCCGACGTCGAGGTGAACGGAGTACCCCTGGATGTGGGCCCCGACTGCCGCACGGAGCGCTCCTTCGAACAGGTGTTGAGGGGGTACGGGCAGAGCTATCCGCCGGCCGGCTACCTCGTGGCGTACGGCGGCAGCCTGACCGGGTACGCCCACATTCCGCCGTTCGAGGGCTGCGGTGTGGGGGAGGACCTCGACCCGATCTTCACCGCGGCCATCTCCAGCCCGGGCAAGAAGGCCGACAACTACACCAAGATGACGCAGGCGCCCCTGTGCGTGGCCACGAACCCGGAAGGACCGGACTGCCCGCCGAAGGTGCCCGACCCCGAGCGCTGACCCGAACGCCCCCCGAGCCCTTCCGGTTCCACGACCGGAAGGGCTCTTTCCTGCCCACCTGCCGTCGTGTGATTCCTCATCATTCGACAGGTTTGGAACGCGGACTACTCACCCGTGAACAATCCTCTGCCCCGCGTGAATTCTCGCCGAGGAAAATCTGTACCCAGTATTGCGAAGTCAGGTTACCGGCCCGTAGCGTCCCAGAGGTGCCGATCGGAATCGCCTGCTTACCTGCTCGGCGGGCACACCCGGGCCCGGTTCGCTCCGCTCCGGTCCAGGGGCGCCCCGGATCGGAAGCCCACTGCTTGCGCAGATTTCGACAAGGACGGGAACCGGCCTTGTCACCGAATGACAAGTGATCCATTCTCAGCCCCGCGTTCGTCGATCTCCGCTGTTCAACGGCTTGCCCTGGCGGTTTCGGCGGACATAACGTGCGCCCCCTGGTGCATGTGTGACGAGCCGCCATCGCTTTTCTCAGAGCCGGAGCGCCAATCGATGAACACGTTCACCGCCACTTCGAGGGAGGGCCGATGGGAATCGAAGTAGTCGTGGAGGGCCTGACGAAGTCCTTCGGCAAGCAGAACATCTGGCAGGACGTCAGCCTCACCCTGCCCGCCGGTGAAGTGAGCGTCATGCTCGGTCCTTCCGGAACCGGAAAGACCGTTTTCCTGAAATCCATCATCGGGCTGCTCAAGCCCGAACAGGGACGCGTCCTCATCAACGGCGTCGACATGGTGAACAGCTCCGAGCGCGCCATCATGGAGACCCGCAAGCTCTTCGGCCTCATGTTCCAGGACGGGGCTCTTTTCGGCTCGATGTCGCTCTTCGACAACATCGCCTTCCCGCTGCGCGAGCACACCCGCAAGAAGGAATCCGAGATCCGCCGCATCGTCATGGAGCGCATCGACATCGTCGGGCTCCTGGGCGCCGAGGGAAAGCTGCCGGGCGAGATATCCGGCGGCATGCGCAAGCGCGCCGGCCTCGCCCGAGCGCTGGTCCTGGACCCGCAGATCATCCTCTGCGACGAGCCGGACTCCGGCCTCGACCCGGTCCGCACCGCCTATCTGTCGCAGCTCCTCATCGATCTCAACGCGCAGATCGACGCGACGATGCTCATCGTCACCCACAACCTCGACATCGCGGCGACCGTCCCCGACAACATGGGCATGCTGTTCTGCCGCAACCTCGTCACCTTCGGCCCGCGCGAGGTACTGCTCACCAGCGACACCCCGGTCGTCTCCCAGTTCCTCGCCGGACGCCGCGAAGGACCCATCGGCATGTCCGAGGAGAAGGACGCCGCCACCCTCGCCGCCGAGCAGCAGGCCGACACCGCCCCCCTGCGCACCGGGCCCCGCACCGTCGTCCCCCAACTGGAGCCCTCACCCGGGATGCCCGTGCGCCAGGGCGCGCTGCGCCGCCGGGAGCGGGTCATGTCGATGATGGGCCAGCTGCCGGAGGCCGCCCGTACGGCGATCCTCAACAGTTACGCCCCGGCCGCGGGAGGTGCGCGCGCGTGACCGCCCCGATGCCGGTGCGGCCGCCCGAGCCGCCCGAGAAACCCCCGCCCGCCACCGGCCCCGGGGCGACCGCCTCGTCCGCGCCCGAACAGCGCCGCCCCTCCCGGCTGCTCGCCCCGCTCCGCGAGACCGGGAAGCTGTTCGCACTCGCCGTCGCGGTGGCCCGGGCGATCTTCCGCAGACCGTTCCAGGTGCGCGAGTTCATCGAGCAGTTCTGGTTCGTCGCGAGCGTCACGATCCTGCCCGCCGCCCTCGTCTCCATCCCGTTCGGCGCGGTCATCGCCCTCCAGGTCGGCTCCCTCACCCAGCAGCTCGGCGCCCAGTCCTTCACCGGCGGCGCCAGCGTCCTCGCGGTCATCCAGCAGGCGAGCCCGATCATCGTGGCGCTGCTGATCTCCGGAGCCGCCGGATCCGCGATCTGCGCCGACCTCGGCTCCCGCAAGATCCGCGAGGAACTGGACGCGATGGAGGTCATGGGCGTCTCGCCCATCCAGCGCCTCGTCGTCCCCCGGGTGCTCGCCACCATGCTCGTCGCCGTCCTGCTCAACGGCCTGATCTCGGTGGTCGGCACGCTCGGCGGCTACTTCTTCAACGTGATCATGCAGGACGGCACCCCGGGCGCGTACCTCGCGAGCTTCTCCGCCCTCGCCCAGCTGCCCGACCTCTACATCAGCGAGTTCAAGGCCCTGATCTTCGGCTTCATCGCGGGCATCGTCGCCGCCTACCGGGGCCTCAACCCGCGCGGCGGCCCCAAGGGCGTCGGCGACGCGGTCAACCAGTCCGTCGTCATCACCTTCATGCTGCTGTTCTTCGTGAACATGGTCCTCACGGCGATCTACCTCCAGATCGTCCCCGCGAAGGGGAGCTGACCGATGGCGATGCTCAGCTGGCTCGACCGATCGGGCGACCAACTCACCTTCTACGTCAAGGCACTCGTCTGGATCCCGCGCACCCTGCGCCGCTATCTGCGAGAGGTGCAGCGGCTGCTGGCCGAGGTCGCCTTCGGCAGCGGCGGACTCGGCGTCATCGGCGGCACCATCGGTGTGATGGTCGCCATGACCCTGTTCACCGGCACCGTCGTCGGACTCCAGGGGTACGCGGCCCTCAACCAGATCGGCACCTCGGCGTTCACCGGGTTCATCTCCGCCTACTTCAACACCCGGGAGATCGCCCCCCTGGTCGCCGGCCTCGCCCTCTCCGCCACCGTCGGCGCGGGCTTCACCGCCCAGCTCGGCGCGATGCGGATCAACGAGGAGGTCGACGCCCTGGAGGCGATGGGCGTCCGCTCCATGCCCTACCTCGTCACCACCCGGATCATCGCCGGAGTCGTCGCGATCATCCCGCTCTACGCGATCGGGCTGCTCTCCTCGTACGTCGCCTCCCGCTACATCACCATCTTCTTCAACGGGCAGTCGGCGGGCACCTACGACCACTACTTCAATCTCTTCCTCTCCCCCCAGGACGTGCTGCTGTCGGTCCTCAAGGTGCTGATCTTCAGCGTGCTGGTGATCCTCGCCCACTGCTACTACGGCTTCCACGCCACCGGCGGACCGGCCGGCGTGGGCGTGGCGGTCGGCCGGTCGGTGCGCAACGCCATCGTCCTCATCAGCGTCACCGACTTCTTCCTCTCGCTCGCCATCTGGGGCGCCACGACGACGGTGAAGGTGGCCGGCTGATGCGCGCATCCAGCACACGCACGGTCCGCCGGCGGCTGGCCGGAGTCACCTTCCTGGTGGTGCCCGCCGTCCTGGTGTGGGTCTCGGTCTCCGTGTACGAGAAGGACTTCACCGACGACGCCACCGTCACCGTCCGCACCGGAGCGGTCGGCAACGAGATGCACAACCACGCCGACGTGAAACTGCGCGGCGTCGTCATCGGGCAGGTCCGCTCCATCGCCACCGACGGCGACGGCGCCCGCCTCACCCTGGCCATCGACCGGGACAAGCTCGACCAGGTCCCCGCCGACGTCACCGCCCAGATGCTGCCCACCACCCTCTTCGGCGCGCGGTTCGTCGCACTCGTACCACCCCGCATCCCCACGGGCACCACCCTGCGCGCCGGGGCGGTCATCCCGCAGGACCGCTCCAGCAACGCCATCGAGCTGGAACAGGTCCTGGACAACGTCCTGCCGCTGCTGACCGCCGTGAAGCCCGAGAAGCTCTCCGCCACCCTCAACGCCGTCTCCCAGGCGCTGGAGGGACGAGGGGAACGCCTCGGCGAGACGCTGACCACGCTGGATGGCCACCTGAAGAAGTTCAACCCCCAACTCCCCACCCTCAACGCCGACATCAAGGAACTCGTCAAGGTGAGCACGCTCTACGCGGACGCCGCGCCGGACGTCCTCGACGCGCTGACCGACGCCACGGTCACCAGCTCCACCCTCGCCGACCAGGAGGCGCGGCTCGCCGGGCTCTACGGCACCACCACGGCCGCCGCGCAGGACGTCACCTCCTTCCTCCGGGAGAACAAGAACAACCTCATCCGGCTCTCCGCCGCCGGCCGGCCCTCCCTCGAACTCCTCGCCGAATACGCCGAGTCGTTCCCCTGCACGCTGCGCACCATGGCCGGGTTCGTGCCCGCCATGGACAAGGCGCTGGGCAAGGGAACCGACGAACCGGGGCTGCATGTGTCGATCAAGTCCGTTCCCTCCAAGGGGAAATACGTTCCCGGCAAAGACACCCCGGTCTACAGCGCGAGCGGCGGGCCCGCCTGCTACTCGGTGCCGTACGTCGGCAAGCACGCCCCGACCGCCGACACCCGCCGGGCCGCCGACGTCACCGCGCCCCCGGCGGACGCGGGCGACGACGCCGACACCGGGCTCGGACTGCCCAACTCGCCGCAGGAGTCCCGGCTCGTCAACGAACTGGTCGCCCCCTCGCTGAAGGCCCGGCCGGGAGACCTGGCCGACTGGAGCAGTGTGCTGATCGGCCCGGCCTTCCGAGGTGCGGAGGTGAAGCTCAAGTGAAACGCCGCTCGCTCGCGGGACCGGTCACCAAGTCCCTCGTCTTCATCGTCGTCACCGTGCTGGCCACCACCGTCCTCGGGCTCTCCATCGCCAACACGGGCGTCGGGGACACCACCACGTACAAGGCGAGATTCACCGACGCCACCGGCCTCATCCCCGGCGACAGCGTCCGGATCGCCGGAGTGAAGGTCGGCCAGGTCGAATCCGTGAAGGTCGCCGACCGGCGGGTCGCCGAGGTCGCCTTCGCCGTACGCAAGGGGCGCAGCCTTCCCGCCTCGGTGACGGCGTCCATCAAGTACCTCAACATGGTCGGCCAGCGGTACGTCGACCTCGACCGGGGCCCCGGACCCGTCGGCCGGGCCTTCGCGCCCGGGGACACCATCCCGCTCGCCCGCACGACCCCGGCCCTCGACCTCACCCAGCTCTTCAACGGCTTCCGGCCCCTCTTCGAAGGGCTGTCCCCGCCCGACGTCAACCAGCTCGCCGGCTCCATCGTCCAGGTCCTCCAGGGCGAGGGCGGCACCGTCGACAGCATCCTGCGGCACGTCGGCTCGCTCACCACCACCGTCGCCGCGAAGGACAAGGTGATCGGTGAGGTGATCAAGAACCTCAACACGGTCCTCAAGACGGTCAACGACCGGGAGGCGGGCTTCGACGACCTCGTCGTCACCCTCCAGAAGCTCGTCACCGGATTCTCGGGCGACCGCAAACCCCTCGGTGAGGCCGTCACCGCGATGGGCGCGCTCACCACCGTCACCGCCGACCTCTTCCAGGACGGCAGGAAGCCGCTCAAGGACGACATCCGCCATCTCGGACGACTCAGCGGACAGTTGGAGAAGGGCACTCCGCAGATCGAGAACTTCCTGCAGAAGACACCGGCCAAGATGGCGGCCATCAGCCGGCTGACGTCCTACGGATCGTGGCTCAACCTCTACCTCTGCGAAGCGAAGGTCAGCGGCGTCACCCACGACGACGGCAGCAAGCCGCCGGGCGGCATCGCGATCACCCAACCGAGGTGCCTGGCATGAGAATCACTCCCATCCGGGAACGCAACCCGGTCGCCGTCGCCCTCGTCGGGCTCCTCGTCCTGACCCTGCTCGGGCTCGCCGCCTGGCGCGCCGACTCCCTGCCCTTCGTCCAGGGCGGCACCTCCTACAGCGCCGACTTCACCGAATCCGCCGGACTCGCCGACGGCGACGAGGTGCGCATCGCCGGAGTGAAGGTCGGCGAGGTCACCGCCGTCTCCCTCGACGGTGCGAAGGTCCGGGTCGACTTCCGGGTGAAGAACGCCTGGATCGGCGACTCCTCCACCGTGGGCATCGCCGTCAAGACCCTGCTCGGCGACAAGTACCTCGCCGTCGACCCCCTCGGCGACGCCCCGCAGGACCCCGGCTCCCGCATCACCGCGAGCCGCACCACCTCCCCGTACGACGTCACCCAGGCGTTCAACGGGCTCGGGGAGACCATCGGGGAGATCGACACCGAGCAGCTCGCCAAGAGCTTCGAGACGATCTCCGCCACCTTCAAGGACTCCCCGCCCCACGTCCGCAGCGCCGCCGACGGGCTCTCCGCCCTCTCCCGTACGGTCTCCGAACGCGACGCCCAGCTCGCCACCCTGCTCCGCAGCAGCAAGAAGCTCACCAAGACCCTCGCCGGGAAGAAGAGCAGCTTCGAAACGCTCCTGGAGGACGGGAACCTGCTGCTCGGCGAGATCCGGGCCCGCCGCGACTCCATCCACCTGCTGCTCACCGGCACCCGCGACCTCGGCACCCAGCTCACCGGACTCGTCCGGGACAACGACAAACAGCTCGGGCCGACCCTGGAGTCCCTCGGCCGGGTCACCGCCGTCCTGGTCAAGAACCGCAAGAGCCTCGACAAGGTCCTCGCCATGACCGGCTCCTACAGCCGGCTCGTCGGCAACACCCTCGGCAACGGGCGCTGGTTCGACAACTACGTCTGCGGCGTCGTGCCCAAGAACTACCTCCCCGCCGGCACACCCCCGGCGACCGGATGCATGCCACCCCGGCAGCAAGGGGGCCGCTGACATGAGACGCACCCGCATCATCGGCATCACCGCCGGCCTCGCCCTCGTCGCCGTCGCGGCCGCCACCGGCGTGAGCGCCCTGGAGGAGGACGGGAAGACCACCGTCACCGCCTACTTCGAACGCGCCACCGGCGTCTACGCCGGATCCGACCTGCGAATCCTCGGCGTCAAGGTCGGCACCGTCGCATCCGTCGAGCCCCGCGGCGAGGAGGTGAAAGTCGTGCTGCGCCTCGACCGGGGCATCGACGTCCCCCAGGACGCCCACGCCGTCGTCGTCGCCCCCAGCCTCGTCGCCGACCGCTACGTCCAGCTCGCCCCGGCCTACGACGGCGGCCCCCGGCTCGCCGACGACGCGGTCCTGCCCGCCGCCCGCAACGCCACCCCCGTCGAGGTCGACGAGCTGTACGCCTCCATCACCGAACTCTCCACCGCGCTCGGCCCGAACGGGGCCAACGCCGACGGGGCGCTCGCCCGGCTCCTGGACACCGGGGCGAAGAACCTCGACGGCAACGGCAAGGCCATCGGGGACTCCATCGAGCAGTTCGGCAAGGCCACCAAGACGCTCGACAAGAGCAGCGGCGACCTGTTCGACACCCTCGCCCACCTCCAGACCTTCACCACCATGCTCAAGGAGAACGACGGCAACGTCCGCAGCGCCGAGCAGCAGCTCAACACGGTCACCTCCTTCCTCGCCGACGACAAGAAGAACCTCAGCGCGGCCCTCAAGGAACTCGGCACCGCCCTCGGCCAGGTCAAGACGTTCATCGCCAAGAACCGCGGAGCGCTCAAGAAGAACGTCGAGGCGCTGGTGCCCGTCACCCAGGCGCTCGTCGACCAGCGCGCCTCGCTCGCCGAGGCGATGGATACCCTCCCGCTCGCCGCGGGCAACGTCCTGGGCGCCTACGACCCCGCCAACCGCACCCTCAACGGGCGCACCAACCTCAACGAACTGTCCATGGGCGGACCGCTCGTCGACCCCGGGGCCGCCTCCGCCGCCGGCCGGCTCACCGGGCTCGCCCCCGTCGACGCGACCCGCCGCGAGGCCCTGCCCGTCCTGCCGCTCCCGGAGGTCGGCACGGTCTACGGCACCCCCGGGAAGAAGCCCGTCGAGCAGTCCGGGAAGCAGACCGCCAAGCAGCGCGGCAAGCAGAAGGGGGCGCGAGGATGAACGACGACGACCGGCGCAGACCCGTCGCACGGGCGGCACTCGGAGCCGTGGCCCTGCTCGCCACCGGCGCGCTGATCGCCGTGGTCGTGGTCCGCCCCGACGGCCCCTCCTTCACCGGCATCGAACAGATACCCCTGCCCGGCGGCGCGGACCTCGGCGACCGGCCGTACGAGGTCACCGCCGAGTTCGGCGACGTCCTCAGCCTCGCGCCGCAGTCCTCGGTCAAGGTCAACGACGTGGCCGTGGGACGCGTCACGAAGATCGCGCTGGCCCCGGACGGCTGGCGGGCCCGGGTCACCATGCGGGTCAACGGGGAGATCGAACTCCCCGCGAACTCCTACGCCCGCCTCGAACAGTCCAGCCTGCTCGGCGAGAAGTTCATCCAGCTCGCCCCGCCCCCCGAGGGCACCGCACGCGGGTCGCTCGCCGCCGGCGGCCGCATCCCGCACTCCCGCACCAACCGGAACCCGGAGGTCGAAGAGGTCTTCGGCGCCCTGTCCCTGCTCCTCAACGGGGGTGGCGTCCAGCAGCTCAAGACCATCACCACCGAGCTCAACAAGGCGCTCGCCGGGCAGGAGCCGCAGATCCGCTCCATGCTCAACCGGGTCGACACCCTCGTGACCAACCTGGACGAGAACAAGGGCGACATCACCAAGGCCCTGGACGGCGTCAACCGCCTCGCCGCCACCCTCGCCACGCGCAAGCAGGACGTCGGCACGGTCCTCACCGGGCTCAGCCCCGGACTCAAGGTCCTGGAGAAACAGCGCGGCTCGCTGCTGACCATGCTGCGCTCCCTCGACACCCTCTCCACCGTGGCGGTCGACACGATCAACCGGAGCAAAGCCGACATGATCGCCGACCTCAAGGCGCTCGCCCCCACCCTCAAGGCGCTCGCCGACTCCGGCCAGGACCTCCCCGACTCCCTCCAGGTGCTGTTGACCTACCCGTTCACGGACGAGGTGCTGCGCGGCGTCAAGGGCGACTACCTCAACGTCTACCTGGACGTGACGGCCCTGCCCGGTACGCAGATCATCCCCGCGCTGACCCCGGATCCTCCCGGGATCCCGCTGCCCCCGGCCGAGGACGAGGGCGCGGCCGTCCGGGGCGCACTGCCCCTGCCGCTGCCCGCCGTGCCGGGAACGCCGAAGCCCGACGCCTCCGGAACGTCGAAGACGGCCGCGCCCGAGGCGTCGAGGCCGGAGAAGGAGGCGACACCGTGATCACCCTCTCCATCCGGCTGAAGAACCTCGCCTTCCTCGTCATCGCCGTTCTGGTCCTCGGCTACCTGGGCGTGCGGTACGCCGATCTCGGCCACTACGTCGGACTGCGCAGCTACTACACCGTCACGGTCCAGCTTCCGCAGACGGGCGGTCTGTACACCCACTCCAACGTCACCTACCGGGGCGTCTCCGTGGGCCGCGTCGGCCCCATCGAGCTGACCGGGGACGGCGTCGAGGCCGAACTGCGGATCGAGAACGACGCGCCGCCGATCCCGGACAGCCTCACCGCCGTCGTCGCGAACCTCTCGGCGGTCGGCGAGCAGTACGTCGATCTGCGGCCCACCCGCGAGGACGGCCCCTTCCTGGGCAACGGCTCGGTGATCGACGAGGCCGACACCACCATCCCCGCACCCCCCACCGACGTCCTCACCAGCGTCGACGACCTGGCGAGCTCCGTGGACCTGGAAAGCCTGCGGACCGTCGTCGAGGAGTTCGGGGCCGCCTTCGAGGGGCGCGGCGACGACCTCCAGGTCCTGCTGGACACCAGCGGTGACTTCATCGAGGCCGCGGACAAGGCCCTGCCGGTCACCACCCGGCTGATGGCCGACGGCGAGCGCGTCCTGCGCACCCAGGCCGAACAGGGGCAGGCACTCAAGGGCTTCGCCTCGGGGGCCAAGGAACTGGCCGCCGAACTCAAGGGCTCCGACGCCGACCTGCGCCGCCTCATCGCGACCACCCCGGACGCCGCCGTCCAGATCAGCGGACTGCTGCGCGACCTGGACCCCGCCTTCGGTGTCGTCGTCGCCAACCTCCTCACCACTTCGGAAGTCGCCGTCACCCGTCAACGAGGCCTGGAGGAACTCCTCGTGAAGCTGCCCGCCGTCGCCGCCGCCGGAGCGAGCGCGGTCGACGACGACGGCGCCCGGTTCGGGATGTCCGTCACCTTCTTCGAACCGCTGCCCTGCACCGCGGGCTACGGCGGCACGGTCTACCGCAACGGCCTCAACACCTCGGACGGACCCGCCGTGAACACCGCCGCCCGCTGCACGTCCTCGCCCGGCACCGGCATCAACGTCCGGGGCAGCGCCAACGCCCCCAAGGGCGGCCCGGTGCCGGAACCAGCCGTTCCGGGCAAGATGAAGCTGCCCGGAACGACGGACTCCGGTTCCGCGCCCGCACAGCCGCCGGCCGAGGGCATGGCCGGGCTGCTGGGTCTGGAAGGCGGCTCATGACCTCCCGCACCCGCCGCCGGGCCGGCTGGGCCGTCCTGCTCGTCGCCGCCCTGCTCTGCGGCCTGGGCGCCTGGTCGTACGGGCAGGCGCGCGGCGACCGCTCCCTGTCCTACGCGAAGGCCCGCGACGCGGCCCTGGCCGACGGCGAGCGGCACCTCGCGACGCTGAACAGCCTGGACGGCGAGAACGCGAAGCGGGTCGACGACGGTCTACGGGCCTGGCTGGACTCCTCCACGGGGCCGCTGCGCGACCAGCTGAAGCGGACCCGGAAAGCCGACGCGAAGTCCCTGACGACCGCGGGTGACACGGCCCGGGGCAAGGTCACGTCGGCGGCGCTGACCGCACTGGACGAGCGCACGGGCACCGCGGAGCTGATCGCCACCGTGGACGTCGAGGTCACCCCGCGCTCCGGCGCGGCCGGCACCCAGCGCAAGCGGTTCGGGGCGACCCTCGCCCGTACGGCCGACGGCTGGAAGGTCAAGGCGCTCACAGCGATCGGAACGGGAGGCGGCCGATGAGAACGCGGGGAGGAACGACCACGGTGGACGACACGGCCACGGACGTGACGAACGTATCGGACCCGACGGACGCCACGGCGGAGACGGCCGCGATGGAGCCGACGGACGTGACGGATGCGACGGACGTGTCCCGCCGCCGGTGGCCACGCGTCCTCGGCACACTGCTGACGGTCGCCCTGATCGCCACGGGCGGCGCCCTGTACGCCGAGGGACGCCACCTGCGGGACACCCCGGCCACGGCGAACCTCGCGCTCACCGACGCGGAGGCGACCGCCCGGGTCACCGGTGACGTCAGCAGCGCGCTCGGGAAGATCTTCTCGTACGGTCCCGGGGCCACCGCCGTGACCAGGGCGGCGGCGAAGGAGGTCCTGGCGGGCAAGGCGCTCCAGCAGTACGCGGCGCTGTTCGGCCAGGTCGAGCGGCAGTCCGCCGACCAGAAGCTGACGCTCACCACCGAGGTCGTCCGGGCCGGGGTGACCCGGCTGACCGGCAGCAGCGCCCACCTCCTGGTCTTCCTCGACCAGGTCTACGAGCGCAGGGGCCGCGCCCCCACCACCGCCTCCGCGCAGCTCACGGTGACCGCGGAACTGCGCGACGGGCGCTGGTGGATCGTCAAGATCGGCTCCACGTGACGGCGGGCCGGAAGCGATGGCGCACCGGTCCGGTTCGGCAGGCAGGGGAGAGGCAGCACATGGCACGGCAGCGGACGGCACGGCAGGACACGGCACGGCAGGACACGGCACCGGAGAGCACGGTGCCGGCAGGGGCGGTACGGACGGCGACGCGGAACCCGCTGGTGATCGTCGCGCTGGCCCTGGCGGTATGCGCGGCCGGAGCGGCGGGCTGGGGCGGCTGGCTGCGCTACGAGGCGACGCACGACGACGCGGCGTCCTTCGCGCGGACGCGGGACGACGCGCTGGCGGCGGGAGAACAGGCGGTGCAGAACATGAACACCCTCGACCACCGGTCGCTGGAGAAGGGGCTCGACAGCTGGGAGCAGTCCACCACCGGCGACCTGCGCCGCCAACTCGTGGACGGCCGGGACGCGTTCGCCGGGCAGATCGCCGAGGCCAAGACGGTGAGCACGGCCGAGGTGCTCTCGGGCGCGGTGACCGAGCTGGACCAACGGGCCGGCCGGGCAGGGGTGATGGTGGCGCTACGGGTCACCGTGACCGCACCGAAGGGTGAACCGGCGGTGAAGGAGAGCCGGTTGCTCGGGAGCCTCACCCGCACCGCCGATGGGTGGAAGCTCAGCGGGCTGGGCCAGGC
>NZ_NTGZ01000459.1 GCF_002551245.1 Streptomyces sp. rh34
AGACGGCTCATGACCGGCCGGCCGGCCGTCGCCGCCCCCGCCCCGGGGCGGGGCCCGGACGAGGCGACCGCGCGCCGCCGGTTCGCCACGGTCTCCTTCCTCTTCTGGTTCCCCATCGGCATGTCCATCGCGACGGGAGTGCTGCTCTTCACCGAACGGGGCATGGGCCTCGCCGCCATCGCCGGCTTCTACGCCGTGCACTCCCTCACGGCCGCCGCGATGGAACTGCCCACCGGCGGCCTCTCCGACGTCATTGGGCGGCGCCCCGTCCTGGCCATCGCCGGGCTGCTCAACCTGACCGCCTTCACCCTCATCGGCCTCGGTGCGGCGGGCTGGGCCATCGCTCTCGGCATGGGGCTGATGGGCCTGGCCCGCGCCCTGTCCAGCGGTCCCGCCGAGGCCTGGTACGTCGACACCGTCCACGCCCACGCGGGGCCCGACGCCGATCTGCGTACGGGGCTGGCGCGCGGCAGCTCCGCCACCTCGGCCGCCCTCGCGCTCGGCACCCTGCTCGGCGGCGGGCTGCCCTGGCTGCTCGGCCTCGCCCCCGGTCCGGCGGAGTGGCTGGCCGACGCGACCGGCGGGCTCGTGATCCTGCTCTCCGTACCCGCCCTGCTCGGCGCGCTGGTCGAGGTCGTCTTCGTGCTCTATGTGCTGAGCGCGCTGACCGAACCGGCCCGGCCCCGGGCAGGCGTACGAGGGGTCGTGGGCGGCGTGCCCGCCGCCATCGCCGCCGGGCTCCGGCTCGGCGCCCGGGACGCCCTGATCCGGCGCATCCTGCTGACCGCGAGCGCCGCCGGCGCCGCGTTCGCGGCCGTCGAACTGCTCACCCCGGGCCGGGCCGCCGCCCTCATGGGGACGGCCGAATCCGGAGCGCTGGTCTTCGCGGGGCTCGCCTGCGCCGGATTCCTCTGCTCCGCCCTGGGCAGTCAACTCGCCCCGCTCGTCGCCCGGTTCGCGGGCGGAAGTGAGCGTGCGGTGCTGGTGAGCCTCGGGCTGGTGACGCTGGGGCTGACCCTGCTCGGCCTCACCGCGCACACGATGAGCCCCCTCGCCACGGCGGCGGCCGTCACCGGCTACGGGCTGGTGTACCTGGGCCTCGGAGCCGCGGGCCCCAACGAGAACGACCTGCTGCACCGCCGGGTCGACGCCTCGGGCCGCGCCACCGCCCTCTCCGTCCAGTCGCTCTCCCTGCAACTGGTCGCCGCCGGCGCCGGACTGGCGGCCGGCACCCTGCCGCCGGGCCCGCTGCCCTGGCTGCTGGCCGCCACGGCCGTGCTGGCCGGAGCCCTCCTCTGGATCCGCCGGGCCGCCCCCGTGAAGCCGTTCCCCGGGCCGGATCGACGCGGCCATGACGAGCTCCTCCGGGAGCGCACGCCCTCGTCGGCGCCGGCCACCGCCCCGGCGGGCGCCGGCACCGCCGAACAACTCCACGACACGGCAACCCAGGAGACCCACCCCCATGCTCGACCGATTTGATCCGCTGGTCATCGGCGAATGCGTCGCCGACATCGTCCGGCAGCCGGGCGAGGCCGACCGCGTCCACCCGGGCGGCAGCCCCGCGAACGTCGCGTACGGCCTGGCCCGGCTCGGCCACGACACCACCCTCCTCACCCAGCTGGGACCGGACGCCCATGGGCGGCTCATCCGGGACCATCTGGCCGCCGCCGGGGTCGAGGTCCGCACCGACGACGCCACCGGGCCCACCCCGTCGGCGGCCGTCACCCTCGACGACCACGGACACGCCACGTACGCCTTCGAGGTGGGCTGGGCCTTGGGCCCGGTGGTGCTCGACCGGGTGCCGCGGCACGTGCACACCGGCTCGATCGCGGCCGTCGTCGAGCCCGGGGCCGCGACGGTCCTGGCCGCCGTGGAGTCGCTGCGGGCCGACGCCACCGTCAGCTACGACCCCAACGTGCGGCCCGAGTTGATGGGAGAGCGCGCCCGGTCAAGGGCCCGCGTCGAGCGCTGCGTCGCGCTGAGCGACGTGGTGAAGGCCAGCGACGAGGACCTGCGGTGGCTGTACCCGGACGAGGAACCGGAGCAGGTGGCCGAGCGGTGGCTCGCCGCCGGCCCCGCACTCGTCCTCGTCACCCGGGGCGGGGCGGGTGCGTTCGCCCTGTTCTCCGGCGGCCGGGCCGTCGCCGAAGCGCTGCCGGTCGACGTCGTCGACACCGTCGGCGCGGGCGACGCGTTCATGTCGGGGACACTCCACGCCCTTGCCGCACACGGCCTCCTCGGCCCCGGGGCCCGTGACCGGCTGCACGCCGTGGGCCGGGACGCCGTCACCGACGTCCTGCGCCACGCGGTCGCCTCCGCCGCCGTGACCGTCTCCCGGGCCGGAGCCAACCCGCCCGGCGCGGACGAGCTCCGCGAGGCGCTCGCCCACAACTGACGCCACGTCATGACCCGTTCGGCGCAGTCGAACGCATCCTCGTGAGACGTTCCGCCGTTCGTCAACCGGATGCGGTACGACAACGGGATCGGGGCAACGGGTGGCGAGGAGACGGACGGCCGACAGCGGTTCGGAGCCGGGGACGCGGGCAGGCGTCTTAGCGGCCGGGGCGCGCACGGCGGTGCTGGAGAGCGTGGCGGGATGGGTGCCGGGGGAGCCGGTCGGCAACGACCGGCTCCCCGCGGCCTGGGACGTCGACGACGCCTGGATCCGCCGCCGCACCGGCATCGGCAGCCGGCACCGCGCCGGACCGGGCGTCGCCACCGGGGACCTCGCCTACGAGGCGGCCTCCCGGCCTGTCTCTTATACACATCT
>NZ_NTGZ01000460.1 GCF_002551245.1 Streptomyces sp. rh34
AGATGTGTATAAGAGACAGGCTGCGGGGCCGGGCGTGTGCGGGGCCGGGCGTGTGTGTGGGGACGGATCAGGCGTGCGGCCCCACGGACACGGTGCCGACGGTGAGTTCCGGCTTGCCCTCCATGATCACGCCGACGCGCTCCACCTCGTCCTCCAGCAGCCGCCGCTGCCGGTCGGTCAGGGGCGACAGCGGTTCCACGGTGATGTGGATCCGGCGGCCCGAGCGGCGTTGGTGCCAGACGCCCGCGGCGAGTCCGTCGATCAGGAGCACCGGGTAGTTGCCCGCCTGGCCGCCCGCCAGCGCCCGTTCGAAGGCACGGCCGGGGAACAGCAGCTCACGCGGGTGGCTGGCGACACCGTAGGCGTCGAAGTAGGGCAGCAGCCGTACGCCCTCCGGCGGTTCGCTCTCCGGCATGTCGGTGTCGCCCGCCACGACCCAGCAGCGGGTGCCCTCCAGTTCGACCTCCTGGAGGGCGTCGCCGAGGGCGGCGAACGTGTCCGCGGCCCAGCGGCGTGGCATGGCGAGCCAGCGGGCGAGGTGCTGCGGGGTGGCCGGACCGTAGGCACGCAGGTAGCTGGTCACCAGCCAGGGCACGGCGACCTCCGCGGGCGCGGGGGTGAAGCCGGGCAGCCACCGGGCGGGGCTGGTGTACGTCACCTTCCGGCCGCGCTGCGGGCCGAAGCACATCACGCCCTGGTTGGTCGCCAGGTCCATGGCCTCGAACCAGCGGGGCCACATCCCCTGGAACGCCTCCATGACCCGGTCGCCGGCCCAGGAGCCGACGTGGTCGGCGAGGGCGTCGGTCAGCTCGTCGGCGGTCATCTCCGCGTCGGTGAGCACGACGCGGAGCCCCTCGATGACCTTCTCGGTCTGCTCGCGCGTCAGCATCCCGTCGCCGCGGTGCATGTTCCGGGTGTTGGGCATCGAGGACAGCGCGCCGGTCCACATCGGCAGGTCGCGGGCGGCGAGCAGGTGCACGGTGCCGCGGGCGCCCCGGGACTTCACCACGGTCCGCTCCGTCCACAGCGCGTCACGGACCGTGGCACGGGTGGCTCCGGGAATCCGCATGGCGACGGACTGTTCACCGGCGGACAGCACCTGGGCGTGCGCCCCGCACAGGGCGGACACCACGTCCTGGGGGTCGGCGCCGTCGAGCGGGCGGGAGAGGCCGCTGCGGGCGAGTCGGCGGGACGACACCTGGGCCCAGGTGAAGCGGGGAACGGCGGCCTGGGACTCGGGCATGGGACGTGCTCTCCTTCAACGTGCGCATGAGTGCCCAATTATCCCGCATCCGACTGGAGTTCCGCTCGATTCCGGCTGGAGCCGGAGCGACGGCCGGGGAGCCGGGACCGGCTGCACCGTGCCTCCAGACCCCTTCCACCGGGATCGTGCACATTCGGCCGCACGGCCGCAGCCGTCGTGGCCGGCCGCCCCGAGGTCCGTGAGGAGACTTCATGCGCGTCCTGATCACCGTGTGGCCCACGGCGTCCCACCTGTTCCCCGCCATCCCCCTGGCGTGGGCCCTCCAGGGTGCCGGGCACGAGGTCCATGTCGCCTCCCCGCCGAAGCTGTGGAAGGACATCACCGCGGCGGGGCTGACCGCGGTGCCGCTCGGGGACGAGGAGAGCACGCCCGAGTTCTCCGGCGAGTACGTGACGCTGCCCCCACAGGAGCGGGACCGGCTGGCACGGGAACTGGACCTGGACCCGCGGGACGCCCACGAGTGGGAGATGTTCAGCGTGTTCCTGGTGACGGCCGTGGAGATGTTCCACCAGGTCCCGGCGGAGCGCGGGGCGCCCGCCCCGCTGATCGACGACCTGGTCGCGCACGCCCGGGAGTGGCGGCCCGACCTGGTGCTCTGGGACACCTGGCCGGCGGCGGCGGTCGCGGCCCGCGACTGCGGGGCGGCCCATGCGCGGCTGCTGTGGGGCGCCGATGTCACCGGGTGGGCGCTGGAGAGGTTCGCCCGGGCCGGCACACCGTCGGCCAACCCGCTCCGGGAGGTGGTCCGGCCGGTCGCGGAGCGGTACGGCTTCGCGCCGGACGACGAGCTGCTGCTGGGCCAGTGGACCGTGGACCCCACACCGCCGGAACTGCATCTGCCGGTGCCGGCACGGCGGGTGCAGATGCGCTGGGTGCCGTACACCCGGGGCGCGGTGCAGCCCGGGTGGCTGTACCCGGTGCCGGAGCGGCCCCGGGTGGCGTTGACGCTGGGGACGACGGCCCAGATGTTCGACTACGCCAACGGCGCGATGCTGAGGGCGATGATGGACGCGGTGGCCGGGATGGACATCGAGGTCGTCGCGACGCTCACACCGGGTCAGCTGGCGGACCTGGACGTGCCGGACAACGTCCGCGTCGTCGACTACATCCCGCTGGGGCAGCTGCTGCCGACCTGCGCGGCGCTCATCCACCACGGCGGGTTCGGCAGCTTCGCGACGGCGGTGGCGCACGAGGTGCCGCAGCTGATCGAGATGGGCGCGGGCATCGAGTCCCCCGAGTTCGCGCGCTCCCTCCTGGACGCCGGGGCGGGACTCGCCGTGCACCACGAGAAGGACGGCACGGACGGCATCCGGGAGCGGCTGACCCGGCTGCTGGCGGAGCCGGGGTTCACGGCCGGGGCCCGGAAGCTGCACGCCGACTGGCTGGCGCTGCCCGCGCCCAACGACGTGGTCCCCATGCTGGAGAAGCTCACCGCGCTGCACCGCGCGCGGAGCTGACGGGCGTCCGCGTGTGCGGGGCCCCGCCGGAACGCGGCGGGGCCTGTC
>NZ_NTGZ01000461.1 GCF_002551245.1 Streptomyces sp. rh34
CGGTGACCGAGCCGGCGCCCGTCGCCGAGGCCCCGGCGGCCGAGGCGGAGGCCGTGGAGGAGACCCCGGCCCCGCGTACCCGCCGCCGCGCGTCCCGTAAGGCGTCCGCGCCCGCCGGTACGCCGCAGCCGGCCGCCGAGCCCGTCGAGATCCTCGCGGAGCCCGTCGAGGCCGGCGAGAGCCTGCCCGCCGCCGTCGCCGAGGAACTCGCCGCCGAGGCGGAGGAGGTCCAGGAGGCCGCCCCGCGCGGACGCCAGCGCCGCCGGGCCACCGCCGCCGCCGGTCGCCCCGAGTTCACCACCAAGCCCGAGGAGCCGACGCGCAAGGGCCGGCGCGCGACGCGCCCCGCCGTCGCCGTCTTCCAGGCCCCGGTCTTCGCCGAGCCGATGTTCCAGACCCCCGAGACCGCGGCCGCCGCCGCTGCCGCGGCCGGTTCCCCCTCGGCGCCCGACGAGGCCGACGAGGTCGAGGAGCAGCAGACCGCCGAGGTCGAGCAGAGCGCCCCGCCCGCCGAGGCCGCGCCGCAGGGCGGCTCGCGCCGCCGTCGCCGCCGTCGTGGCGAGGCCGACGGGACCGAGCAGGCCGCCGAGCCCGCCGCTCCTGTGGAGACGCCCGCCGAGCAGCCCGCCGATGAGGCCCCCGAGGCCGAGGCGGACGAGCACGAGGGCGAGGACACCGACGAGTACGGCGACCGCCCCTCGCGCCGCCGCCGTCGTGGCGGCCGCCGCCGCCGCCGTGGCGAGGCCAACGACACGGACGACGAGCAGCATGCCGACGACGCGCCCGCGCCGTCCCGTGCCGAGGAGCCCCGCTCCGAGGACGAGCAGGTCCGGGGCCGGAGCCAGGCCCAGGACGACGCCGACGAGAACGACGAGGACGACGACTCATCGGCCTCCGGTTCGAGCAGCAGCCGCCGTCGCCGCCGTCGCCGTCGCCGCAGCGGTGACGCCGTCGCCGAGGCCGACCACGGCACCGCCGACGACCCGGAGCGTACGGTCGTCAAGGTCCGCGAGCCCCGCAAGAAGGAGGAGCGCGAGCCGGGCACCGGCTTCGACGAGGTCCAGTCCATCAAGGGCTCGACCCGTATGGAGGCGAAGAAGCAGCGCCGCCGCGAGGGCCGCGAGCAGGGCCGTCGCCGGGTCCCGATCATCACCGAGGCGGAGTTCCTCGCCCGCCGCGAGGCCGTCGAGCGCGTGATGGTCGTCCGCCAGAGCGGCGAGCGCACCCAGATCGGCGTCCTCGAGGACAACGTGCTCGTCGAGCACTACGTCAACAAGGAGCAGGCCACCAGCTACGTCGGCAACGTCTACCTGGGCAAGGTCCAGAACGTGCTGCCGTCCATGGAGGCCGCCTTCGTCGACATCGGCAAGGGCCGCAACGCCGTCCTCTACGCCGGTGAGGTTAACTTCGAGGCGCTCGGCATGGGCCACGGGCCGCGCCGCATCGAGACCGCGCTCAAGTCCGGCCAGTCGGTCCTCGTCCAGGTGACCAAGGACCCGATCGGCCACAAGGGCGCGCGTCTGACGAGCCAGGTCTCGCTGCCCGGCCGCTACCTCGTCTACGTGCCCGAGGGCTCGATGACCGGGATCAGCCGCAAGCTGCCCGACACCGAGCGCTCCCGCCTCAAGACCATCCTCAAGAAGATCGTCCCCGAGGACGCCGGCGTCATCGTGCGCACCGCCGCCGAGGGCGCGAGCGAGGACGAGCTGCGCCGTGACGTCGAGCGGCTCCAGGGTCAGTGGGAGGACATCCAGCGGAAGGCGAAGGGCACCAGCGGCTCGAACGCGCCGACGCTGCTCTACGGCGAGCCGGACATGACCGTCCGGGTCGTCCGCGACATCTTCAACGAGGACTTCTCCAAGGTCATCGTCAGCGGTGACGAGGCGTGGGAGACGATCCACGGTTACGTCTCGCACGTCGCGCCCGACCTGACGGAGCGGCTGTCGCGCTGGACCTCCGAGGTCGACGTCTTCGCGACGTACCGCATCGACGAGCAGCTGATGAAGGCGCTGGACCGCAAGGTCTACCTGCCCAGCGGCGGTTCGCTGGTGATCGACAAGACCGAGGCGATGATCGTCGTCGACGTCAACACCGGCAAGTTCACCGGCCAGGGCGGCAACCTGGAGGAGACCGTCACCAGGAACAACCTGGAGGCGGCCGAGGAGATCGTGCGCCAGCTGCGGCTGCGCGACCTCGGCGGGATCGTCGTCGTCGACTTCATCGACATGGTGCTGGAGTCCAACCGGGACCTGGTGCTGCGCCGGCTCCTGGAGTGCCTGGGCCGCGACCGCACCAAGCACCAGGTTGCCGAGGTCACCTCGCTGGGCCTGGTCCAGATGACCCGCAAGCGGGTGGGTCAGGGTCTGCTGGAGTCCTTCTCCGAGACCTGCGTCCACTGCAACGGACGCGGCGTCATCGTCCACATGGAGCAGCCGACGTCCGTCGGCGGCGGTGGCGGCGGCAAGAAGTCCAAGAAGCGCGGCCGCGGCGGCGCGGGCCAGGACCACGAGCACGGTCAGGACCACGAGCACGGGCACGGTCACGACGAGCACGCAGCCGAGCCCGCCGAGTCCGAGTCCGAGGCCGAGCTGGCCGCCGAGGTCGCCGCCCCGGTTTCCCTGGCGGACCTGGAACCGGCCGCCGACGAGGAGTTCTACAGCAGCCCCGCCGAGGCCGAGGCCGCCGCCACGCGCGGCCGTGGCCGCCGCCGGGCCTCCCGCAAGGCGCCGGCTCTGTCTCTTATACACATCTCTGAGCGGGCT
>NZ_NTGZ01000462.1 GCF_002551245.1 Streptomyces sp. rh34
GGGCTGGCCCGAGCGGTCGCCGTGCGTACGGTGGGCCGGCGCCGGGAGAGGCAGGTCGCGGGAGCACGCGTCTCCGCGGCCTCCCGTCTCCGGGTGGCCGACACCGCCCGCGGGGTGCGGAAGGAGGCGGTGTGAGCCGCGCGGCAGGACGTCCCGGGCGCGTTCCGCTCCGGCTGCGCCGCGCGCCCGTCCCGTGGGAGCGGCAGGCGCCGACGTGGCGGGAGGCGAAGCCCGCGCTGATCGCGGAGGCCCTGGGGCGTGCGCGAAGCCGGGCTTCCGGCAACTGGTACGTCATCGGCGCCTCGCGCGACCTTCCTCCCGGGCGGCCTCTCGGGGTCACGGTCGGTTCCACCGAAGTGGTGGCGTGGCGCGACGGCGGGGGGAAGCTCCGCACGGGCCCGGGAGCCTGCCCGCATCTGGGGGCGCCGCTGCGCGACAGCCCGGTACGCCACGGCACGCTGGTCTGCCACTGGCACGGGCTGGCCCTGGACGGCGGTCCGTGCGCGGGATGGGAGCCCTATCCGGCCTTCGACGACGGGGTCCTTCTCTGGGTGCGGCTCGACCGGATGGGGGGCGAGCCCCCGTCGGAACGGCCCTATGTGCCGGTTCGGCCGAGGCTGCGGGACGGTGTGGAGGCGGTCTTCTCCGGTGTCGGCCGCTGCGAGCCGGAGGACGTGGTGGCCAACCGCCTCGATCCGTGGCACGGCGCGTGGTTCCACCCGTACTCCTTCGTGGACCTGACCGTGACGGGAACACCCGCCGACGGCCCGGAACACGACGACGCGTTCACGGTCGACGTGTCCTTCAAGGTGGCCGGGCGGCTGGTGGTGCCGGTCCGGGCCCGGTTCACCGCGCCCGGACCCCGTACGGTCGTCATGCACATCGTGGAGGGCGAGGGCGCGGGGTCCGTGGTGGAGACGCACGCCACTCCCCTGGCTCCGGACGAGCGGGGACGGCCCCGAACCGCCGTGACGGAGGCACTGGTCGCGGCGTCGGACCGTCGCGGGTTCACGGTGGCCCGCGCGGCAGCGCCGCTGCTGCGTCCCCTGATGCGCGCTTCGGCCGGCCGGCTGTGGCGGGACGACCTGGCGTACGCGGAGCGGCGCTGGGAACTCCGCGCGGGCGGACGATTCCCGGGCTGAGGGGGGCGCGGGGCCGTTCGTGAGCCCGCGCACTCCTCCGTCAGTCGGCCCCCAGGGCGGCGAGCCGGCGCAGAGCCGCCGAGCGTCCGGTGCGCGGGACGGTCCAGAGCGTCTGCCCGCGTACGCCCCACCGCTCCAGCAGGGCGTTCGCGGCGAGGAATCCGCTGGTCGCCGCGCGTTCCATCAGGGCCACGGGCAGCTCGGTGCGGACCAGGTCCCCGGCCACGGTGACGGCGGGGTCGGGGCTGCGTACCCCCGGCCGGTCGCGGTAGCCGCCCACGGGGAACATCGGGCAGTCCGACCGCCACGCGTGGCGCTCGTCGATGACGCGGGCGCTCCGCGTCTCCGGGTAGATCCGACGCAGTTGGCGCAGCGCCTCGTGCTGTACGGCGGACCGGTCGGCGTCCGGTGCGACGGCGTAGGCGTGCAGTTCGAGGACCGATCCCCTGGTGCGGGCGGCCCAGCGGGCGGCTTCGCCCTCCCATCGGTCCAGGACGCTCACGTTGTCCAGCGGCCCGTAGCCGCTGGTGCCCAGGAAGCCCGGTCGGTCGTGTGCCACGGGCCGGTCCAGCCAGAGCCGTGAGACGAGGAACGGCGGCGCGGTGCGCAGCCGTGCGATCCGGGCGCGCCAGTCGGCGTCGCCCAGGCGTGGCGAGGCGGCGACGAGTCGGCGCAGGCCGCCGCTGTCCAGGGCGAGGACGAGGGCGTCGTAGCGGGTGGTGTGCTCGTCGGTGGTGAGGTCCAGCCCGCCGTCAGGCAGGGGGCGTGCCTGTCGGACCGGCGTCTGTGTCCGTACGTCGACGCCGTGGACTTCCAGGTAGCGGTGCAGCGGGTCCCACAGGGCCGCGGGAAACGGTTCGCCGGGAACGTCGAAGAGCAGGCCCTCGCTGGAGCCGAGGAAGTAGATGTGGAACATCAGCGCCAGTTCGGCCGCCGACAGTTCCCGCGGATCGGAGAAGAAGCTGCGGGAGAACACCTCGAACGCCAGGTGGTGGGCGGCTTTCGGGAAACGGATCCGGGTAAGGAAGTCATGGGCGCTGAGGCCGTCGAGCCGGTCGTAGACGTCGGGCACGCGCACGTCCAGCAGGGGCAGGGCGGCTCGCGGGTTCATCCGGGCGAGGTCGCGCATACCGAAGGTGGGGCTGAGGGCGACGAACCCCAGGGCGCTGAGGGGAGGGGTGCGGGGTACCCGGGCGAAGCTGTCGTGAAGACCTGAGCTGTGCCGCAGGGGGTAGTCGGGCAGCCGGGTCAGCGAGTGGAGTTCCGGGTCGACACGGCGCAGCAGGCCGCGCAGGTTGTAGTACTGGCGGAAGAAGGCGTGGAAGCCGCGGCTCATGGTGACGGTCGTGCCGTCGGCGAGCTCGGTGGGCCATCCCGCCAGCCGTCCGCCCAGGTTGCGTTCGCTCTCGTGGAGGGTGACGCGTGCACCTCGCTCGGCCAGGAGGGTGGCCGCCGCGATCCCGGCGATGCCGCCGCCGACGACCGCCACGGCGGGGGCCCGGCCCGTGAACCGCTGTCTCTTATACACATCT
>NZ_NTGZ01000463.1 GCF_002551245.1 Streptomyces sp. rh34
GACCAGGCGGGCCTGGGCGCCGTCGTGCAGGTCGCGCTCGATCCGGCGCAGGTCGGCGGCGGCGGTGTCCACGACCACGCCCCGGTCCGACTCCAGCTCGGCGATACGCCGCTCCAGCTCGTCCGAGGGCGACAGCAGCCCGCGCGCCATCGCCCGGTCCACCGTCGTCAGCCCCCGCGTGATGAACGGCAGCACCGGCCACAGGACGAACAGGCTCGCCAGCGTCACCGCGAACGTCAGCACCCCCCACGGCAGTCGGACGAACCCGTACAGCAACGCCCGCCAGCCCACCGGGTCCTTGAGCCCCGCCCACAGCCGGGCGAAGAACCCCTGATCCCGGTGGCCGCGCGCCAGCGGACTCGGCTCCTCGACCCGGACGCCGAGCATCCGCCGCGCACGCCACCGCTCCAGCCGGCCCAGCAGCCGGGAGCCCTGGAGTCCACCGACCAGCAACGGCAGACCGATCACGGTGACGGAGAGCCCGGCGCCGACGGCGATCACGACCACGGTGTAGACGAACCCGACGACGGCCAACGGCAGATTGGCGAGCAGATACGCGACCTCCCGCCAGGCCCACCGGTCGAGGGCGAAGCGGGCGGGCGGCAGCCGGTCGGGATCCGGCACGGAAGGGCTCATGGTCATACCCACAGCCTGCCGGGCCGCCCCCGCGCGCACCATGGGGCTCATGGGTGGGGCGAAGTAGGGATAACCCCACCTGATGCCCGACGCGGCTGCTTACGCTCCGTTTAGCAGGCCCTAGACTCCCGTGCGTACAAACAGGTACAGGTACATGGGACAGATGCGGACGACGAGGGAGCGAGGGGCGGACGTGGCCGACGTTACGGACGTGACCGGCGTGGCGGACGCGATGGGCATGACCGGCGTCTCGGACGCGATGAGCGGGTCCGGCGTGTCCGGCGTTCCGGTGGACGGATCCACCACGCTCGCCTCGGAGTATTTCCAGAGCTATTCGGTCATCGGTCTGCTCGCCCTGGTCGGCGTCCTGTTCGTCGCCGTGGCCTTCGGAGCCGGGCGACTGCTGCGCCCCGTCGTCCCCACCCCGGAGAAGCTGCTCACCTACGAATGCGGCGTCGACCCGGTCGGCGAGGGCTGGGCGCACACCCAGGTCCGCTACTACGTCTACGCGTTCCTGTACGTGATCTTCGCCGTCGACTCCATCTTCCTGTTCCCGTGGGCCACGGTGTTCGCGGCGCCCGGATACGGTGCGACGACCCTGGTCGAAATGTTCGTCTTCCTCGGCTTCCTGGCCGTGGGACTGCTCTACGCATGGAAGAAGGGCGTCCTCGCATGGGCCTGACGAGTCGGCCGACCCCCGCGTCGCAGCAGTCCGCGCCCCCTTCCGACCCGGTCCTCCTGCCCGAGCCCAAACGTCTCGGCGTGCTCTCCCGACTCGCCCCCGAGCCGATGAAGGTCGTTCTCAACTGGGGCCGCCGCTACAGCCTCTGGGTCTTCAACTTCGGACTCGCCTGTTGCGCCATCGAGTTCATCGCCGCGTCCATGGCGCGCCACGACTTCATCCGGCTCGGCGTGATCCCGTTCGCCCCCGGACCCCGTCAGGCCGACCTCATGATCGTGTCCGGCACGGTGACGGACAAGATGGCCCCGGCCGTGAAGCGGCTGTACGAGCAGATGCCCGAACCGAAGTACGTCATCTCCTTCGGCGCCTGCTCCAACTGCGGCGGCCCCTACTGGGACTCGTACTCCGTGACCAAGGGCGTCGACCAGATCATCCCCGTCGATGTGTACGTACCCGGCTGCCCGCCCCGGCCCGAGGCGCTGCTCCAGGGCATTCTCAAGCTCCAGGAGAAGATCGCGCGCGAATCCCTCGCCGAGCGTTACGCCTCCGGGGGCACCGGGGGCACCGGTTCCATGGGTGGCGGCCCGTCCACCGAGGCCCTGCGCAGCGGCCTGGTGGCCGCGCCGACGACGCCCGCCCCGACGGCAGCGGCCCCGACGCCGGAGGAGGAGCGGCGATGAGCGACAGCGACCAGCACACGGAATCCGCCGCCGAGGCCTACGACCGGCTGCCGGACGCGGTCACCGACCTGTTCGGCGACCGAGCCACGGCGGAGTCCGCGTACGACCTGCTGACCGTCGACGTCCCCGCCGCCGCATGGCTCACCGCGCTGCGGACCGCCCGCGACGAACTCGGGTGCACCTACTTCGACTGGCTCAGCGCCGTGGACGAACCGGGCACGGGCTTCCGCGTCTGCGCCCATGTCGCGGCCCTGCGCCCGGGTACGGTGCGGCGGCTGATGGTACGCACGACCGTGCCGCACGAAGCGGCGGTCCTGCCCAGCGCCATCGACGTCTACGCGGGCGCCGCGTGGCACGAGCGCGAGACCCACGAGATGTTCGGCGTCGCGTTCGACGGTCACCCCCACCTCGTACCGCTGCTCCTGCCGGAAGGTTTCGAGGGCCACCCGCTGCGCAAGGACTTCGTCCTGGCCGCGCGCGTCGCCAAGGCCTGGCCCGGGGCGAAGGAACCGGGGGAGCCGGCGGAGGGCCACACCGGTCCCAAGCGTCGCGCGATGCTCCCGCCCGGGGTCCCCGACCCGAACGAATGGGGCCCTCTGAAGGGCCAACTCCCCCCGGCCGCCGCCCGCCCGGGCCGATCGCCCCGCCC
>NZ_NTGZ01000464.1 GCF_002551245.1 Streptomyces sp. rh34
GCCATCAGAGATGTGTATAAGAGACAGGAACCGCCCGACGCCGCATCGCCGGACGCGCCCGCCCTCCTCCCCCGCCCACGCCACGGCGCCCACCAGCGGCGCGGGCGCCCGATGACGGCCTCCGTATCCGCCTTCTCTTTCTCCTCGGCCGCTGTCGCTGTCGCCGCCCTCGCTGTCGCTGCCGCTGTCACCGGAGGTCCATCCCCTTCCGGTACGTCCCTGCGCCAGGCCCAGCCCGGGGTGCGCAGTCGCCACCGGCGCAGCAGCACGGCCGCCGGTACGCCGATGCCCGCGGTCCACGCCAGCGCCGCCGGGCCGGCCAGCCACCACACCGGGCCGAACTCCCGCAGCGCCCCGGTGCCGAGCGGCCCGCCGGCCACCGCCATGAGCAGCGCCGTCACGGCACCGCACCCCAGCGCGGCGAGCAGGGTCACCAGCACCGTCTCGCGCCGGCTCCACGCATGGGCACGGGGTGCGTCGGCGGGCGCGGCCCTGCGGGCGGTGAACCAGGCGACCGCCAGCCCGGCCGCCACCGGCACCGCCAGGGCCGCCCCGTACAGCGGGGAGCCCGGCCCCTGATCCGGCACGGCCGCCAGCAGGGGGAAGGGGGGCGCCGTCGGGGTCCCGTCGAGGCCCAGCGGGGTGGCGGTGGCTCCCGTACCGAGCGAGAAGCCGGGCCCGAGCCCGTACGACGCTCCCCACAACGCGGCGTTCGGCACCAGCGAGGCGGCCAGCAGGAGCACGGCGAACCGCCCCGACCAGTCGCCCGCGAGCCCCAGGAACGCGTCCTGCGCCGCCCCCGCGTTCCGGCCGAGCGCCACCGCGACCAGCAGCGCACCGCCTCCGAGCAGCACCGTCACACCCACCGCCGCCGACCGGCACGCCGCCTCGGCCCGGTCGCGGAAGAGCGTCGGCGCGATCGCCTCCTGAAGCGCCAGGGGCGACCAGGACGGCAGGGGCCCGAGTGGCCGCCCGGCCGCCGTCCACACCCCGGCCGCCGCCGCACCGGCCACCACCAGCGCCACCGGGAACACCAGCGTGTCCGCGTCCGGGCGCAGCGAACCGTCCCTCGCCCAGGCCGCCGCCCCCGCCACGACCAGCAGGTATCCCGCGGTCACCGCGCAGAACGCGCCCGCCTGTGAAGGCCTGGGCCGCCCGTCCTCCGGCTCCGCCGCATCGCGCGCCGCGCGGTGCGCCAGCCAGACCGGGCCCACCATGAGCAGCAGCGGCACCACGCCGACGGGGGCGGGAACCCCGCTCAGGGTGTCGGGCCGCACGAGTCCCGCGCCGTGCGCGAGCAGCCAGACCCCGGCCGCCGCGCGCAGTGCCCCGCCCGGTCCGCTGTCGGGGTACGGGGAGCTGATCCACAGCACCATGACCAGCACCGCCAACGACCCGAGGCCGAGTCCGGCGGCGACGGCTCCCCGCACCAGGGCGGAGGCCAGGGCCAGGGTGCGGTTCCGCTCGGCCGTCGCTTTCGGGCTGCGTTGCGTCATTTGGGTCACGCGGCCCATGCTGCCAACGACACGCGCTTATATCGCGTAACGCGCGAACAGCCGTTGTGTCGCTCAATATACGTTTATGTACTTTTTCACCCAGTGCGGCGCTGCCGGGGGTCGTCCATGACCCGGAGCACGACCGACGAGGCCGCCGCGCCGCCGCTGCCCTCCCCCAAGGAGCGCCGCAGACTGCGCGAGGCGAAGTCTTTGAGCGAGGAGCAACTTGCGGCGGCCGTCGGCGTCACGCGCGCCACCGTGCGCTCCTGGGAGACGGGGCGCACGAGCCCGCGCGGACGCAAGCGCGCGCTGTACGCGAAGCTCATCGCCCCCGAACCGGAGGCGCCCGCCACGACACCACCAGCGGCTGTGGCGGCTCCGGCGCCGACGGCTCCGGAGCCCCTCCCGGACACCGCTGCGGAAGCCACCCCGGAACCCCTTCCCGAAGCCGCTCCGGAACCCCTTCCCGAAGCCGCTCCGGAAGTCGCTCCGGAAGCCTGCCCCCAAGCCCTTCCGGAGGTGAAGGCGACGGTGCGGGCGGAGTCGGCGGCGGTGACGGCGGCGGCGGTGACGGCGGTGACGGCGGTGACGGCGGTGACGGACACGGACACGGGCGCCGGTGCGGAGGCGGCGGAGGCCGGCGGGCGGCGCCTCTCCCCCGCCGAGGCGTTCGACGAGCTGTACACCCGCACCGCCCCCGGCCTCGTCCGGCAGGCCTACCTGCTCACCGGCCGCCGCGCCCTGGCCCGCGAGTCCGTCGAGCGCGCCTTCCAACTGGCCTGGCACCGCTGGCCCGAGGTGGCCGTCGACCGCGACCCGGCCGGCTGGGTGCGCGCGGCGGCGTACGAGTACGCGATGTCCCCCTGGCACCGGCTGCGCCGCGCGCACCGGCACCCCGACGCCCCGCCCACCGAACCGGGGAAGCAGGCGCTGTTCGGCGCGCTGCTCGACCTGCCCCCGGCCTACCGGCGCACGCTCCTCCTGTACGACGGGGTCGGCCTGGACCTCCCGGAGACCGCGGCCGAGACGGAGGCCAGCACCCCGGCGGCGGCGGG
Organism: Streptomyces sp. rh34; assembly: GCF_002551245.1. Classification (GTDB taxonomy): domain Bacteria; phylum Actinomycetota; class Actinomycetes; order Streptomycetales; family Streptomycetaceae; genus Streptomyces. Next base: position 2,552 of record NZ_NTGZ01000464.1, read on the forward strand.
CCGTCTGATGACCGCCCGCGCCGCCGTCGCCGAGCGGCTCCCCGAACTCGCGGCCGCCGGCTCGCCCGCCGAGCAGTCGGCCCTGCTGCA
>NZ_NTGZ01000465.1 GCF_002551245.1 Streptomyces sp. rh34
CTCCTGGACGGTCCGGATCTCCCGTTCGTACGCGGGTGGCCCGGGCAGCCCGGTGACCCCGGGCACGGCGTCGGGCGCGGGGTCGGCCGGCGTGCCGGGGGCCGGGCCGAGCAGGGGGACGGGCTCTTTGGCGGGCGGAGGTCCGGCGGGCGACGGGCGCGTGGGGCCTGGCGTGTCGGGGTGCCGTTCGGCGTGCGGCGGGTGGTCAGGGGCGGTCCCGGTGGCGCGCTGGTCTTCGAGGCGGGCGGCGGCGAGCCAGGCGGCGTCGGCGAGCCCCGTCCAGTCGGCCCCGCCCGGGTCCAACGGGCTGTCGTCCTCGTGCCGGTCGCCGGTGGTGGGATCGGGGGAGTCGGCCGGCACGGACTCGGCGTCCGGAGCACGCTCCCTGGGCAAGCCGTTCATCAGCGGCCCTTCGAGAGGTCTCGGAGGAGCATCTCGACGAGCTTACGCCCGTCGGCGTCCGCTTGAAAACCGCCCGCGGTCGTCAGCTGGACGGCGTTGAGCAACTGGTCGATCGACTGGGTGCCGCCACCGCGCAGACGCTTCTCGAACTCGTCCACCAGCGCCTCGACGCCCTCAGGGCGTTGCCGCAGATGACTGACGACGATGCCGATCAGCTGCTCGCGGCCCGGCGGCAGCATTTCCAGCGGCAGGCAGCGGCGGCGGAACGCGGCGGGGAACTCCCGTTCGCCGTTGCTCGTGATGACCACGACGGGGAACTGCGCGCATTCCACCCGGCCGCCCTCGACCCTCGCCGAGCCGCGCGGGTCGTCGGTGAACACGGTCGCCGACTCCTCGTTGCTGCGGACGAGTTCAGGAATCTCGTAGCTGCCGTTCTCCAGGACGTGCAGGAGGTCGTTGGGCAGGTCGATATCGCTCTTGTCCAGCTCGTCGACGAGCAGCACCCGGGGGCGCCCGTAGGCGAGCAGGGCGGTGCCGAGCGGGCCGAGGGTGACGAAGTCCCCCAGCGCGGGCGGTCCTTCGGCGGTCGGGCCGCGTTCGCCCGGATCTCCGCCGGCTGCGTCGGGAGCGTTCCCGGCGGCGGGGCCGTACGCGCCGCCGCCGGCGTCGGCCGCCCGCCAGGCCGCGATGGCCTGGGCGCGGCCGATCGCGTCGCTGTCTNAGACAGCGTCGGGAGCGTTCCCGGCGGCGGGGCCGTACGCGCCGCCGCCGGCGTCGGCCGCCCGCCAGGCCGCGATGGCCTGGGCGCGGCCGATCGCGTCGTACGCGTACAGGCCGTCCCTGAGCGTGCTGCGGCTGACGACGCTCCAGGGCAGGACCCGGCCGAGCCCCAGCTCACGGGCGATCAGATAGGCGAGGGTGGACTTGCCGACGCCCGGCGGGCCGGTGATGAGCAGGGGGCGGCGCAGCAGCAGGGCCGCGTTGACCGCGTCGATCTCCTCGCGCCGCAGTTGCGGACCGTCCTGGATCCGGCCGAGGCGGCGCTCCGCGGCGCGGTCGTCCTCGGGCGGTGGCGGCTGGAGCGGTCCGCCGGGGAACGTACGCCAGGGCGGCGGCGCCGGCAGCTCCGGCGGCTCGCCCCCGGGCGCCCTTCCGGTCGCGTGGAAGACCCACCACGCGGGCGGCGACGGCGGTGGTACGGCAGAGGCCTCTCCGGTCATGCCGACAACAACTCCTCACGATCGACCAGTCGGTACGGGTCGTCCCAGAAGAACGCGATGTGCCTGCCCACCCACAGGGGGCCGTCCTCCTCGATCTCCGCTCCCGCCCTCAGCCTGTGCACCTTTTCCGGCAGTTGTGCGTACGTGTGCCCCAGAAGCAGCGTGAGCAGTTCGCTGGACTGGGAGGGGCTGTCGGCCCTGCGGTCCCAGGCTGCGAGACCCACGCCCTCGACGACGGCGGCCTGCAACGCCTCCAGCCCGTGCCCCTGGACGGCGGGCGCGTCGAGGATGACCGCGGTGAGCGACTCGTCTCCGGCGAGGTGGGCGCGCCAGCGTTCGAGCCCGTCGCGGTCCGCGGCCCTCCAGCGGTGGGCGGCCGGGGCGGTCGCGGTCCGCAGCTGATCCCAGCGGGCCTGCCAGCGGCGCAGTTGCCCGGCGTCGCCGCGCATCCGGTCCAGGCTGCGCAGATGGACCCGGTAGTGCATGCCGATCGGCCGGGGCCTCGGGTCTCCGGTACCCAGTTCCAGGCGGGCCATGTCGTGGTTGAGCAGGTCGAAGGGGAGCACGAACTCGACGTGGACCGGCCCTCCGCGGGCCCCCGTCCCCTCCGTCGGCCCGGGTGTCTCCGTCCGCCCCGGCGTCCCCTTCTGTGTGTCGGCCCACAGCGCCTCACCCCGCTCGACGGCGCGTTCGACCGCTGCGGCCAGGGTGTCCAGGGTGACGGTCTCCACGGGGCTCGGCTCCGGGCGCCAGTAGCCGGGGACCTTGTTGACCCAGTGACGGACGAAGACGTCCGGTGAACCGTCCCGGGCCGGTTCGACCATCACGACCAGACACCGGGGGACCGTCGGGTCGGGGGCGGCGGGCCGCTCCAGGCGCCGCCGGCAGTCGGCGAGCGCCTCCGGCGCCCCGGGGACCCACGCACGGGGGTCGTCGGGCGGCGCGGCAGGGTCCCCCGCCGCCCAGCGGTCCGCCCACCGGCGCAGCGG
>NZ_NTGZ01000466.1 GCF_002551245.1 Streptomyces sp. rh34
CCGCGGCTCCGCCGGAGGCCGCCGCGCCGCCGCTGCCGGACGCGCCGCCCGGCTGGGCCGAGGTGTCCAGCTCCAGGGAGACGGCCACGCCGGCGGGAGGGGTACAGGTGGTCGTCGTACCGGCGGCCATGACCGTCAGGACGCCGGGGCTGAGCGTGGACCTACCGCTCGCGCCGGGCTTGTACGTGCCGGTGAGGTCGGGGATCTCGATCGGGGCGCCGGTCTTGATGACCTCCTTGTTCAGCGGCCCCTCGACCTTGACCGTGCCCTTGTCCGCCCCGCCGAGCTTGACGTCCATGGACGGCTTCACCTGGCCCGCCGGGATGTCGATCGGGCTGTCCATCACGGACTTGCTGAACTCCACCGTCAGGTCGTAGTCGCCGCCGCTCTTCTTGGCGCTGATCCGGACCGGTGAGGTGGCGTTCTTGTCCCCGATCGGGGTCTTGCACGCGTAGGCGACGGACACCTCCTTGCCGGGGAAGTCGGTCTCCCCGCCGCCGGAGCCGCCGCCGGACGTGGTTCCGCCGGACGTGGTGCCGCCGGTGTCCGTACCGCCGTCCGCCCCTCCCGACGTCGTACCGCCGGAATCCGTGCCACCGGACGTGGTTCCTCCGGCGTCCGTACCGCCGCTGTCCGTACCGCCGGTTGTCGTACCGCCGGTTGTCGTGCCGCCCGTGGTGGAACCGCCGCCCTCGGTGACCTTGATCGTGGAGCCCGGCCGGACCTCTTCCTTCGGTGCGCACTTGGTGTCCGTGGAGATCGGCTTGGACACGTTGATGTTGTACGCGCCCGGCGTCAGGGTGATCTCCCCCGCGGCCTCCAGTTTCAGCGTGCCCTTCATGTCGGGCAGCACCATGGGGCTGTTCTTGGGGATGGGCGGGTTCTGCCGCGGGCCCTCCAGCTTCAGTTCGCCGCTCGCCGCACCGCCCAGGGTGACGGTCCCGGTCGGCTTGACCGTGTCCGCTCCCAGGTCCAGCACGTCCGGGTTCTTGGACGCGGCCTCGACCGTCTTCCAGACGACCTCGATCTCGTCGCCCACCTTCGCCTCTGCCGGGGCGGTCAGCTCCACCTTCGTGGTGCCCTGCACGGCGGGCAGTCCCGAGATCGGCGGCGGAACGCACTCCGTCGCGTAGCTGACCTCGGCGGCCCGGGCCGGGCTCGCGGCCATCAGGATGCCCGCGCCGCCGAGCATCAGCGCGACTCCGGCCGCGCTCATCCTCCGTTGCGTGCTCACGCTTGTCCCTTCGTCGTGGGTCGGGGTCGGTTCTTCGACGGTGCGGAATCCGGGGTGAACCACGGCAGCACGGCCGTGGTCGCGTTCGTGGCCGCGGCCGTGGTCGCACTCGTGGCCGTGGCCGCGTCCTGGCCGGCACTCGTGCCCGTGCGCCCGCGCGGCTTCGGCTTCCATCGCGTGGCCGGCGTCCTCGTTCGGTGCGAGCCGGCGGGGCGCGGCCGGACCTTGTCCACGACCGCCATGCCGATACGGAAGACGGCCGCCGGGACGACCAGGCAGAGCAGGACCCAGAAGAGCGTGACTCCCCAGGGGCGGCCGACCCCCCACGGCTGTTCGGCCAGCACCTTCTGCCCGTACCGCAGGGAGACCTGGTAGTCGCCGTGCGCGCCCGCCGACAGTTCGACCGGCAGCTTGATCTGCGCCTTGGCGCCGGGCGCGACCGTGCCGCGCCACTGTCGCTCCTCCCACTGCGGCGCGTAGACGCCGTGCGCGGTGCCGATCTCGAAGACGGGGTCCTTGACGGGCGCGGACCCGAGATTGCCCACGGTGAAGACGAGCCGGCGCGCGGGCGGGGCACCGAACCAGGTGAGCAGGGAGCTGTCGCCCTCCAGACGGGTGGTGGCCAGCACCGCGAGCTTCCCGTCACCGGTCTGCCGCGGCAGGTCCGCCGTGGGGTGGCCCGCCACCGTGAACACCACGTCGGCCAAGGTCCGTTCGCCGGTCACCGTGGCGACGTGCACCACGCAGGGGCACGGCTTCGGCGGTTCGGTGACCGGCAGCTTCTTGCTGAAAGCGCCCTTCTTGTCGGTCGTGACGGCGCGTCCGTCGGCGTTGGCGCAGGAGTTGGTGCCGCCGACCACGCCCCGCTCCGGCGTGGACTGACCGCAGAGCAGCAGCATCAGCAACGCGTCGGCACGCCAGCCGCCGCCGCTGACGGTGATCTCTCCCCCCTTGCCCGCCTCCTTCTTGGACAGGCTGACGGTGGGGTCGCCGTCGGCCGCCCGCGCGCCCGGCGCGGTCAGGACGGACAGGGCGGGCAGGAGCGCCAGGAGGGCGGCCAGGAACAGGAGGACGGGTGGCGCGATGCGCCGGAGGGCTCGGGGGCCGGGCTGCCGCGTCACGATTCCGCTCCCGTCCTCACCAGGGGCCCTGCCTTCACCGAGGATCCCGCCGTCACCAGGGGCCTCGTCTCTGTGGTCGGCTGCCTGTCGTCGGCCTCCTCCGCCTCGGGGGCCGGTGGGTCGGGTGAGGCAGGTGAGGGGTGTGAGCCCGGTGGGGTGCCCGACGAGCCCTGGGGCCCGCGCCGGGCCCGTCGCCGCCGGTACGCGCCGGAGCCGAGCAGGGCCAGGCCT
>NZ_NTGZ01000467.1 GCF_002551245.1 Streptomyces sp. rh34
CCTGGAGGGCGTACGCCGTGCAGTACCTCTGGACGGTGGACGACCACCCCATCAACCACCTGCCCGTCTGACACAGACAAGGACACGGCTCCCATGACCACGACCACCATCGCCCCCATCCCTCCGGTGACCAAGCGGCACACGGTCCTCGACAGCCCCTACGGCCCGCTCACGCTCGTCGCCACCGACGGCGTGCTCTCCGCCCTCTACATGACCGACCAGCGCCACCGCCCGCCCCAGGAGACCTTCGGCGTCCCGGACCCGGAGCCCTTCGGCGAGGCGATCCAGCAGCTCACGGCGTACTTCGCCGGGGACCGCACCACCTTCGACCTCCCGCTGAACATGGCGGGCACGCCGTTCCAGCGGAGTGTGTGGGCGGAGCTGCTGAAGATCCCGTACGGGGAGACCCGTACGTACGGCGAGCTGGCCGAGGAGCTCGGCAAACCGGGCGCCTCGCGGGCGGTCGGACTGGCCAACGGCAAGAACCCCGTCGGGATCATCGTGCCGTGCCACCGGGTGATCGGAGCCTCCGGGAGCCTCACCGGCTACGGCGGCGGCCTGGACCGCAAGCAGCGGCTGCTCGCCTTCGAGAGCGGGGGGAAGGACGACGGGGTGCGGGCCCTGTTCTGAGAGCGGCCGGGGGCGTGCCGAAGCCGGTACGCCCCCGCACTCCTCAGCCGGTGAAGATCTCCACGGCCGTCCAGACGGCGAGGCCCAGCATGCAGATCCCGCCGATGCGCTGCACGGTCTTCAGCGGTACGCGCTTCGCGATGAACCGGCCCGCCAGCAGCGCCAGCGCCGAGACGGACATCAGGGCGGCGGCCGCACCGATCGCCGTGGACCAGGTGCCGTTGCTCGCCGCGAGGTTGGCGGTGGTGATCTGCGTCAGGTCGCCCCACTCGCTGATGAAGACCGCCATGAACGCGGTCGTGTACACCGGCCAGAACCCGGTCACCGTCTTCACCTCGGCGTCCTCGTCGTCGTCCCCGCCGCTGCCGCGCAGCAGCATGAACGCGCCGAACGCGAAGAGCGAGGCCGAGACGAGCTTGACGATCCAGTCGGGCAGCAGCCCGATGAGGCTGCCCGCGCCGACGGCGATGGCGACGTGCACGAGGAACGCGGACGAGGTGCCGAACCACACGTAGAGCGGGCGCATCCGCGTGCCCATGGCCAGCGACGCGAACATCGTCTTGTCGGGGAGCTCCGCGAGGAAGATCAGCCCGAAGGCGGTGATGATCGCCAGAGGGTCGAGGTGCATTCCGGGTGGCCTTCTGTTCGAGCCGGGCCCCGGATCTTCGCGAAGCACCGCTCGGGCTTTTCGGAGGACCACTCGGCCCGGCATGACGGCAGCGCCCACGGGAGGTGGACGTGTTCATACAGGACCGAAGGTCTCGCCCGCCCGTGCCCGTCCCTTGCGGAACACACGAGCCCGGCCACCGGGAACCCGAAGGCTCCAGTATGTCGACGACCGGTTTGCGGGGCTACTCCCCTTCGCAGCCGTCAACACTACCTCACCCGGCCGGACACGGGTGCTGGTGTTCGAACCGCGAGCGCCTCGGTAGAGTCGTGATGATCACCCGACCGGCGTGGTCCGCAGCCATCCGACTCCACCCCACCGCGACGGGAAGTGCCCCCATGAGCCGCCGCCCCCGCAAGGACGCGCCCGCACAGGGCGCCCCCCGGCCCACCGTCAGCGTCTGCCGGGGCTGCTGCTGCGGTACCGAAAAGATCCCCGGCGTCGACCACGCGGGCCAGCTGGCACGGCTGCGTACTGGTCTGGCGGGCGCCGCCACCGTACGGGCGGTCGAGTGCCTGGACGCCTGCGAGCAGGGCAACGTGATCGTCGTGCAGCCCTCCGCCGAGGGCCGCCGCGCCGGGGGCCGGCCGGTCTGGCTGGGCCTGGTCAACGACGAGCACGCCGAGCAGGACATCGTGAGCTGGGCCTCGGCGGGCGGCCCGGGGCTCGCGGACGCCCCGGACATCCTCGACCTGTACGTCTTCCAGCCCTCGCGCCGGGTCAGGGCGGGTCTGGACGACTGAGGACCCTCCCGCCGGCACGGAGCCTCCCGTCACAGGCCCCGCGTCAGGCGGTGGAGCCGCAGAGCCAGCTGGATCTCCAGGGTGCGGGCAGGCGTGTTCCAGTCCTCGCCGAGGAGCCGTCCGATGCGCTCCAGCCGCTGCACCACCGTGTTCACATGGACGTGGAGCAGGTCCTTGGTCCGGGTGAGGCTCGTCCCCTGGGCGAAATAGGCGTCCAGCGTGGCGACGAGGTCGGTGCCGCGCCGGCTGTCGTAGTCGAGTACCGGCCCCAACGTCCGGTGCACATAGCCTCCCAGGTCCGCCTGGTCGCCCAGCAGTACGCCGACGAACCCGAGGTCTCCGACGGCCCCGCCGCTTCCGGTGTGGCCGAGGGCGCGCAGCGCGGAGAGACAGCGGTCGGCCTCGCTGTGCGCGTGCGGCAGCTCGGCCGGACCGGTGGCGGGACCCGCCGAGCCGACCGTGACGGGGAAGCCGACCGCCTGGCCCCTGTCTCTTATACACATCT
>NZ_NTGZ01000468.1 GCF_002551245.1 Streptomyces sp. rh34
CTTCCTTACTTTTGTTTTCTTTCATTTTATTTTTTTTTTTTCAAGCAGAAGACGGCATACGATATCTGATCAGATGTGTATAAGAGACAGCGCCTCTCCCTGACCGTCAGCGCGGAGAACCGGCAGACCTCCGGGGAACGCCGGAGCCGCCGCGTCAGCTGCACGGTCGCCCTGGCCGTGGCGGGCGCGCTCGCGGTCGTCACCCTCGGCACGGGCCTGCTCGACGGCTTCTTCCCGCGCGGCGCCGCCGACCGGGACCGGGGCAACGGCGCCGCGGCGACCCCGTCGGCCCCCGCCTCCCCGCCCGGCTCCGGGAAGCCGTCGCCCGCCGAGTCCGCCGACCGGGGCGGGGCCCCGGTCGGCGAGCTTCCGAAGGCGTACCTGGGCACCTGGAAGGGGCCGGTCACCGAGAGGACGACCGGTCAGCCCCACGGCACGCTCACCGCCGTCTTCACCGAGGGGAAACGCGGGGAGCGGGTCGTCCGGATGAGCACGACCATCTCCCAGCTCGGCATCACCGTCACCTGCAACAGCGTCGGCACCCTCGCCTCCGGCACCGCGAAGGAGCTGAACATCCGCGAGGCCACCGACCCGGACCGCCCCAGCACCCCCGGCCTGTGCACCACCACCGAGGCCGATCTGGTCTTCCGCCTCGCCGACGACGGCACCCTGGACTACCGCTCGAAGGAACGCGCCGCGGGTCTCCCGTACGGCAAGCTCACCCGGTCCGGCGGCTGACGGCGTCAAGGGCTGGCGTACGCTGGATCGGTCCGAGGAACGTCAATAAAACCGCCGAAAGGTGACAGCCCGGTGACCGAGAAGGCCGACCTTCAGCCCGTCCTCGACCGAGCCGCCGAAGGCGGTCGGATCACCCCGGAGGAGGCGCTCGACCTCTACCGGTCCGCGCCCCTGCACGCGCTGGGCGCCGCCGCCGACGCCGCACGCCGCCGCCGCTACGCCGGTACGGAGCACATCGCGACGTACATCATCGAGCGCAACATCAACTACACCAACGTGTGTGTGACGGCCTGCAAGTTCTGCGCCTTCTACGCCCCGCCCAAGGACACGGCCAAGGGCTGGACCCGCGACCTCGACGACATCCTGCGCCGCTGCGCGGAGACCGTGGAGCTGGGCGGCACCCAGATCATGTTCCAGGGCGGCCACCACCCGGACTTCGGCGTCGAGTACTACGAGGAGCACTTCTCCGCGATCAAGAAGGCGTATCCGCAGCTGGTCATCCACTCGCTGGGCGCCTCCGAGATCGAGCACATGGCCCGGATCTCGAAGGTCTCCGCCGAGGAGGCCATCAGCCGGATCCACGCCGCCGGGCTCGACTCCTTCGCCGGCGCCGGCGCCGAACTGCTGCCCGCCCGGCCGCGCACCGCCATCGCCCCGCTCAAGGAGTCCGGCGAGCGGTGGCTGGAGATCATGGAGATCGCGCACGGCCTCGGCGTCGAGTCCACCTCCACCATGCTGATGGGCACCGGCGAGACCAACGCCGAGCGCATCGAGCACCTGAGGATGATCCGGGACGTCCAGGACCGTACGGGCGGCTTCCGCGCCTTCATCCCGTACACCTACCAGCCGGAGAACAACAAGCTGAAGGGCCAGACGCAGGCCACGCTCTTCGAGTACCTGCGGATGATCGCCATCGCCCGGCTCTTCCTCGACAACGTCGCCCACATCCAGGGCTCCTGGCTGACCACCGGCAAGGAGGTCGGCCAGCTGTCGCTGCACTACGGCGCGGACGACCTCGGCTCGATCATGCTGGAGGAGAACGTCGTCTCCTCGGCCGGGGCCAAGCACCGCTCCAACCGGCTGGAGATCATCGACCTGATCCGCAAGGCGGACCGGGTCCCCGCCCAGCGCGCCACGACGTACGAGCACCTCGTCGTGCACGACGACCCGGCGCTGGACCCGGTCGACGAGCGCGTCGTCTCGCACATCTCCTCGACGGCGATCGAGGGCGGCACGGCCCACCCGGAGCTGAAGCTCCTGAACGCCAACTAGGCCTCGGCTTCCCGTGCTGACGATCCACACCGCGCCCCTGGTCCTCCCGGTCGGCGCGGCGGCCGTCGTGGACGGTGCGGTCGCGGTGGACGGGGAGCGGATCGCGGCCCTCGGCCCGTACGAGGAGGTCGTCGCCGCGTACCCGGCCGCCCGGGTCCGCCGCTGGCCCGGCCTCCTCACGCCCGGCCTGCGCCAGGACCGGGCCCGGGAGCTGCTCACCCGCTGCTACCACCCCGACCCCCGCGAGGCCGACGAGCTGGGCGAACTCCCGCTGTGGGGCGAGGAGTTCGAGCGGATCGCGGCGACGATGGACACGGCCCGGCGGGCCGGGTCCGTCCGGCGCGGGCTCCAGCGGATGCTGCGGCACGGCACGACGCACCTGGCGGGCCCCTTCGACGCGGACGATCCCGCCCTGCGCACGGCCCTCTCCCGGTCGGGCCTGGTCCGGGTCCCGTCGTCGCCCGCGCCCTCGGGCCCGCCGGCCCTGGACCCCTTCGCGGCGGGCGGCGACCTGGCCCGTACGGCGGGCGCCCCGC
>NZ_NTGZ01000047.1 GCF_002551245.1 Streptomyces sp. rh34
CATCAGAGATGTGTATAAGAGACAGCCTCGGCGGTCTGCTCGCGGGGGCCGCCCTGGCCGCCGCCCCCGCCCCCGCGGCCGCCCGTCCCGCTCCCGTGCCCGTCGCCCCGCGCGCCACCCGCCCGCTGCTGCTCGGCACGTACACCTCCGAAGGAGGGGGCGGCACGGGCATCGGCACCGCCGCGTACGACACCGGCACCGGCGCGATCACCCCCGGACCGGTGATCACCGGCGTCGAGAACCCCTCCTACCTGGCCCCGCACCCCTCAGGCGCCACCGTCTACGCGGTCGCCGAGCAGGGCGCGGGCGCGGTCACCGCCGTGGCGATCACGCCGGACGGGACGTACGAGGTGCTCGGCAGCCGTCCCACCGGCGGCTCCGGCCCCACTCACCTCTCCGTCCACCCCTCCGGACGCTGGCTGCTGAGCGCCAACTACACCTCCGGCAGCGTCGCCGTCCACCCGATCGCCGCGGACGGCTCCCTGGGGGATCGGACCGACCTGGTCACCCACAGTTCGCCGCCGCCCGGACCCGGCCAGGGCGGGCCGCACGCCCACCAGGTCGTCACCTCGCCCGACGGCGGTCACGTCCTCGCCGTCGACCTGGGCACCGACACCGTGTACACGTACGCGCTCGACGTGTCGGCCGGTACGCTCACCGAGGTCTCCCGGGCCGCTCTGGCTCCCGGCTCCGGCCCCCGCCACCTGGCCTTCCATCCCGGCGGGCGCTTCGCGTACCTGGCCTGCGAGCTGGACGACACCATGGTCGTCTGCGGGTACGACCCCGCCACCGGCGCTCTCACCCCGGGGCCCGGGCAGTCCACCGGTACGGGATCCGGCACCAGCTACCCCGCCCAGCCGGTGGTCACCGGGGACGGGGCGTACGTCTACCTCGCCAACCGGGGCCACAACAGCCTCACCCGTTACGCCGTGGAGGGCGACGGGGCGGTCCTGCGACTGCTGGACACCGTGCCCGTCGGCGGCGACTGGCCCCGACAGCTCGCCCTGTCCCCGGACAGCTCCCTGCTCTTCGCCGCGAACCAGCGCTCCTCCACCGTCACCGTGTTCGGGGTCGGCCCCGACGGCTCCCTGACCGCTGCGGGCGCCCCCTTCCCGGCTCCGGTCGCGGTCTGCGTCCTGCCGCTTCCGTAAGTCCGGCCGTCGGGGCCCCGCGCGCACCGGGGCGGGCCCCGTCCAGCGGTTACAGTCGTGGCCGAGCCGCGGGGGCCCGCACCCGGGGCGAGGACATCATGGAGGCACAGTGCGCTTGAGGGTGGAATTCACCACCGAGCCGTTCGATCTCGACGAGGCGCCCACCCACGCGGTGGTGGCCCGCGAGGTGATCCAGGGCGCCGGGCTCGACGCCGTGGACGTCGGCCCCTTCGGCAACACCGCGGAAGGGGGCGCGGACGAGGTGCTCACCGCCGTCGACTCCCTGCTGCGGCGCGCCCTGGCCTCGGGCGCCACCCGGGTATCGCTCCAGGTGAACGTGGTCGAGGGGGACGCACCGTGACCGAATCCACCGATCACCCCCCGGCTGCGGCCGACGCCCCCCCAGCAGTGGGCGGCGTCCCCTCGGCAACGTCCGACAACCCTTCGGCAACGCTCGACCATCCGCTGGTCTCCGCGGTCAAGCCGCTCGTCGACGCGATGGGCGCGGAGCTGCTGGGCCCGGATCGGGCCCAGCCGGACGACGTCGTACTCGCCTGGGAGGGGCGGGACGTCATAGCCGTACGTCTCCCGCAGCTCTCCGACTCGCTCGACCACATCCTCGCCGCGATGGAACGACGGCACGGGATGCCGCTCGCCGACCTGGACCGCAAGGCCAAGCAGGGCGTCGTCCGGACGCTGGAGGCACGCGGTGCCTTCTCCGTACGGCACGGCGTGGAGACGGTCGCCGGCGCCCTCGGCGTCTCCCGGTTCACCGTGTACAACTACCTGAACCGGGAACATGCGGCCAAGGGTGAGTAGTTGGCCGAACACACAGGAAAGCCGCCGTCCGCATGCCGGGACGGCGGCTTTCTTCGTTCGCGAGATTTCAACAAAGTGTTGACGTCGTGTTGTGGAGGGCGTTAGCTATCCGCAGCCCGAACAACGCACAGCGAAAAGCAGCCACGGAGGCTCCCGTGACTTCGAGCTCCACACCGGGCCTCGCCCGGTTCAACACCCTGGCGGACGGCGAGGCCACCGCCGCACTGCACGAGGTCTGTGCCAGTGCGACCTGGGGAAACACCCTCCTCGCCGGGCGCCCGTACGCCACCGAAGAAGCCCTGCTCTCCGCGAGCGACGCCGCCATGGCGAACCTCACCGCGGAGGACCTGGCCGAAGCGATGGCGGGCCACCCGCCGATCGGCCGCCCGAAGCCCGGCGACCCGACCTCCTCCCGTGAGCAGCGGGGGATGGCCGGCGCCTCCGAGGAGCTCAAGACCGAGATGCTCGAACTGAACCTGGCCTACCAGGAGCGGTTCGGACATGTCTTCCTGATCTGTGCCACCGGCGCCACCGGTGAGCAGATGCGCGACGCGGTGAAGTCCCGGATCGGGAACTCGCCCGAGCAGGAGCAGGAGATCGTGCGCACCGAACTGGGCAAGATCAACCGCATCCGGCTGACCCGTCTCGTGACGGAGACCCTCGCAGAGGGCGCTCCCGCACAGGACTCTTGAGATCTAGGAGAGTGACGGTCTTGAGTACCGACACGACCGCATCGGTGTCCACCCACATCCTGGACACCAGCATCGGCCGCCCCGCCGCGTCCGTCACCGTCTCGCTCGCCGCCCGCAGCGGAAGCGACACGCCGTACGTGACGCTCGGAGCGTCCGCGACCGATGCGGACGGGCGTTGCAAGGACCTCCCGGCACTGCCGGAGGGAACAAGCCATGTGCGTCTCGTATTCGACACCGAGGCGTATTTTTCCAAGAAGCAAGCCGAGGCGCAGCAGGACGCCCCCCGCGTAAGGGACAGCGGCGCGTTCTTCCCGGAGGTGACCATCGCGTTCGCGGTCGCCCCGGGCGAGCACTATCACGTACCGCTGCTGCTCAACCCGTTCGGCTACTCCGTTTACCGAGGGAGCTAGCACCGACATGCCCACGATTCTCGGCCAGAACCAGTACGGCAAAGCAGAGAACCGCGTCGTAAAGATCACGCGGGACGGCGACACCCACCACATCAAGGACCTGAACGTCTCGGTCGCCCTCTCCGGCGACATGGACGACGTGCACTACTCCGGCTCCAACGCCAACGTCCTGCCGACCGACACCACCAAGAACACGGTGTTCGCGTTCGCCAAGGAGCACGGGATCGAGTCCGCCGAGCAGTTCGGCATCCACCTCGCCCGGCACTTCGTCTCCTCCCAGGAGCCGATCCACCGCGCCCGGATCCGGATCGAGGAGTACAGCTGGGAGCGCATCGCGACCTCCGACGGCAACTCGAAGTTCATCGGCGCCGACGAGGTCAAGCACTCCTTCGTCCGCAAGGGCCAGGAGACCCGCGTCTCCCAGATCACCTACGACGGCGACAACTGGGAGGTCATCTCGGGCCTCAAGGACCTGACGGTGATGAACTCGACCAACTCCGAGTTCTGGGGCTACGTCAAGGACCGGTACACGACGCTCAAGGAGGCGTACGACCGCATCCTCGCGACGGACGTCTCCGCCCGCTGGCGCTACAACTGGACCAGCGACGAGCAGCGGATGCCGAACTGGGAGAAGTCCTACGAGCAGGCGCGCAAGCACATGCTCCACGCCTTCGCCGAGACGTACTCCCTCTCGCTCCAGCAGACCCTGTACCAGATGGGTTCGCGCATCATCAACAGCCGCAGCGAGATCGACGAGATCCGGTTCTCGCTGCCGAACAACCACCACTTCCTGGTGGACCTCGAACCGTTCGGCCTCAAGAACGACAATGAGGTCTACTTCGCGGCGGACCGTCCCTACGGTCTGATCGAGGCCACCGTGCTCCGGGACGGCGTCGAGCCGAAGATCCCGGTCGACATGACCAACCTCTGACGCGGCACTGAACCGGCCGCCGTCCGCGTAACGACGGGCGGGGGCCGGTCATCCCGGAGGGAACACCGATGGCACAGCCTGCAACGAGGCCGGCCGAAGGCCCAGGCAAAGACCCCTCGAAAACCCTCGCCGACACGGCGGTTCACCCGGTCGACGAGAAGCTTCCTCCCGCGCGGCTCGTCCCCGCCGCGCTCCAGCACATCGCCGCCATGTACGCGGGCGTCGTCACCCCTCCGCTCATCATCGGCCAGGCCGTCGGCCTGGACACCGCCGGGATGACCCGGCTCATCGCGGCGAGCCTCCTGATCGCCGGACTCGCCACCATCCTCCAGACCGTCGGTCTCGGCCGCTTCGCCGGCAATCGGCTCCCGTTCGTCAACGCCGCCTCGTCCGCCGGGATCGCGCCGATGCTCGCCATCGCCGAGACCAGCGCACCCGGACACCAACTCCCCGCGATCTACGGGGCGGTGCTCGTCGCCGGTGTCTTCTGCCTGGCGGTCGGCCCCTTCTTCGGCAGACTGCTGCGCTTCTTCCCGCCGCTCGTCACCGGCGTGGTCATCACCCTCATCGGCGTCACCCTGATGCCGGTCCCGGTCGCCTGGGCGCAGGGCGGCGACGCCACCGCCGCCGACTTCGGCGCCATGAAGTACCTGGCGCTGGCCGCCTTCACACTCGTCGTCATCCTGCTCATCCAGCGCTTCGGCCGCGGCTTCCTCAAGCAAGTGGCCCTGCTCATGGGCATGTTCGTCGGCACGCTCGCCGCGATTCCGTTCGGCCTCGCCGACTTCTCCGCGCTGAGGTCCGCACCGCTCGCCGCCCTGCCGACCCCCTTCGCCTTCGGCGCGCCGGAATTCCACCCCGCCGCGATCCTCTCCCTCTGCATCGTCATGCTCGTCCTGATGACGGAGTCCTCGGCCGGGATGCTCGCCCTCGGCGAGATCTGCGACCGCCGCACCGACGGCCCTACGATCACCCGCGGCCTGCGCACGGACGGCATCGCCACCCTCCTCGGCCCGGTCTTCGGCGGTTTCCCCACCAGTGCCTTCGCCCAGAACGTCGGCGTCGTCTCGCTGACCCGCGTGCGCAGCCGGTACGTCGTCGCGGCGGCGGGCGGTGCCCTGCTGGTCCTCGGCGCCTTCCCGGTGCTGGGCGCGGTCGTCTCGCTCGTCCCGATGCCCGTCCTCGGCGGCGCCGGCATCGTCCTCTTCGGCTCCATCGCGGTCAGCGGCATCTGTACGCTCTCCGAGGCGGGTCTGGACGACAGCTCCAACATCATCCTGGTCGCCGTCGCGCTCGGCGCGGGCATCATCCCGCTCGCCGCGCCGGCCTTCTACGCCGGATTCCCGTCCTGGGCGCAGACCGTCCTCGGCTCCGGGATCAGCGCGGGAGCACTGGTCGCGGTCGTGCTCAACCTGTTCTTCCACCATCTCGGCACCCACAGCCGCACCGCTGTGGCACTCAAATCCTCCTAGGGTCCTGCCGTGCCCACATCGCCACAGAGAGAAGAAGGAAGCGCCATGGCAGCTTCGGCAGACCCTCAGCGCATCATCATCGAAAACTGTTCGATCGCCACCGTCGACGCGCACGACACGGAGTACGCGTCCGGGTACATCGTCGTGGCGGGCAACCGCATCGAGTCCATCGGCGCAGGCAAGGCTCCGGAGGGCCTGACCGGAGTCGTCCGGCGGATCGACGGCACCGGGCACCTCGCCACACCCGGACTCGTCAACACCCACCACCACTTCTACCAGTGGATCACCCGGGGCCTGGCCACCGACCACAACCTCTTCAACTGGCTGGTCGCGCTCTACCCGACCTGGGCACGCATCGACGAGCCGATGGCCCGCGCCGCCGCGCAGGGCTCGCTCGCCATGATGGCCCGCGGCGGCGTCACCACCGCCATGGACCACCACTACGTCTTCCCGAAGGGCTCCGGCGACCTCTCCGGCGCGATCATCGGCGCCGCCCGCGACATGGGCGTACGGTTCACCCTCGCCCGGGGCTCCATGGACCGCAGCGAGAAGGACGGCGGCCTGCCCCCGGACTTCGCCGTCGAGACCCTCGAAGGCGCGCTCGCCGCCACCGAGGCCACCGTCGACGCCCACCACGACGCCTCCTTCGACGCCATGACCCAGGTCGCCGTCGCGCCCTGCTCGCCGTTCTCCGTCTCGACCGAACTGATGCGCCAGGGCGCCGAGTTGGCCCGGCGCAAGGGCGTACGGCTGCATACCCACGGCTCGGAGACCGTCGAG
Organism: Streptomyces sp. rh34; assembly: GCF_002551245.1. Lineage (GTDB taxonomy): Bacteria > Actinomycetota > Actinomycetes > Streptomycetales > Streptomycetaceae > Streptomyces. The sequence goes on from NZ_NTGZ01000047.1 coordinate 6,256, forward strand.
GAGGAGCAGTTCTGCAAGGAACTGTTCGGGATGGGCCCGACCGACTACTTCGAGTCGACCGGCTGGCTGGGCGCCGACGTGTGGATGGCCCACTGCGTTCACATGAACGACTCCGACATCGCCGCCTTCGCCCGTACGGGAACGGGCGTCGCCCACTGTCCGTCCTCCAACGCGCGCCTCGCCGCCGGGATCGCCCGGGTACCCGACATGCTGGCCGCCGGTGTTCCCGTCGGCCTCGGCGTGGACGGCACCGCCTCCAACGAGTCCGGCGAACTCCACACCGAGCTGCGCAACGCCCTGCTCATCAACCGCCTCGGCGCCCACCGCGAGGCCGCCCTGAACGCCCGTCAGGCCCTGCGCCTCGGGACCTTCGGCGGGGCCCAGGTCCTGGGCCGCGCCGACCAGATCGGCTCCCTGGAGGCCGGCAAGCTCGCCGACCTCGTCCTGTGGAAGCTGGACACCCTGGCCCACTCCTCGATCGCCGACCCGGTGACCGCGCTCATCTTCGGCGCGGCCGCCCCGGTGACCCTCTCCCTCGTCGACGGCAAGCCGGTCGTCGAGGGCAGCCACCTCACCACGGTGGACGAGGACGCCATCGCCCGGGTCACCCGCGACGAGGCCCGCCGCCTCGCGCAGATCGCCGCCGGAGCCTGATTCCGAGCGGTATCCCCGACCGGCCGGTCGAGGGGGACGGCCCGAGACCGGCCGCCGTGGACCCGAGCGGGGTCCACGGCAGCCGGTCCGGCGGACGCGCGCATGGTGCGCGCCCGCCGGACCGGTGATGAACGCTGCCCGCACACACCCCCAGTGCGAGCCCCCGCACCCCCCTCTGCCCCACCTGCACCACCTGAGAGAGCCGCACCACCGCACCACTTACGCACCACCTCCCTGAACCCCACGTCGCCGACGACGTGTAACCGACCGGAGGAACCGCCGTGGCCGCTGAGCCCAGGTTTCGCAAAGACGCAGATGCAGCCGCCCCCGACACGACGGCCGACGCCGCCGCGGAAGCGGGAGCCGACCGGAAGCATCCGGTCGACGAAACCCTCCCTCCCCTGAAGATGTTCACCAGCGGCCTCCAGCACGTGGCCGCCATGTACGCGGGCGTGGTGGCCCCGCCGCTCATCGTGGGGCCGGCCGTCGGCCTCACCGCCAAGGAGACCGCCTTCCTGATGGGGGCGAGTCTGTTCACCGCGGGGATCGCCACCCTGCTCCAGACCATCGGCTTCTGGAAGGTCGGCGCCCGGCTGCCCTTCGTCAACGGCGTCTCCTTCGCCGGGGTCGCCCCGATGATCGCGATAGGCAAGGACCGGGGACACGACGGGATAGCCGTCATATTCGGGGCGATCATCGTCGCGAGCGTCCTCGGCTTCGTCCTCGCCCCGTACTTCTGCAAACTGGTCCGCTTCTTCCCGCCCGTCGTCACGGGCACCGTGATCACCCTGATCGGCGTCTCGCTCCTCCCGGTCGCCTTCAACTGGTCCCAGGGCGGCAACGCCACGGCCGACGACTACGGTTCGATGACCAACATCACCATGGCCGCCGTGACCCTGGTGATCGTGCTGGCCCTCCGCAAGCTCCTGCGCGGCTTCCTCCAGCAGATCGCGATCCTGCTCGGTCTGGTCATCGGAACCCTGATCGCCATCCCGGCCGGCATCACCGACTTCGGCGCCATCAAGGACGCCGACGTGGTCGGTTTCCCGACGCCGTTCGCCTTCGGCGCCCCGCAGTTCGAGATCGCCGCCATCATCTCGATGTGCATCGTGATGCTGGTCTGCATGACCGAGTCCACCGCGGACATGCTGGCCCTCGGCAAGATCGTCGGCCGCCCGGCCGACGAGAAGATCATCGAGGGCGGCCTGCGCGCCGACACCCTCGGCAGCGCCATCAGCCCGCTCTTCAACGGGTTCATGTGCAGCGCCTTCGCCCAGAACGTCGGCCTCGTCGCCATGACGAAGATCCGCAGCCGCTTCGTCGTCGCGGTCGGCGGGGCGATCCTGATCGTCCTCGGCCTGGTTCCGGTCGCCGCCTCGGTCATCGCCCTCGTACCGCTGCCGGTGCTCGGCGGCGCGGGCATCGTCCTGTTCGGCACGGTCGCGGCCAGCGGCATCCAGACCCTGGCCACCGCCGCCCTGGAGAAGGGCGAGAACGCACTGATCGTGGCGGCGGCCGTCGGCATCGGCCTGATCCCGATCGCCGCGCCGCGGTTCTACCACGCCTTCCCCGAGGACCTGCTGGTCGTCCTCGACTCGGGCATCTCCACCGGCTGCGTGGTGGCCATCGTGCTGAACCTCGCCTTCAACCACCTGGGCCGCAAGCCCGACACGACGGACGAGGAGCAGGCACCGGGCGAGCACGTGGTGCCGGCCGCCGCCGGGGTGGGCGTCCACTGACCCTCTCCGCCGCCGCGGCCCGGTGAGACCCCGCGCGGGTCCACCGGGCCTGCGGCGTGCCTCAGCCCTCGCGCAGCCTGCCGGGGGCCGGGCCCCGGGAGCCGGCCGGCGTCGGCCGGCTGTAGCGTCAGGGGCATGGAAGATCAGTCTGTTGTGGATGTCGGCGATGTGCGCCTCGCGTACCGGACCTGGGGCGACGCGTTCGGCTCGCCCGTCGTGCTGCTGCACGGCCTCGGCGGTTCGGCCGCGAACTGGGAGGCGGCCGGCCCCCTGCTGGGCCAGGAGTGGCGGGTCTTCGCCCTGGACCTGCGCGGCCACGGCGAGAGCGACTGGCCCGACGACTACGACCTGGACCTGATGGCCGAGGACGTCGTGGGCTTCCTCGACGAACTGGAGCTGGACCGGGTCGGCCTCGTCGGCCACGGCATGGGCGGGGTCGTCGCCCGGCTGGTGGCGCAGGAGCACTCCGACCGGGTGGAGCGGCTGGTGCTGGTGGAGACCCCGGCCCCGTTCCCCGGCGACCCGGGCCCGGCGGGCCGTGCCGAGGGCCCGGTGGACTACGACGAGAACGCGGTGCCCGCCGTACGCGACCAGCTCGCCGACCCCGGCCCGGACGCCGACGAGGCCCTCGGCGACATCGTCTCCCCGACGATGATCATCACCGGCGGCCCGGAGAGCGCGATGGAACAGCACCGCCAGGCCGACGTGGCCTCCCTCATCCCGGACTGCCGGATGATCACGGTCCCGGGCGGCCACCGGATGCACGAGACCCGGGCGGACCAGGTGGCCGCGCACATTACGGAGTTCTTCACCAGCTGAGGCGCTCCCGCGCCGACGGCGCTGTCCGTGGCGGCTGCCATGATCGACGCCAGGGACTTCGACCGTGCCTCGGATCCGGAGGGCACCGCCCCGCGGCGGCCGGGGCGGTCGGCCCCGACAGCGCGCCGGAGCTGCGGATCGCCGCCGTCATGGCCCGCGTGGACGCCGGGCTGCCTTGGACCCGGGACCACCACGAAGCCGTGCTGGACCTGCTGCCCCTGGACCGCCTCGTCGTCGCGGTCAGGGGTGCGTGATCGTGCGGTCCGGATCCGAACCGGGCCGTGCGTCCGGAGCCCGTGTGGCGGTGGGCGGCCTGCCCCTCTCAGCTGCCCGGCTGCCAGTCCGGACGGCGACCACTGAGAGCGATCACCCGGTCCAGCGGCGGGGCGTCGTCCGGCACCGGGACCGGCGGCCCGAAGAGGCTGTCGCCGTCGGAGCCGTCGGAGCCGTCGGAGCCGTCGGAGCCGTCCGGGCCGTCCGGGCCGTTTCCCACCGGGGCGAGCAGGGCCTCGCAGGACCGCAGTTCGGCCTCCCCGGCCGCGTACGGCTGCCCGGTCGACCGGGCGAGGTCCCAGCCGTGGACGACGAGTTCGTTGAGCGCGACGGCCCCCGCCACCTCGCCGGGCAGCTCCACCCCGCCCGCCCGGGTCATGCCCGTCCAGGCGTCGGGTGAGCGCCAGGCCGCCGCCATCTCGTCCAGCCGAAGGGGCAGCACCTCACGCCAGTCGTCGTCGAGGACGGGGAGGGCGGCGTCGGGGGACACGGCGGTGCTCGCCCCGAGATCCTTGCGGGCGGCGTCGCGGAAGGCGGTGGCCAGCCCGGTGAGATGGCCGAGCAGCTCCCGTACGGCGTAGTCGGGGCAGGGGGTGGGGCCGTCCAGCCGGCTGTCGTCGAGCGGACCGAGCAGCGCGGCGATCCGCCGGGCGGCCGGCTCCAGGTCGGGAAGAGCGGCGACATCCGACACGGGGGTCTCCTGTGCGTCCATACAGGGAAGACCCCTCGACCACCGAAAACTCATCGCTCCGTCACCCGCGACCCGTCACCCGCGACCCGTCACCCGAGACCCGAGACCCGCGACCCGTGATCCGAGACCCGCACCCCGAGACCCGCACCCCGGGTCCCGGGTCCCGGGTCCCGATGATCCATGCCCCGTGTCCTGCCCGGACCGCGGGCGGGCGGTGGGCGGCGCACACCGTCACATAGCGGAAGGTTCCTCGCCGTCCTCTTGTCGGCGACCCCCACGCCATGGCATACAGGTCTGGACCATTGCTGTCCGGATGGAAGGCACCACCGTGCAACGCCCCCACATATCTGCCGCGTTGACCTGTTCCGCCCTGCTTCTCGCCCCCCTCCTCTCCGCCTGCGGTGGCACCGCCGAAGCCGACACGCAGCCTCCCGGCACCCCCAAGGGCGTGACCGCCCAGGCCAGCAGCTCCACCTCGGTGCACGTCATGTGGGAGGGCGCCTCCGACAACGAGAAGGTCGCCGGATACGAGATCTACCGGGGAAAGGCCAAGGTCAAGAGCGTCCCGGCGACGAAGACGATGATCGACGTCGACGGGCTGGCGGCCTCGACGGACTACACCTTCAGCGTGCGGACCAAGGACACGGCAGGGAACCTCTCCGGGCCCAGCAAGGCCGTCCCCGTCACCACCCAGGCCACCCCGGCCAAGGACGACACGCCCCCCACCGCCCCGGCGAGGCTGACGGGCAGCGCCGACGGAAGCCGTGGCGCCACCCTCACCTGGGGCGCGTCCAAGGACGACGTCGGCGTCACCTCGTACGACATCTACCAGGAGGACTCCCGGATCCACAGCGTCCCGGCCTCCGCGACCACGGCGAAGCTCACGGGGCTGCGCCCGGGGACCGTCTACACCTTCACCGTCCGGGCCCGGGACGCCTCCGACAAGTCCTCGGCCGACAGCAACATGTTCGACCTCACCACCGAGTCCGCCCCCGGCGCCCCCGCGAGCACCGCCCCCACCGGTCTGCGCACGGAGGTCGGCAAGGAGGCCGCCGAGTTCATCCTCGACCTGTCCTGGGACCAGCCCGAGACGGGCGGGGTCATCCCCGCCTACGAGCTCCATCTCAACGGCAAGCTGACCACCACCATCGTCTGGGGCGGTACGCCTCCCAAGGGCCGCGCCACCTACCGGCTGCACCTCTCCGACCCGGCGGGCACCCGCTATTCGGTGAAGCTCAGGGCCAAGCTGCCGGACGGCAAGTGGGGTGACTTCTCGGCCCAGCGGACAGTCGTCCTGACGGACTGAGGCCCGCCCGACCGGCGTCTTCGAGGGGTGCGGCGCGCCGCACCCCGTGGTCCATGGGTCCCGGAAGGCCGGAGGACCGAAGGGGCTGAACCATGGACAGGGGAGACGACGACCGGGCACACGGGTCGACGCGCTGATGGACGGTCGCGTCGCCGGCCTGGAACGGCTGACGGCCATGCCGTCCATCACCTCCCCCGGCTTCATCGGCAGCGACGCCCCGAGCGTCACCCATCTGGAGCCCCCGCGTCCGTCCGGTATCCCGCTCACCGCCACACGGGGCGACACGGGCCCCGGACGCGAACCCGCGACCGACGGTCCGACGTACCACCTCCGGGTCTCGACGACGGCGGTCACCGTCGGCGGGGTGGCCCTGGCGAGGATCGGCTACGACACGTACCTGCGGCGTAGTTGGGCAAGTGACCCCGGCCGGGCGCACACCACCGCCCCCGGCGCTGTGCGGTGCCGGGGGCGGTGCTCGTACGGTGAGGTCAGCGGAGCTGCTCGTACGCCGGCAGCGTCAGGAAGTCCGCGTAGTCCTGGTCCAGGGAGACCTGGAGCAGCAGGTCGTGGGCCTGCTGCCACTTGCCGGCGGTGAAGGTCTCCTCGCCGATCTCCTCGCGGATCGCGGCCAGTTCCTCGGCGGCGACCTTGCGGGCCAGGTCCGCCGTGGCGTGCTCGCCGTTCTCGAAGACCACGTCCGCGTTGATCCACTGCCAGATCTGCGAGCGGGAGATCTCCGCGGTGGCGGCGTCCTCCATCAGGTTGAAGATGGCGACCGCGCCCAGGCCGCGCAGCCAGGCCTCGATGTAGCGGATGCCGACCGCGACGGCGTTGCGCAGGCCGTCGTAGGTCGGGCTGGCGTCGAGGGTGTCGATGGCGATCAGGTCGCCCGGGGCCACCGAGACGTCCTCCCGCAGCCGGTCCTTCTGGTGGGGCTTCTCGCCGAGGACCGCGTCGAACGAGGCCAGGGCGATCGGGACCAGGTCGGGGTGGGCGACCCAGGAGCCGTCGAAGCCGTCGTGCGCCTCGCGGTCCTTGTCCGCCTTGACCTTCTCGAAGGCCACCTTGTTGACCTCGGCGTCGCGGCGTGAGGGGATGAAGGCGGCCATGCCGCCGATCGCGTGCGCGCCGCGCTTGTGGCAGGTGCGGACCAGGAGTTCGGTGTACGCGCGCATGAACGGGGCGGTCATCGTCACCGCGTTGCGGTCCGGGAGGACGAACTTGGGCCCGCCGTCACGGAAGTTCTTGACGATGGAGAAGAGGTAGTCCCAGCGTCCGGCGTTCAGCCCGGAGGCGTGGTCGCGCAGCTCGTAGAGGATCTCCTCCATCTCGTACGCGGCGGTGATCGTCTCGATCAGCACCGTCGCGCGGACGGACCCCTGCGGGATGCCGACGTAGTCCTGGGCGAAGACGAAGACGTCGTTCCAGAGGCGGGCCTCCAGGTGCGACTCCGTCTTCGGCAGGTAGAAGTACGGGCCCTTGCCGAGGTCGATCAGACGCTGGGCGTTGTGGAAGAAGTAGAGGCCGAAGTCGACCAGCGCGCCGGGCACGGAGACGCCGTCCAGCTGGAGGTGGCGCTCCTCCAGGTGCCAGCCGCGCGGGCGCATGACGACCGTGGCGAGTTCGCCGGCGGAGTTCAGCGCGTACGACTTGCCCGACCCCGGGTCGGTGAAGTCGATGCGGCGCTCGTAGGCGTCGGTCAGATTGAGCTGGCCGAGGATCACGTTCTCCCAGGTGGGAGCGGACGCGTCCTCGAAGTCGGCGAGCCAGACCTTGGCGCCCGAGTTCAGGGCGTTGATGGTCATCTTGCGGTCGGTCGGACCGGTGATCTCCACCCGGCGGTCGTTCAGAGCGGCCGGAGCCGGTGCGACCTTCCAGGAGTCGTCCGCGCGGACCGCCGCCGTCTCGGGCAGGAAGTCCAGCGTGGAGGTGCGGGCGATCTCGGCGCGGCGCTCACCGCGGCGGGCGAGCAGCTCATCGCGGCGCGGGGTGAACCGCCGGTGCAGTTCGGCCACGAAGGCGAGGGCCGCGTCGGTCAGGACCTCTTCCTGCCGGGGCAGGGGCTCGGCATCGACGATGGCCAGCGTGGACGGCGCTGGTGCGGACATGAGCTGTCACTCCTTCAGCGGGCGGCGGCGTCTCATGGCCGCCGGGTCGCCTGAGACGGCACGGCGTGCCATGGCTCCGAGATACGGCCGTGGGTGCCGTCTGAGGTTCAGAGGGCTTCTGACCAGTGGATAGTAGTTTCCTCATGGTGGAAGTTCAATGGTTTGTTGATGTCGAGATTCTCCGGGTCGACAGAAACGGGCCGCCGTCGGCGCAGCGTGCCAACGCGGCCACGGACTGTGCGCGGCGACCGCCTCCGCCCGTCGGTCACTCCAGGTGTCGCAGGTCCTGCGAGGTGTCGATGTCGTACGCCTCGGCCACATCCGAACACTCCACGAGCGTGATCGCATCGCGGTGCTCCCGCAGATACGCCCGCGCCCCGCGGTCGCCCTCCGCCGCCGCCGCGACGTCCGCCCACCGGTCCGCGCCGAACAGCACCGGATGGCCCCGCTCCCCGCCGTACGAGGCGGCCGCCAGACTCGCCCGCGAGCGGTACGCGAGACGCACCCGCGCCACCGCCTCCGCCCCGATCCCGGGCTGATCGACCAGAAGGACGAGCGCCGCGTCCGCGTCCGTCGCACTCAGCGCGGCCAGGCCCAGGCGGAGCGAGGAACCCATGCCCTCCTCCCAGCCCGGGTTCACGGTCACCGCGCAGCCCGAGAGATCCGCACGGGCCCGCACCTCCCCGGCCGCCGCGCCCAGCACCACGTGCAGCGGTCCGCAGCCGCCGTTGCGCAGGGAGCGCACCGCGTGTTCGATCAGGGGGCGGCCCCGGTGCTCCAGCAGCGCCTTCGGCCGGCCGCCGAGCCTGCGGCCCCCTCCGGCGGCCAGGAGTACCCCAGCGACCTCGGGGTTCTTCGCGGCGGAAGTCATGTGCGCGGTTCGCTCCGTAGTCCTGCCCGTAGGCGTGTCCGTGACCATGGGGTCTGGATACCACTGAGCGGTTCGCACACGCGACACGCATGTCACCCTCAGGGGTAACCCCGATTTCTTTCCGTGGGCTGGCGCGCACTGCCTGTTATGGCGTTAACTTGCGGGCACACCCGGGGACTTGGCCACAGCCCGGGTTCGGGGGTCACACCGGCACAGGGACGTGCGAGGGGGAGTGCTGTGTTGCGAAGCGTGGGGCAGAAGCGCCTGACCGGCAGCGACGAGGACCCGAGGGTGGCCGAGCTGCGGATGGCCGTCTCCCGGCTCCGCCGGGAACTGGCCGGGCTCCGGACCGAATTCCCGGACCGGCCGATCGCCGAGGACGAGCTGGCGGCCCTGGACGCGATGGCCGTCAGCGGCGTGCCGGAGATCCCCCGGATGCGCCGCTCCCTGCTGCTGATCGCGGGGGCGATCGGCTCGGTGAGCGCGGTGGCCGCGGCCCTGCGCGAGGTGCGCAACGCGGTCGACCTCTTCGGGGAGTCCCCGCGCGGCTGACGCACGACGCGCGGGCCTGGCTTCAGCGGCGGATGAGCCTGCGGGCCTGGCCTCAGCGGCGGATGAGCCTGCGGGCCCGGCCTCAGCGGCGGATGAGCCTGCGGGCCGTGGCCGCCGCGACCGCCGACGTACGGGAGTCGACGCCCAGCTTGGCGTAGATGTGCACCAGGTGGGACTTGACCGTGGCCTGGCTCAGGAACAGCCTCTTGCTGATCTGCAGGTTCGACAGGCCCTCCCCGACCAGCTGGAGCACCTCCAGCTCCCGCCGGGTCAGCGCCTCGGCCGGGGTGCGCATCCGGTCCATCAGCCGGTGCGCCACCGACGGCGCGAGCGCGGAGCGGCCCGCAGCCGCCGTGCGCACCGCCGCCGCCAGCTCCTGCGGCGGCGCGTCCTTCAGCAGATAGCCGCTCGCCCCCGCCTCGACCGCCGCCAGGATGTCCGCGTCGGAGTCGTACGTGGTGAGGATCAGGACCCGGGGGCCGTCCGGTGCGGCGGTGATCGTCGCCGTGGCCTGTGAGCCGTGCAGGCCCGGGCCGAACTGGAGGTCCATCAGGACCACGTCGAAGCCGCCCGTCGCGGCCAGGGCGACGGCCTCCTCGGCGGTGGCCGCCTCGCCGGCGACCCGGAAGCCGGGCTCGGTGTCCAAAACCGCGCGCAGCCCCGCCCGGACGACCGGATGGTCGTCCGCCAGCAGCAGCCGGATCGGGTCCCCGTTCATGCCGCACGCTCCGCTTCCGCGACGGGCAGCGGCAGCGTGACCGCCACCGCCGTGCCCTGGCCGGGCGCCGACTCCACGCTCAGCGCACCGCCGAGCGACCCGGCGCGCGCCCGCATCGCCGGCAGCCCGAAGCCGCCGTCGGCCCGCTCGTGGACCGGCGCCCCCGCCGGGTCGAAGCCCTGCCCGTCGTCCACGACGTCCAGCGCCACCGAGGTGTCCATGAAGCTCAGGGTGATCTCCGCCCGCCCGGCCCGCGCGTGGCGCACCGTGTTGGCCAGCGCCGACTGTGCGGTCCGCAACAGCGCCACCTCGTACGGCGTCGGCAGCTCCACCGGAGTCCCGCTCACCGCGAACCGTACGGTCAGGCCCGGCACGGTCGTACGGGCGCAGAGCCGCTCCAGCGCGGCGGCCAGCGAACCGTGCTCCAGGTCCGGCGGGGTCAGCGCGCGGACGAAGGACCGGGCCTCTGCGAGGTTCGCCTGCGCGGCCTCCCGGGCCGCCCGCACATGCGCGGCGGCCGGCGCGTCCTCGGGCAGCGAGCGCTCGGCGGCGCGCAGCAGCAGCTGGATGCTGGACAGGCCCTGGGCCAGCGTGTCGTGGATCTCCCGGGCGAGGCGCTCGCGCTCGGCGAGGGTCCCGGCCGTGCGTTCCGCCTCGGCCAGGTCCGCGCGGGTGGCGACCAGCTCCACGATCAGCTCGCGCCGCCGTTCGCTCTCCCGGAAGAGCGCGTCGTACCCGAGGACGGTGGCGACGGCGACCGCCGCGCCGATCAGCGGCCCGATGAACGCGCCGGGCTCGATCTCCTGCCGGTGCACGACGAAGCCGGTGATCGCGGCGCCCGCGGTGACCACGACGGCGGGTAGCGCCCACCGCATCGGCAGGATGTGGAGCTGGAGGAAGTAGAGCGGGAAGGCCACCCACAGCGCGTCCGGCGACAGGACCAGCAGCGCGGTCCACAGGGCGCCGAGCCCCGCCAGCCACACGGCCCCTGCCCGGTTTCCCGGCTGAACGGAGGAGGAGAGCGGCCCCGCCGCGTACAAGGCCGCCATCAGCGCCGCCACCACCACGACCGCCGGCGTCTGCGGCGCGTGCCCGCTCACCGTGCGGACGACCACCAGGACCAGCAGTCCCATCAGCAGCGCGTGCAGACAGAGCCGCAGGGCTGCCGTGACGTGGGTGTGCGAACGCGAATCCATGGTCCGTCCAGCGTAGCCGCGGCCTCCCCGGACCCGGTCAATCGAAAGGTTGATCCCGGGCCCGTCCGCCGCGCGATGTTTTCCCGCCCGCGCCGCACGACGCTGGAGCCATGTTCGTCGCATGGAGAGACCTTCGCTTCGCCAGGGGCCGGTTCGCGCTCATGGGCTCGGTCGTGGTGCTGATCACGCTGCTCGTGGGCCTGCTGTCCGGCCTGACCGCCGGCCTGGCCCGGGAGAACATCTCGGCCATCACCGGCCTGGACGCCGACCACCTGGCCTTCGCCGCGCCACCCGACGGGCAGGCGGAGTCGTTCACCAACTCGACCGTCCGGGAGGACGACTGGCGGAGGTGGGCCGGACAGCCCGGGGTCGAGGCCGCGCAGCCGGTCGGCATCCGGACCCTGAACGCCACCGCCGCCGGTGAGCGGACCGCCGCCGTGTCGGCCTTCGGCGTCGACCCGGACGGCGCCCTCGGGCCGGAGGGGACCGGCCCGGGGCGGGTCGTGCTCTCCGAGAAGGCGGCCGAGGAGCTCGACGTCACGGCGGGCGACAGGATCGCCCTCGGCCGGACCGAGAGCGAGGTCGCCGCCGTCGCCACGGACGCCTCGTACAGCCACACCCCTGTGGTCTGGACCTCGCTGGACGACTGGCAGCGGATCGGCCACGACGGCGCCGGGCCCGCCGAACAGGCGACCGTGATCGCCCTGACCACCACCGGTGGCGTCGACCTGGCGGCGGGGGACGAGGCGGCGGGCACCAGCACGCTCACGCTCGACGACTCCCTCACGGCCATCGGCTCCTACCAGGCGGAGAACGGTTCGCTGCAATTGATGCGCGGCTTCCTCTTCGCCATCTCCGCGCTCGTCATCGGGGCGTTCTTCACCGTCTGGACGATCCAGCGCAGCGGCGACGTCGCCGTGCTGAAGGCGCTCGGCGCGTCGACCCCGTACCTCCTGCGCGACGCGCTCGGCCAGGCCGTGGTGATGCTCGCCCTCGGTACGGGACTGGGTACCGCTCTCGCCGCCGGGGCCGGAGCCCTGATCGGCGGAGGAGCCGTGCCGTTCGTCCTGGACGCGGCGACCGTCCTCGTCCCGGCCGCCGTGATGATCGCCCTCGGCGCGCTCGGGGCCGCCCTGTCCATCCGGCGGATCACCGCCGTCGACCCGCTCACCGCACTCGGGAGTGCCCGATGACGCTCACCCTGACCGACGTCACCCTCACCTACCCGGACGGCGAGGGACGGCTCACCGCCCTGGACCGGGTCTCGCTGGACGTGCCCCCGGGCACGCTCACCGCCGTCGTCGGACCGTCCGGCTCGGGCAAGTCGAGCCTCCTCGCGGCCGCCGCCACCCTGGTCACCCCGGACTCCGGCGAGGTCGTGGTGGCCGGGACGCCGACGGCGGGCCTCGGCCGGTCCGGGCGGGCGGCCCTGCGCCGGGAGCACATCGGCATCGTCTTCCAGCAGCCCAACCTGCTGCCCTCGCTGACCGCCGCCGAACAGCTCCAGGTGATGCGCCACCTGTCCGGGGACTCCGCCCGCAGTGCCCGTCGCCGGGCCCTGGAGCTGCTGGACGCGGTCGGTCTGGCCGACCGCGCCGACCGGCGGCCGCACCAGCTGTCGGGCGGTCAGCGCCAGCGGATCAACATCGCGCGGGCCCTGATGAACGAGCCGGCGGTCCTGCTCGTCGACGAGCCGACCAGCGCGCTCGACCACGAGCGGGGCGCGGCCGTGCTCGACCTGCTGGTCACCCTGACCCGGGAGCGCTCCACCGCCACGGTGCTGGTCACCCACGATCTGGCGCACCTGGAGCGGATGGACCGCACGGTGACGATGGACGACGGGCGGCTGACCGTACCGGCCCGGGTCTGAGAACGAGGAGCGGCGGGGCCCGGTGTTCCGGCCCCGCCGTCTCCGGGGTTCAGCCGCCGTTCGTGCCGTTGCTCGCCAGCGCGTCGGACAGCTCTCCCGCGACCTGCTGGAGGATCGGCACGATCCGCTCCGTCGCCGACTCCGTCACCCGTCCGGCCGGGCCCGAGATGGAGATCGCGGCCGAGGTCGGGGAGTTCGGCACGGAGACCGCGAGGCACCGCACGCCGATCTCCTGCTCGTTGTCGTCCACCGCGTATCCGGCGCGGCGCACCAGCTCCAGGGCGTCCAGGAAGCCTTCCGGGGTGGTGATCGTCTTCTCCGTGGCGGCGGGCATGCCGGTACGGGCCAGCAGCGCGCGGACCTCGTCGGCGGGGGTGTGCGCGAGGAGCGCCTTGCCCACGCCGGTGGAGTGCGGCAGGACCCGGCGGCCGACCTCGGTGAACATCCGCATGGAGTGCTTGGAGGGCACCTGGGCGACGTACACGATCTCGTCCCCGTCCAGCAGCGCCATGTTCGCCGTCTCGCCGGTCTCCTCCACCAGTCGGCTGAGGTAGGGGCGGGCCCAGGTGCCCAGCAGCCGGGACGCGGACTCGCCGAGCCGGATCAGCCGGGGGCCCAGTGCGTAGCGGCGGTTGGGCTGCTGGCGTACGTATCCGCAGACGACCAGGGTGCGCATCAGCCGGTGGATGGTCGGCAGGGGCAGACCGCTGCTCGCGGAGAGCTCGCTCAGCCCGACCTCGCCCCCGGCGTCGGCCATCCGCTCCAGCAGATCGAAGGCGCGCTCAAGGGACTGCACCCCACCGCTGGAACCGGAGGGCTTGGAGTCGGCTGTGCTGGCGTGGGACGGCGGCACGTCAACGGTCCTTTCGAAGCGGAAGGCAAGGCAGCAGCCTACCGGGCGGCTCCCGATCGGCCCACAGCTCCCCGGTCGGCGTCGGTGCCGGTCAGGGGCTGTTTTGTCCGGGTGCCGACGGTCGGTGCGGGCGACTCGGCGCCACCCCTCCTGGCCCATGCTACGTTCCGCACTCCGAAATATGACTTTTACTTTGTGGAAACCTCCAGGTGCGCGGCAGGGGTGGTCCGGCAGGTCCATGTGGCGGAAGGTGGGGTCTTGACGAGGGCGATCCACAAGTGAAGACTCCATCGAAAGCTTCAACAGTTCGTTGAATTCCTGGAGTGAAGGAGCACGGGTGTCCGGTCCGGACGTGAACCTGATACTGCGCTCGACGCGCGTCGTCACCCCCGAGGGGACCCGCCCGGCGGCGGTCGCCGTCGCGGGCGGGACGATCGACGCGGTCCTGCCGTACGACGCCGAGGCGCCCGCCGGCGTCCGCATGGAGGACTTCGGCGACGACGTCCTGCTGCCCGGCCTGGTCGACACCCACGTCCACGTGAACGACCCCGGCCGCACCGCGTGGGAAGGCTTCTACACCGCCACCCGCGCGGCCGCCGCGGGCGGTATCACCACACTCCTGGACATGCCCCTCAACTCCCTCCCGCCGACCACCACCGTCGAGAACCTGCGGGTCAAGCAGCAGGTCGCGGCCCCCAAGGCGCACGTCGACACCGGTTTCTGGGGCGGGGCGATCCCGTCCAACGTCAAGGACCTGCGCCCCCTGTACGAGGCCGGGGTATTCGGCTTCAAGTGCTTCCTGTCGCCCTCCGGCGTCGTGGAGTTCCCGGAGCTGGACCAGGAACAGCTGGCCCGCTCCATGGCGGAGATCGCCGGATTCGGCGGGCTGCTCATCGTGCACGCCGAGGACCCGCACCACCTGGCCGAGGCCCCGCAGCGCCCCGGACCCGCCTACGCGGACTTCCTCGCCTCCCGGCCGCGCGACGCCGAGAACACCGCGATCGAAGGGCTCATCGCCCACGCCAGGCGGCTGAACGCCCGCGTCCACGTCCTGCACCTCTCCTCCAGCGACGCCCTGCCGCTGATCGCCGCCGCCAAGCGCGAGGGCGTCCGCGTGACCGTCGAGTCCTGCCCGCACTTCCTCACCCTCACCGCCGAGGAAGTGCCGGACGGGGCGACGGAGTTCAAGTGCTGCCCGCCGATCCGCGAGGCCGCCAACCAGGACGCGCTGTGGGCCGGGCTCGCCGACGGGACCATCGACTGCGTCGTCTCGGACCACTCGCCGTGCACCACGGACCTCAAGACCCCGGACTTCGCCTCCGCCTGGGGCGGCATCTCCTCCCTCCAGCTCGGCCTGCCCGCCATCTGGACCGAGGCCCGCAAGCGCGGCCACTCCCTCGACGACGTCGCCCGCTGGATGTCCGCCGCCCCGGCCGCGCTGGCCGGGCTGACCCGCAAGGGCGCCATCGAGGCCGGACGCGACGCCGACTTCGCGGTCCTCGCCCCCGACGCGACCTTCACCGTCGACCCCGCCGAGCTCTTCCACCGCAACCAGGTCACCGCCTACGCCGGGAAGACCCTGCACGGCGTGGTCCGCTCCAGCTGGCTGCGCGGTGTCCGCATCGCCTCCGACGGCGTCCTCGCCGAGCCCGCCGGCCGCCTCCTCGAACGCGCCACCTGACCGCGCCCACCGGCCCGCTCCCCGAACGCGCCCCCTGCACCGTGCCCGAAAGGAACCCCTGACCATGACGGACGCCGCGATACCGCGCTTCACCGGCGACGCGAGCCCTTACGCGGGCGGCGACCCGTACGCCGACCACCGCACCGCCGACTTCCCCTTCACCCACCTCGTCGATCTGGCCGACCGCCGTCTCGGGGCGGGGGTCATCGCCGCCAACGACGAGTTCTTCGCCGAGCGCGAGAACCTGCTCAAGCCCGGGCCCGCCGTCTTCGACCCGGAGCACTTCGGGCACAAGGGCAAGATCATGGACGGCTGGGAGACCCGCCGCCGACGCGGGGTCAGCGCCGCCGAACCGCACCCCACCGCGGACGACCACGACTGGGCCCTCATCCGGCTCGGCGCGCCCGGCGTCGTCCGGGGCATCGTCCTGGACACCGCCCACTTCCGCGGCAACTACCCGCAGGCGGTCTCCGTCGAGGCGGTCGCGCTGCCCGGCTCCCCGTCCCCCGAGGACCTCCTCGCCCCCGACGTGAAGTGGACGACGCTCGTCCCCCGTACGGCGGTCGGCGGCCACGCGGCCAACGGGTTCGCCGTCGACGCCGAGCAGCGCTTCACCCACCTGCGGGTCAACCAGCACCCGGACGGCGGGATCGCCCGGCTGCGCGTGTACGGAGAGGTCGTCCCCGACCCCGCCTGGCTCGGCGCGCTCGGCACGTTCGACCTCGCGGCCCTGGAGAACGGCGGCCAGGTCGAGGACGCCTCCGACCGCTTCTACTCCCCGGCCACCAACACCATCCAGCCGGGACGCTCACGGAAGATGGACGACGGCTGGGAGACCCGCCGCCGGCGCGACCGGGGCAACGACTGGATCAGCTACCGCCTCGCCGCGCAGTCCGGAATCCGGGCCGTCGAGATCGACACCGCCTACCTCAAGGGCAACTCCGCGGGCTGGGCGAGCCTTTCGGTACGGGACGGCGAGGGCGGCGACTGGACGGAGGCCCTCCCCCGGACCCGGCTCCAGCCCGACACCAACCACCGCTTCGTCCTGGACGGGACCGTCCGGGCCACGCACGTACGGATCGACATCTACCCGGACGGAGGCATCTCCCGGCTCCGGCTGTTCGGATCGCTCACCGACGAGGGCGCCGCCGCCCTGACGTCCCGTCACCGGGAGCTGGGCGGCTGATCCCCGAACCCGCCGGGCGCCGGGCGCACCGCGATCGCAGGGGGATCGAGGTGCGCCCGGCCGATCCCGTTACGTGCGGGTGTGTCACCCTGGTCGGGGTGCGGCGAGCAGGCCTCGGAGGGTGCGAGCCGCGCCTTTCCGTCGCCTCGACCAGGAGCCCCCATGATCTTCATCGCCGTCAAGTTCACCGCCCTCGACCCCGAGGAGTGGCTCGCCCGTCTGGATGACTTCACCGTCGCCACCCGCGGCGAGCCCGGCAACCTCTTCTTCGACTGGTCCCGCAGCGTGGAGAACCCCGACGAGTTCGTCCTGCTGGAGGCCTTCGCCGACGCGGCGGCGGGCGAGGCGCATGTGAACTCCGACCACTTCAAGGCGGCGATCGCGACCATGTCGGAGCTGGTGGCCGAGGTCCCCGAGATCATCAACGTCGAGGTGGAGGGCACCGGCTGGTCCCGGATGGCGGAGGTCACCCCGCGCAACCGCTGACCGGCGCGTCCCGGACGCCGCGCGGCGGGCGGCAGTCCGACGACAGGCCCTAGAACTCCTCGTGGGACTCCGGGTCGCCGCCGAACCGCCGCTGCCGCCCGGACGCGATCGTCGTCAGCTCCTGCGCCGTCAGCTGGAACCCGAACAGATCGAGGTTCTCGCGCTGCCGGCCCGGGTCCGCCGACTTCGGGATCGGCACCGCGCCCAACTGGGTGTGCCAGCGCAGTACCACCTGGCCGGGGCTCACCCCGTGGTCCTCCGCGATCGCCACGGTCGAGGGATCCTCCAGCACCTGGCGGCCCCGGGCCAGCGGGCTCCAGCTCTCCGTCACGATGCCCTTCGCCGCGTGCACCGCCCGCAGCTCCTCCTGCGGCAGCAGCGGATGCATCTCGATCTGGTTCACCGAGGGCAGCACGCCCGTCTCCCGCTCCAGCCGCTCCAGATGCGCGGCGGTGAAGTTGGAGACGCCGATCGAACGGACGAGACCGTCCTCGCGGAGCCGGATCATCGCCTTCCAGGTGTCCACGTACTTGTCGACGCGGGGGAGCGGCCAGTGGATCAGGTAGAGGTCGACGTACTCGACGCCCAGGCGGGCCCGTGACTCCTCGAACGAGGCGAGCGTCTCCTCGTACCCGTGGTGCCGGCCGGGCACCTTCGTGGTGAGGCGGACCTCCTCGCGGGGGACGCCGCTGCGGGCGATGCCCCGGCCGGTGCCGGTCTCGTTGCCGTAGTTGAGGGCCGTGTCGACCAGCCGGTAGCCGAGCTCCAGGGCCCCGGCGACGGCTTCCTCGGCCGCCGCGTCGTCCAGCGGGTAGGTGCCGAGTCCCACCGCGGGGAGCCGTGTGCCGTCGTTGAGCGCCTGAACCGGTGTGCCGGACATGTGCGTGGTCCCGTCCTTCCCGTCGCTGCCCCCGTCCCGGCCAGCGTAGGGGCGTGGCGGGGACGGGGGCAGCCGGACGGGGCCGACGGGGGAGCGCTCCGGGGGGCAGCCCGGGGAGCGGCGGGCGAGCACTCCGCGAGGCGGTGCCGCTCAGGCCGCGTGGCCGCCGTCCACGACGACCTCCGTGCCGGTGATGAATCCCGCCTCCGCGCTCACGAGGTACGCGACGAGCGAGGCGACCTCTTCCGTCGTGCCGAAGCGGCCCAGCGCGGTCGCCGCGCGCTGGCCCTCGGCGAACGGCCCGTCGGCCGGGTTGAGATCGGTGTCGACGGGCCCGGGCTGGATCAGGTTCACCGTGATGCCGCGCGGGCCCAGCTCCCGGGCGAGCGGCTTGGTCAGCCCGACCAGGGCGGACTTGCTGAGCCCGTAGAGGGTGGAGCCGGGTCCGCCCGCGTGCCGGCTCAGGGCGGAGCCCACGGAGACGATGCGGCCACCGTCGGCCAGCCGCTCCGCCGCCGCCCGGCAGGCGAGGAAGACCGCCCGCACGTTCACCGCCAGCGTCCGGTCCACCTCCGGTCCGGCGAGCCCGGAGATCGGGCCGAGGACGCCGATGCCCGCGTTGTTGACCAGGATGTCGAGCCGGCCGAGCGCGTCCGCCGCCCGGTGCACGGCGTCGGCGGCCGCTTCGGCGTCCGCCGCGTCGCAGCGCAGGGCGACGCCCCGGCGGCCGAAGCCCTCGATCTTCGCGACGACCGCACGGGCCGCCGCCTCGTCCTGGACGTAGGTGACGGCGACGTCCGCTCCCTCCTGGGCGAGCCGCAGCGCGATCGCGGCGCCGATGCCCCGGCTGCCGCCGGTGACCAGGGCGGCGCGGGCCGGGAGGCCGGCGGGCACGGTGGTGGGAGCGGTGGTGGACAGGGTGCTGGACATGGGGTGTTCCTTTGCTGGGGGACGCCGTCGCTGCGACGACATCCCCCAGCAAACGCGGGCCGGGGCCCGCGCACCGGCGGGTATCGGACACCCACGGCCCGCCGGGCTCGCAGGCCCACGGTCGCCCGGGACCTGGCGCCGGGGCCCCGCCCGGGCACCTACCGAGAAGGCAGCAGCGCGGGATCCGTCGCCGCGGCCCGCAGCCGCACCAGGATGGCCCGCGCCGCCTTCTCGTAGCCGAGGATGTTGTTCTGGAGCACCGACTCGGCGTTGGCCAGCTCCAGCAGGGCGATCACCTCGAAGGCCAACTGGCACACGTCGGTGTCCCCGGCCAGCTCCCCGGCCGACCTGGCCTCCTCGATCGTCTGCTCCACGAAGGTGACCCAGCCCGTCTGCGCGGACGCCAGGGCGTCATGCACCCTGCCGCCGCGGGCGTCGAACTCGGCGGTGGCGGCGTAGAAGAAGCAACCGCCCCGGAACACGCGCTCCCGGGAGTACGCGATCCACGCCTCGCACAGCCGCCACACCCGGCCGAGCCCCGGCGGCACCGACCGGGTGGGGCGCAGCACATGGTCGACGTAGATGGCCACCGCCCCCCGCACGGTGGCCAGCTGGAGCCCCTCCTTCGAGCCGAAGAGGGCGAACACCCCGCTCTTGCTCAGCCCGAGCTCGGTGGCCAGCCGCCCCAGCGACAGGCCCTCCAGCCCTTCGACCGAGGCGATCTGCACCGCCCGCCCCAGGATCAACTGCCGGGTCTGGTTCCCCCGCTCGACCCGCCCGTCCGCTCTCAACGACGTCATGTGACCACTCCGTGCCTCAGAGTTATCGAGGCGTCAGTCTAGGGAGCGGCGGCGCGGCCGACGGACCCTCCGCCGCCCGGCCGAACGGCCCGACCGCCCCTGACCACGGGTGATGCCCCTGGACGATCCGAGCGTTGAGACAGGTGTTCCTTTTTCAGGGGCCCAGCGGATAGCGTGATCGCTCCGCGTGTGAGCCGGCGAGGTCTCCACACCACGTTTCGTGGAGATCCAGGAGGACCAGGTGTCCGTCGTCACCGTGCCCGCACTCGCGCCCCCGCGCCGCGCCTGGGTCACCGATCTGCCCGTGCTGGCGGTAGCCGTCGTCTGGGGCGCCAGCTATCTCGCGGCCAAGGGCATCACCACCGCCCACACGGTCATCGCCGTCCTCGTCCTGCGCTTCGCGATCGTGCTGCCGGTGCTCGTCGCGACCGGATGGCGCAGGCTTCGGGCGCTGACCGGTGCGCAGTGGCGGGGCGCGGGACTGCTGGGCCTGGTGCTGAGCGTGATCTTCCTGCTGGAGACGTACGGGGTGGTGCACACCTCCGCCACCAACGCCGGGCTGATCATCAGCCTCACCATGATCTTCACACCGCTGGCCGAGGCCGCCGTGACCCGCGTGCGCCCGTCGGCCGGATTCGTCGCCGCGGCCGGGCTCTCCGTCGCCGGAGTGGTCCTGCTGACCCAGGGCGGCGGGCTCACCAGCCCCTCGGGCGGGGACCTCCTGATGCTGCTGGCCGCCCTCGCCCGCACCGTCCACGTCCTGGCCATGGCCAGGATCAAGGCGGTCCAGGACGCCGACTCGCTCTCCCTGACCACCGTCCAGCTCGGGGCCGCGGTCGCCGTCTTCGCCGTCCTCGCCGCCGTCCCCGGCACCGGCGCCTCACCGTGGAGCGCGGCGGCGGACTTCGGGGCCCGGGAGTGGGCGGGCCTGGTCTTCCTCTCGGTGTTCTGCACCCTGTTCGCGTTCTTCGTGCAGATGTGGTCCGTACGCCGCACCTCCCCGTCCCGGGTCAGCCTGCTGCTCGGTACGGAACCGCTGTGGGCCGCCGCCGTCGGCATCAGCCTCGGCGGGGAACGGCTCGGGCTGCTCGGCGCCGCCGGGGCGGTCCTCGTCCTCACGGGCACCGCGTGGGGCCGGCGCGGCGCGGACCGGACGTGACCGCCGTCAGGACTTGATCGAGTCCGCGGCGATCATCACGGCCACCCCCGCCACGATCAGCACGATGTTGACGAACAGCCCCCGGTCGCTGAGGAAGTCGATCCGCCGCACCACCGTCCACAGCCGGAACCAGCCCGTCCACTCGTACAGCAGCCCGGCGGCGCCCTGGGCGAAGACGAGGAACCCGATCGTCTCGACGATTTTCTTCATGGGCCGAGCCTCCCGCCCGCCCCGCACCCACCGCCTCGGCCACCGGTCCCGTACGCCGCGCCGAAAGTAGCCGGTCCCGCGACTTTGGTCGCTCCCTCGCCGCGCGGGCGCCTCCGGGCCGCCCGGGCTGCGTAACTTTGTCGATATGACGCGCACCGAGTACCGCTGGCTGCTCCCCTCGGCCATGGCCGATCCCGAGCTGCCCGGTGACCGGCCCCGGACGCGGCGCACCGTGCGGGACTGGGCCGTCGACATCACGGCCTTCCTCTGCGCCGCGGGCATCGGCCTGCTGGCGCTCGCCGCGATCGACGCCGACGACACCACGGCGGACGTCTTCGTCCTCGTCGACTCGGTGATCGGCGCGGCGGCCTGCTGCGCGCTCTGGCTCCGGCGGCGCTGGCCCGTCGGGCTCGCCGCCACGCTGACCGTCGTCTGCATCGTCGAACCCGTGGCCGCCGGGGCGCTGATGGTGGCCCTCTTCAGTCTCGCCGTGCACCGCCCCTTCAAGCCGGTGGCGATCGTCGGCGCGGGCGCGCTGATCGTGGCCCCCCTGCAGCCCCTCCTGCGCCCCGACCCCGCGACGACCTTCCTCGCCTCGGTCATCTTCGGGATCCTGCTGGTCCTGCTGGTCCTCAGCTGGGGCATGGTCGTACGTTCCCGGCGCCAGCTCGTCGTCACCCTCCGCGAACGGGCCCGCCGCGCCGAGGCCGAGGCGGAGCTGCGCGCCGAACAGGCCCAGCGGCTGGCCCGGGAGGCCATCGCCCGCGAGATGCACGACGTCCTGGCCCACCGGCTGACCCTGCTCAGCGTGCACGCCGGGGCCCTGGAGTTCCGGCCGGGCGCCCCCGCCGCAGAGGTCGGCCGGGCGGCCGGCGTCATCCGGGACAGTGCCCACGAGGCCCTCCAGGACCTCCGCGAGATCATCGGCGTCCTGCGTGGGCCCGGCGACACCGACGAGGGCGACCGACCGCAGCCCACCCTCGCCACCCTGGACGCCCTCGTCGCCGAGTCCCGGCTCGCGGGCATGGAGGTCGTCGTCGACAACCGGGTCGCCGAACCGCGGGACGCCCCCTCCGCCACCGGCCGCACGGTCTACCGGATCGCCCAGGAGTGCCTGACCAACGCCCGCAAGCACGCGCCCGGAACCGAGGTCTCCCTCACCGTGACCGGCGGCCCCGGCGAGGGGCTCACCATCGAGGTGGAGAACCCCGCCCCCACCGAACCCTTCGAGCGGGTCCCCGGCTCGGGCCAGGGGCTCATCGGCCTCACCGAACGCGCCACGCTCGCCGGCGGCGGGCTGGAGCACGGCCCGACGAAGGACGGCGGCTTCCTGGTCCGGGCCCGGCTGCCGTGGCCCGCCGCGTGAGGCCCGCGGGCGCGGCGCCCTCCCGGAGGACCGGGACCGCGAAGCCCGCCCGGGGGACCGCGGCCGGTACGCCCGCCGTGCGGGGCCCGCGTACCGGCTGGCTACGGTGGCCGTCATGAACACCCCGGCGTCCCCGACACCCCCGCCCGTCCGGCTGCTGATCGTCGACGACGACCCGCTGGTCCGGGCCGGACTGACCCTGATGCTCGGCGGCGACGAGGGAATCGACATCGTGGGGGAGGGCGCGGACGGCGAGCAGGCCGAGGAACTGGTCGAACGGCTGCGCCCCGACGTCGTCCTGATGGACATCCGTATGCCGGTCATGGACGGACTCACCGCGACCGAGCGACTGCGCCGCCGGCCCGGGGCTCCCGAAGTCGTCGTCCTCACCACGTTCCACGCGGACGAACAGGTGCTCCGGGCCATCCGGGCCGGGGCGGCCGGATTCGTCCTGAAAGACACCCCGCCGGCCCGGATCGTCGATGCGGTCCGCCGGGTCGCCGCCGGGGACCCGGTGCTCTCGCCCGCCGTCACCCGCCGGCTGATGGCCCGCGCCGCCGGTGGCGGACACGACGACCGGGCCGGCCGCACCGACCGCGCCCGCAGGCGTTTCGACCAACTCGCCGAGCGCGAGAAGGAAGTAGCCGTCGCCGTCGGACGCGGCGGCTCCAACGCGGAGATCGCGGGCTCCCTCTACCTCAGCGTCGCGACCGTCAAGACGCACGTCTCGCGGATTCTCGCCAAACTCGAACTCAACAACCGTGTCCAGATCGCGCTGTTGGTGCATGACGCGGGGCTTCTCGACACGGACGGGGAAGACGGGGGCGGCCTGCGCCGACCGGAGCGGAGCTGACGGGAGTGGACCGGAGCGGGCCGGAAGAGGGGCTGACCACCATGGCTGTGCTCGATCCCCGGGACCTGCCGGACTCCACCGCGCGTCCCTCCCGCTGCTGATGACCGTGCGGGTCGGAGCCCGGGTTCAGCCGCCGGGGATCTCGGTCATCGCCACCGGCCGGCGTTCGCGGCGGGAGACCTCGCACGCCTCGGCGATCCGCAGGGCGTGCAGGGCCTCCCGCCCGTCGCACGGGTTGGCCAGCTCGCCCCGGACCACGCGCAGGAACGCGTCCAGTTCCGCCTCGTACGCCGGGGCGAACCGCTCCAGGAACCCCGGCCAGGGCTTCGCCGGGGCGCCGGAACCACCGGGCTCCGCCGAGGTCAGCGGCGTACGGTCGTCCAGGCCGACGGCGATCTGGTCCAGCTCGCCGGCCAGCTCCATCCGAACGTCGTACCCGGCGCCGTTGCACCGGGTCGCGGTGGCGGTGGCGAGCGTCCCGTCGTCGAGGGTGAGCAGAGCGGCGGCCGTGTCCACGTCCCCCGCCTCCCGGAACATCGCGGGTCCGGCGTCCGCGCCGGTGGCGTACACCTCGCTGACCTCGCGACCTGTCACCCAGCGCAGCACGTCGAAGTCGTGGACCAGGCAGTCGCGGTACAGCCCGCCCGAGAGCGGGAGGTAGGCGGCGGGCGGCGGGGCCGGGTCGGAGGTGACCGCGCGCACGGTGTGCAGGCGGCCGAGTCTTCCCTCCCGCACGGCGGCCCTGGCCTCGCCGTACCCGGCGTCGAAGCGCCGCATGAAGCCGAGCTGGAGCACGCTGCCCGCCGCCTCGACCTCCGCGAGCGCGGTGAGTGTGCCGGGCAGGTCCAGGGCGATCGGCTTCTCGCAGAAGACGGGCAGCCCGGCGCGGGCGGCGCGTGCGATGAGCCCGGCATGGGCCGAGGTCGCCGAACAGATCACCACGGCGTCGGGCAGGCCCCCGGCCTCGCCCTCCCCGGTGAACAGGCCGTCCACCGGGACGGCCGCCGCCCCCGTCCGTGCCGCGGCTCCGGCCGCCCGCTCCGGGTCCGCGTCCGCCAGCAGCAGGGCGTCCACGGCGGGGTGACGGCTCAGCACCTCCGCATGGAATGTGCCGATCCGTCCCGTTCCGATCAGTCCGATGCGCATGGGCCCCAAGGTGACGTTCGCCCGGTCATCATGTCAAGCGTTTGTCCTGACAAATGGCGGCCGCATCGATCGACGGCTCCCGGCCCCGGAACGCCATGGCTTTGTCCGGACAAGCGAACTACGCTCGCCCCGTGACCGCACATGGAACCGACCGGCCGCTGCCGCTGAGCGTGGACCGCACCAGCCCGGTTCCGCTCTACTTCCAGCTGGCACAGCAGCTGGAGGCCGCCGTGGAGCAGGGCCGGCTGGCGCCCGGCGCCCTGCTCGGGAACGAGATCGACCTCGCCGCCCGCCTCGGTCTGTCCCGGCCGACCGTCCGCCAGGCCATCCAGTCACTGGTCGACAAGGGCCTGATGGTGCGCCGTCGGGGAGTCGGCACCCAGGTCGTCCACAGCAAGGTCCGCCGCCCGCTGGAGCTCAGCTCGCTCTACGACGACCTGGAGGCGGCCGGCCAGCGGCCCGCCACCCGCGTCCTGCGCAACACCACGGAACCCGCCACCGCCGAGGTCGCCGCCGCGCTCGGCGTCGCCGAGGGCGGTGAGGTCCACCTCGTCGAGCGGCTGCGCAGCGCCCACGGCGAACCGATGGCCCTCCTGCGCAACCACCTGCCCCCGGGGCTGCTGCCCCTGCCCACCGAGGAACTGGAGGCCACCGGCCTCTACCGGCTGATGCGGGCCCGTGGCATCACGCTGCACAGCGCCCGCCAGACCGTCGGCGCGTGCGCCGCGGACGACCGGCAGGCGCGGGTGCTGTCGGAAGCGTTGGGCGCGCCGCTGCTCACGATGGAGCGAACCACGTACGACGACACCGGCCGGGTGGTCGAGTTCGGCTCGCACGTCTACCGGGCGGACCGGTACGCCTTCGAGTTCCAGCTGCTGGTGCGCGCCTGAGCCCGTCCAGCCCGTCCGCTGAAATGGTGCGGGCACACGGGTTGCGCTCGACAGCTCCCGTGCCCCAAGCTCCGTGTCCGTCGGGGCTCGGGGATACTTGGGCAGCCGGGCCGGGACCGTACACTCCCCGGCCCCGTCAAGCAGCACAGCGAGCAGCAGTAGAAGGGCACGGCGTCGTGGCAAGGGTTCGGACAGGGGTACGCGCGATGGGCGCCGTGCTGGCAGTGGTGCTGGGCGCCTCCCTCGCGGGATGCAGCAGCACCGGCGGCAAGCGCGCCGAGGAGCGCGCGGCCGCCGCGGCCGAGGGGCGGGCCGCGGTGAACACACCGCGCTGGACCTTCGCCATGGTCACCCACTCGGGCGACGGCGACACCTTCTGGGACATCGTCCAGAAGGGCGCCGAGCAGGCGGCCCTCAAGGACAACATCAACTTCCTCTATTCGCACAACGACGAGGCCAACCAGCAGGCCCAGCTCGTCCAGACCGCGATCGACAAGAAGGTCGACGGGCTGATCGTCTCGCTGGCCAAGCCGGACGCGATGAAGGCCGTGGTCGCCAAGGCCGTCAAGGCGGGCATCCCGGTCGTCACCGTGAACTCGGGCTCCGCGGAGTCGAAGGAGTTCGGCGCCCTCACCCACATCGGCCAGGACGAGTCGATCGCCGGTGAGGCCGTCGGCGACGAGCTGAACAGCCGGGACCGCAAGAAGGCCCTCTGCGTCCTGCACGAACAGGGCAACGTGGGCCACGAGCAGCGCTGCGCCGGGGCCAAGAAGACCTTCGACGGCACGATGCAGAACCTGTACGTCGACGGCACCAACATGCCTGACGTCACGGCGTCCATCGAGGCCAAGCTCCAGTCCGACAAGGGCATCGACGCGGTCGTCACCCTCGGCGCCCCCTTCGCCGACGCGGCCGTCCAGGCCAAGCAGACGGCGGGCAGCAAGGCCGAGATCGACACCTTCGACCTCAACGCGAAGGTCGCCACCGGCCTCCAGACCGACAAGCTCGGCTTCGCCGTCGACCAGCAGCCCTACCTCCAGGGCTACGAGGCCGTCGACCTGCTCTGGCTCCACCGCTACAACCGCAACGTCCTCGGCGGCGGCCTGCCCGTCCTCACCGGCCCGCAGATCATCACCAAGGACGACGCCGACGCCCTGGCCGACTACACCAAGCGGGGCACCCGATGAGCGGCTCCACCGCCGCACCGGACCAGCTGGACGAACGCCTGGTGCGCACCTCGCCGCTGCGCAAGCTGCTCGGCCGCCCCGAACTCGGCTCGGTCGTCGGCGCGGCGGCCGTCTTCCTGTTCTTCGCGATCGTCGCCGACAGCTTCCTGCAGGCCTCCAGCTTCGGCACCGTGCTGTACGCGGCCTCCACGCTGGGCATCATGGCCGCACCGGTCGCGCTGCTGATGATCGGCGGCGAGTTCGACCTCTCCGCCGGGGTCATGGTGACCAGCTCCGCGCTGATCTCCTCGATGTTCAGCTACCAGATGACGGCCAACGTCTGGGTCGGCGTCCTCGTGTCGCTGCTGGTCACGCTCGCCATCGGCGCGTTCAACGGCTTCATGCTGACCCGCACCAAACTGCCGAGCTTCATCATCACGCTCGGCACGTTCCTGATGCTGACCGGCCTGAACCTCGGTTTCACCAAGCTCATCAGCGGCACCGTCTCCACCAAGGCCATCGGCGACATGGAGGGCTTCGACTCGGCCCGCGCGCTGTTCGCCTCGACGCTGACCCTCGGCGGAGTCGAGTTCAAGGTGACGATCCTGTGGTGGGCGGCGCTCGTCGGCGTCGCCACCTGGATCCTTCTCCGTACCCGCTTCGGCAACTGGATCTTCGCCGTCGGCGGCGAGGCCGACGCGGCCCGCGCGGTCGGCGTCCCGGTCATCCGCACCAAGATCGGGCTCTACCTGGGTGTCGCCTTCGCCGCCTGGGTCTCCGGCCAGCACCTGCTGTTCAGCTACGACGTCGTCCAGTCCGGCGAGGGTGTCGGCAACGAGCTGACGTACATCATCGCCGCCGTCATCGGCGGCTGTCTGATCACCGGCGGCTACGGCTCCGCGATCGGTTCGGCCGTCGGCGCCTTCATCTTCGGCATGACCAGCAAGGGCATCGTGTACGCCGAGTGGAACCCGGACTGGTTCAAATTCTTCCTGGGAGCGATGCTGCTCCTGGCCACCCTGCTCAACGCGTGGGTGCGCAAGCGCGCGGAGGCGACGGCATGACGGCCACCCCTGAAGACCCCGCGGGAGTGACCGCGGGACCGCTGGTCGAGCTGGACGACGTGTCCAAGTTCTACGGGAACATCAAGGCCCTGGAGCACGTATCGCTGGAGGTCCACGCGGGTGAGATCACCTGCGTCCTCGGGGACAACGGCGCCGGCAAGTCCACCCTCATCAAGATCATCGCGGGGCTGCACCGGCACGACGCCGGACGTTTCCTGATCGAGGGGGAGGAGACCACCCTCGCCAATCCGCGTGACGCCCTGGACCGGGGCATCGCCACCGTCTACCAGGACCTCGCCGTCGTCCCCCTGATGCCGGTCTGGCGGAACTTCTTCCTCGGCTCCGAGCCCACCGTCGGGTTCGGCCCCCTCAAGCGCCTCGACGTCCGGAAGATGCGCGAGACGACCCGTACCGAACTGCTGCGCATGGGCATCGACCTGCGCGACGTCGACCAGCCCATCGGCACCCTGTCCGGCGGCGAACGCCAGTGCGTGGCCATCGCCCGCGCCGTCTACTTCGGCGCGAAGGTCCTGGTCCTGGACGAGCCGACCGCCGCGCTCGGCGTCAAGCAGTCCGGCGTGGTCCTCAAGTACGTGGCGGCGGCCCGCGACGCCGGCCTCGGCGTGGTCCTCATCACGCACAACCCGCACCACGCCCACCTCGTCGGGGACCGCTTCATCCTCCTCAAGCGCGGCGCGATGTCCGGCAGCCACACCAAGGCCGACGTCACGCTGGACGAGCTGACCCGGCAGATGGCGGGCGGCAGCGAGCTGGAGGAGCTCAGCCACGAGCTGGAACGCACCCCGACCCCCACCCTCCCGGGCGCCCACGGCACGAAGGGCGAGACTCCCTGAGCGGCGACCGCCCCGGCGCGGCCGACCCCGCCCACCGGCCCGCCGGTGCCGGGCAGTGGCAGAAT
>NZ_NTGZ01000469.1 GCF_002551245.1 Streptomyces sp. rh34
GCCGGGGCTGACCCGAAGCGCTCCCCGGCCCCGCCCGGGGCCCCCGCCCCGGCGCGGGGGCCCCGGGCGTGTTGCCCGAGGTCACGCGACACGGCCCCCGGCCACCCGGCACAATGCAGGCCGGGGGGATGCCCCCCGGCAAGCAAGAACGTGCTCATCGCGACACGAGCACGGCCAGCACAGCCAGTACGAGAAGGCGAGTCGGGAAAACCGTGACGACGTCCATCGAAGGCAGGATCGCCGAGGAGCTCGGCGTACGTGAGCGACAGGTCAGGGCAGCCGTCGAGCTGCTCGACGGCGGATCGACCGTGCCGTTCATCGCGCGCTACCGCAAGGAGGCGACCGAATCCCTCGACGATGCGCAGCTGCGCACGCTGGAGGAACGGCTGCGCTATCTGCGGGAGCTGGAGGAGCGGCGTACGTCGATCCTCGACTCCGTACGCGAACAGGGCAAGCTCGACGCGGCGCTGGAGGCGAGCATCCGGGCCGCCGAGACCAAAGCGCGCCTGGAGGACATCTACCTGCCGTTCAAGCCGAAGCGGCGGACGAAGGCGCAGATCGCCCGGGAGGCGGGGCTCGAACCGCTGGCGGACGGCCTGCTCGGCGACCCGTCGGTCGATCCGCTCGCGGCGGCCGCCGCGTTCGTGGACGGCGACAAGGGTGTGGCGGACGCGGCCGCCGCCCTGGACGGGGCCCGGTCGATCCTCACCGAGCGGTTCTCCGAGGACGCCGACCTGACCGGCGAGCTGCGCGAACGCATGTGGACGCGCGGCCGGCTGGCGGCGAAGGTGCGCGAGGGCCAGGAGGAGGCCGGCGCGAAGTTCGCCGACTACTTCGACTTCGCGGAGCCGTTCACCGCGCTGCCCTCGCACCGGGTGCTCGCGATGCTGCGCGGCGAGAAGGAGAACGTGCTCGACCTGGTCCTGGAACCGGAGGAGCCGGAGGCCGCCGACCGGCCCGGCCCCTCCGCCTACGAGAACATGATCGCCCGCCGCTTCGAGATCGCCGACGGGGGCCGCCCGGGCGACAAGTGGCTCGGCGACACCGTGCGTTGGGCGTGGCGGACCCGGATCCAGGTGCACCTCGGCATCGATCTGCGGCTGCGGCTGCGCACGGCGGCGGAGGACGAGGCGGTGCGGGTCTTCGCCTCGAACCTGCGCGATCTGCTGCTCGCCGCCCCGGCCGGGACCCGGGCCACGCTGGGCCTGGACCCCGGCTTCCGTACGGGGGTGAAGGTCGCGGTCGTCGACGCCACCGGCAAGGTGGTGGCCACCGATGTGATCCACCCGCACGTGCCCGCGAACAAGTGGGACCAGGCGCTCGCGAAGCTCGCGCACCTCGCGAAGGAGCACGCGGTCGACCTGGTCGCGATCGGCAACGGTACGGCGTCCCGTGAGACGGACAAGCTTGCCGGTGAACTGATCGACAAGCACCCGGAGTTGAAACTCACCAAGGTGATGGTCTCGGAGGCGGGCGCCTCGGTGTACTCCGCCTCCGCGTTCGCCTCGCAGGAACTGCCCGACATGGACGTGTCCTTGCGCGGCGCCGTCTCCATCGCCCGGCGCCTCCAGGACCCGCTGGCGGAGCTGGTGAAGATCGACCCGAAGTCGATCGGCGTCGGCCAGTACCAGCACGACCTGTCCGAGGTGAAGCTGTCCCGTTCGCTGGACGCGGTCGTCGAGGACTGTGTGAACGGGGTCGGAGTGGACGTCAACACCGCGTCCGCGCCGCTGCTTTCCCGTGTGTCGGGCATCAGCTCGGGGCTCGCCGAGAACATCGTCGCGCACCGGGACTCCAACGGCCCCTTCCGGTCCCGCAAGGCCCTCAAGGACGTGGCGCGGCTCGGCCCGAAGGCGTACGAGCAGTGCGCGGGCTTCCTGCGGATCCGGGGTGGCGACGACCCGCTCGACGGTTCCAGCGTGCACCCCGAGGCCTACCCGGTGGTGCGGCGGATGGGGAAGACGGCGGGCGGCGAGGTGGCCTCGCTGATCGGCAACGCGGAGGCCCTGCGGTCGCTGCGCGCGGCGGACTTCGTGGACGACATGTTCGGGCTGCCGACCGTGACGGACATCCTCAAGGAGCTGGAGAAGCCGGGGCGCGACCCGCGCCCGGCGTTCCGCACCGCGACCTTCAAGGAAGGCGTCGAGAAGCTCGGCGACCTGGAGCCCGGCATGGTCCTGGAGGGCGTCGTGACCAACGTGGCCGCGTTCGGCGCGTTCGTCGACGTCGGCGTCCATCAGGACGGTCTGGTGCACGTCTCGGCGCTGTCGAAGACGTTCGTGAAGGACCCGCGCGACGTCGTGAAGCCCGGGGACATCGTGAAGGTCAAGGTCATGGACGTCGACGGGCCGCGCAAGCGGATCTCGCTGACGCTGCGTCTTGACGACGAGCCCGGCGCGGGCGGCTCCGGCGGCGGGCAGCAGGGCCGCGGCGAGCGGGGCGGCCGTCCCCCGAAGCAGCGCCAGGGCCAGAGCCAGGGACAGCCGTCCGGTGGCGGCCAGGGCCGGCAGGGCGGCGGCCGGGACCGGCGCGCCGGGAACGGTGGCGCGTCCCGGCAGGGCCAGGGGG